>NCCR01000055.1 GCA_002279765.1 Verrucomicrobia bacterium 12-59-8 | reverse complement strand
GATCCTGTCATACCGGCCCCTGTAGATGATTTCTTCATTCCATCCACCATTCGTGGGGTGTTTCTTATTCAGCCCCCTGCTTCAGGCCCGTTGCCGCCACGCACGACAACCAATCCGGTGTCTCCCTCCAACTCGATCCCCTGATCCATCGTGATCTTTTGCAAAGGCGGCATCTCCCACTCTGACATTCGAAACTGCTCCTGACTTTCATGCGCTCCAAACTGGCAATGCTTATTCTGGCCGTCGCTGTCCTCAGCCCAGCCGCATTGCGTGCGCAGGGGCTGGTGGCGATCCAGAATTACTCGGCGGATTTCAAAACCGAGGAGCCTTTGACGTTCTCTTTTACCGGTACTTCCGGTTATGATGTGCTTAAATACAAGGCGGCTTCACCGAATTTGAGCAGCATTGACTCCTGGTACATGCAGGGTGGTGCAGGTGTGTCCTACACCCGACCCGATGAGCACCAGTTTTCCGAACGCCTGAAGATGAGCAACAATTTCTACCTCACCTACGGGACCAATCCCACCAGTGCGTTTGGCTATGGTGCTACCAGCGCGCTGTGGAACGGGCAGTTTCTCTATGGCTACAACAATTTCAATGTCAGTTACGCATGGTCGCCGCGGTTCTCGACCACAACTTCCTACACATTCGACGGCATCGCCTATC
Source organism: Verrucomicrobia bacterium 12-59-8 (assembly GCA_002279765.1). The sequence continues at coordinate 21,047 of NCCR01000055.1, read as the reverse complement.
AGGACTCATTGGTTGCCACTTCTCAGGACCGCTATTCGCACCTGATTGCCCAGCAATTTGCGTATAAAATTTCGAAACGGACCAGTCTGACGGCAGAGTATCGCTACCGAATGACCGACTACGCGAAGAGCGGGTTCCAGAACTACCATTCTCATTTCGCCCTGGCTGGAGTCGATCATGCGTGGAGCGAAAACGTGTCCACTTCAGTGCGGGCTGGTGCGGAACTTTACGAAAACGCCCAAGGCAGAAAAACACGGCCTTATGCCGAAGCCGCGCTCAACTATGCGGTGGCGAGACAGACTCAGCTGCGCTGGTTTACCATGCTGGGTTTCAACGGCGCGCTCCAAGGCAACTACAACAGCAGCTATGGGGTGAATACAGGCGTGCAACTGGACCATCGCGTGACCAAGCGGCTCAGCGTCAACGGTGGGGTGAGCTATGCCCACTCGGTGCTTTCAGGCGGACCAACTGCGGATCAAACGCAAGACTCGGTGTTTCTCAATGCAGGCATTGGCTATCAACTGATGGATAACATCAATCTGAACGCCAATTACTCATTCTCCACGCAGCTGTCCAATAACGCTCTGGTTGAATTCAACCGCAACCGTGTCTCCATCGGAGCCACGGCCACATTTTAGTCCCAACAGCCCAAACAATCCGCCGGCGGGCAGATTCGGTAATCCCGAATCTCCCGCTGGCGGCATTTCAAGACCACTTTCTTAACCTCTCCGAATCATCTAACCCGAGCAGTCATGAACGAGTCCGGCACCGAGCTGCAAAAACATGCGATGGACACCTGGCAGGTGGTCAAAAATCGCTTTGGACTCATCGCACTCTCATTCCTGCTCATCTTTGCGGCGGCGGCGGTGCTCACTTATATCATGCCGCGCAAGTATCGCGGTCACGTCGAGATGACCATTGAGCGCATCACGCAGGACATCAATGTGTTCGACCGCAATCGAGGCGACAGCCTCGCCTTCACCCAAGAATACATCAAAACACAGTTCGAGACCATCACCAAGCCCACCACGCTGTACCCAGTCATCGAAACACTCGAACTCGCAAAAAAATGGGAGCTGCCCAACCGTCAAGCGGCACTGGGAAGGCTGCGTGCGAATCTCGAAACGCAGTCCATGCTGCGCTCAGACTTTGTCACCATCGATTACTACGACCAGGATCCGCAGCTCGCAGCCACCATCGCGAATGAAGTGGCAAAGAGCTACATGACGCAGCGCAACAACATCGAGACTGGCAAGAAACATAAGGCTCTCGAAGTGCTGCAGCAGCAGATCTCGGATCAGGAGGGCCTGCGCAGCCAGGCGCAGGTGCGTTCCCAGGAGGCCAGACGCAAGGCTGGCATTGTGGGCGACTGGATCGTCGGCGGCGGAAGCTCGCTGAATCCTGGTGGTGAAATGCGCAGTGAAAAAGACTCCATGGTCATTTCGCGCGAGCAGGCTCTCATGATCGCCGATCAGGAAATCCTGACCTTGCAGTCAGAGATTGATCAGGTGAGCAAGCTTACCCCCGATGAACTCATTGATCAGGCGTCTGGACTTAGACTTGAAAATCAAAACATCACAGCCATTACCGTGAAGTTGCAGGACCTTAAGGTCGCGCGTGAAGGATTGGTCAATGAAGGGCGTGGACGCCTGCACCCGCAGGTGCTGAGTGTGGACAGTCAGATGGCAGAATACCAATCGCTCATCCTGGGGGCTGCCAAGGCGCATGTGGCGGGCCTGCAAAACCGGCTCGATGCATCGAGGAAGAAGCGAGAATCCCTCAAAATTTACAACGACGACGCGAAGCAGGAGCTGCAGAACATGTCGTCTCTTTACACCGAATACAAGACGGCCAAGGACGAAGTCACCTACCTGGAAGATCTGCTGGTCAAAATGCGCTCGCGCTACTTCGAAGAAAAGGCGGGCATCGAGCTCGTGAAATCGCCGGCCACCATTTATTCTGATGCCGAGCCTGAAGGAAAGCCCGCCAAACCCAATGTTCCGCTGCATCTCGCTCTCGGTGGTGTGCTTGGCCTCATGTTTGGTCTCGGCCTTGCCTTCTTCCTCGAATACATGGACACCACAGTGAAGAGTCTCGATGACGTGGAGCACTACCTCGGCGTGCCAGTTCTGGCAGTGGTGCCCAAGGAGGTCGGGGTGCTGCACCGCTCCAGCGGATTCAATCCTGACGCCGAAGCCTACCGCATTCTGCGAACCAACATTGAATTTAACCGTAAAACGCCGGATGCCAACTGCCTCAGCGTTGTCAGTGGCGGGGCAGGGGAGGGGAAATCCACCACAATGGTGAACCTCGCCTACGTCTGTGCCCAGGGTGGTTACAACGTGCTGCTTATCGACGCCGATCTGCGTCGTCCCAGCCTGCACACGCATTTCGACGTCAGCCACGCCACCGGTCTTACCAATTTCCTCACCACCGACATCCGGCTGGAGGATGTGGTGCTGCGCACTCAGGTGGAGAATCTCTTCTTCCTTCCCAGCGGCCTGCTGCCGGCAGACAGCGCCGGGTTGCTCAACTCCCAGCGCATGGTAGATCTGATCGCCGAAGTCAAAAGCCGGTTTGATCTCGTCTTGATCGATTCGCCGCCCATCCTGGGGGTCAGCGACGCGTCGGTGCTCGCCAATCTGGCCGACATGACGATGATCGTGGTGCAGCACCGCAAGCTGCCGCGCCACATGCTCATGCGCGTGAAGCAGGGGGTCGAAAACGTCGGCGGCAAGGTGGTGGGGGTGGTCCTTAACAACGTCGATCTGCGCAGCGATGCGCAGTACCAATACTACACCAGCTACTACACCTACTACTCGCCGACGAATTCGCCCAACGGCGGCACGGGTGGCAAATCCCGCCGCCGCAAGATCAAAGCCGAAACTACCGCCACCGCGCTGGGCAGCTCCCAGTCAGTCTCGCGGTTGGATGGCGACGATGTCTTTTAACCCCCCCAATCACCCTCACATATGAACATACGCATTTTTTACTGCATCCTCGCTGCATGCGTCTGCGCGTTCGCATCTGCACACGCGCAAAACGGCGAACTCGCCCTCAAGGCCAACGACCGCGTCACGATCTCCATCGGGGGCATTCCCGACAACGAAGTGCCCCAGATCAGCAAGGTGTATACCATCAGCGACAACGGCACGGTCAATCTGCTCCACATTGGCGAGGTGCGTGCCTCCGGCCTCAAGCCCTCTACCTTGCAGCGCACCATTGAGCAGACCTACGTCGCTCGTGAAATCTATACCCGTCCCACGGTGACCGTGACCACGGATGACAGCGCCAGCACCGCACGTATGATCTATGTCATAAGCGGCTGCGCCAAAAACGGTCCCATCCCGTACAACAATGGCATGACCATCCTGAAGGCCGTGGGTTCTGCCGGTGGTTTCACGCCATTCGCCAAACCCAGCAGGACCAAGCTGATCCGCAACGGCATCACCACCGAAGTGAATCTGAAGGACATCAGTGCCGACCCTTCCCGCGACATCAAGCTTCAGCCCGAAGATCAGATCATCGTGCCGGAGTGATGAATTGGGAGAGGGAACTCTGGGGCGAAGTTTACAGCCCCAGGTCAGTCACTGCTCCCTGGCTCGCGTTGCTCGTGAGCTTGGCGTACTTGGCCAGGACACCGCGGGTGTAGCGTGGCTTTGGCTGCTTCCACTTGGCGAGGCGTGTCTTCAGTTCAGCGGCGGGAATGCCCAGGGTGATGGCGCGCTTCTCAGCGTCGATGGTGATGGGGTCGCCGTTTTTAATGACGGCAATCGGGCCACCCACGAAGGCTTCTGGTGTGACGTGACCAACGACAAAGCCGTGGCTTCCGCCGCTGAAGCGACCGTCCGTAATGAAGGCGACGTCTTTGCCCAAGCCCTTGCCCATGATGGCCGAGGTGGGGGAAAGCATCTCGCGCATCCCGGGGCCGCCTTTCGGGCCTTCCATGCGGACGACGATGACGTGGCCTTTTTTGACCTTGTCATTGAGGATGGCCTGCAGGGCGGTCTCTTCAGACTCGAACACGATGGCCTTGCCTTCGAACTTGAGGCCTTCCTTACCAGAGATTTTACCGACGGCTCCCTCGGGGCAGAGGTTGCCTTTGAAGATGACGAGGTGGCTGTCCTTCTTGAGCGGATTGCTCAGCGGACGCACGATCTGCTGGTCTTTGGGCCAGAAGATCTTGGAGTTTTTCATGTTCTCCTTCATCGTCTTGCCGGTGACGGTGAGGCAGTCGCCGTGCATGAGACCTTCGTTGACCAGGATGCGGATGAGCGGAACGGTGCCTCCGATTTTCACGAGGTCGTTCATGAAATACTTGCCGCTGGGCTTCACGTCCGCGAGCACGGGAGTCTTCTTGCCGATGCGGACGAAGTCTTCGATGCCCAGTTTCACGCCGGCGCTGTGTGCCATGGCGATGAGGTGGAGGACGGCGTTGGTGGAGCCGCCGAGGGTGATGATGAGGGTGATGGCGTTTTCGAAGGCCTCCTTGGTCATGATGTCACGCGGGGTGATGCCGCGCTTGATCATGTTCATGACGGCTGCGCCGGCGTCGAAGCAGTCGATGAGTTTCTCATTTGAGACTGCGGCCTGCGCGCCGGAATTTGGCAGGCTCATGCCGAGGGCTTCGATAGCGCTGGCCATGGTGTTGGCGGTGTACATGCCGCCGCAGGAGCCTTCGCCGGGAATGCTGTGCTCCTCGATGTCGATGAGCTGCTTGTCGGTGATCTTGCAGTTGGCGTGAAGGCCCACGGCTTCGAAGACGGTGACGATGTCCGCATCCTTTTTCTCCAGGCCGACACAGCCCGGCAGAATGGTGCCGCCATAGACGAACACGCTGGGGCGGTTCAAGCGGCCCATGGCCATGATGCAGCCCGGCATGTTTTTGTCGCAGCCACCAATGGCGACGAAGCCATCCATGCCCTCGCAACCGACGACGGTTTCGATGGAGTCTGCGATGACTTCACGGGAGACGAGGGAGTATTTCATCCCTTCGGTGCCCATGGAGATGCCATCGGAGATGGTGATGGTGTTGAAGATGAGGCTCTTTCCGCCCGCAGCATCCACGCCCTTGGCACTTTCCTTGGCGAGGCGGTCGATATGCATGTTGCACGGAGTCACCATGCTCCAGGTCGAAGCGATACCGATCTGTGATTTGTTGAAATCCTTCCGCGTAAAACCCACTGCATGGAGCATGGCGCGTGAGGCGGCGCGCTCGACACCATCAACAACGATGGCACTGTGTTTGCGATGGAGGTCGGACTTGGCGGCGGAGGCTTTCTTGGGCATAAAAGGATGGATTTAGGAACGTGCAAAATGGCAGGCATGACCCGCCGCGCAAGCTGCCTTTGAAGCAGGCCATGCGCAGGATTTGGCAAAGATGGCGTGGCCATATGGGGGCGTCTGCACAAGGGTGGGACGATGAAGTGTTTGCCTGCTGCTTTTTTGATCCTCCTGGGCTCCCTGCTGCACGCGGAGGAGGCTGGTGGAGGCGTGGCGCTGGACTTTAATCTCTACATGCAGGGGAAGTATGTGTATGAGCGTAACTGCATCGTCTGCCACGGTCCGCGCGGGGATGGCAATGGCGAGCTGAGCCCTACGCTGAAGCCGAAGCCACGCTCGTTTCGTGAGGGCATGTTCAAATTTCGCTCTACACCGTATGGCATGCTGCCCACGGATGCCGATTTACGCCGCACCATCGTTGGTGGTCTGAGTGGCACGGCCATGGGCATTTTCAGCCATTTGCAGACGGACGAGGTGGATGCCGTGATCGCCTATCTGAAATCGTTTTCACGTCGCTGGAAGAAGCCGGAAAGTCATGCGCCTGCTTTGAAATTCTCCCCGCAGCCGGACTGGTTCAAAGAGGCGGAGGCGCTCACAATACATGCCTTGGCGGGGCAGAAGCTTTTTGCCGTCAACTGTGCTGCCTGCCACGGCGAAAAGGCGGATGGCAAAGGTGCGGCGGCGATCAGCCTGAAGGACATCTGGGGGATTCCAGCTGCACCGGCTGACTTGCGCCAGGCGCACCTGCGCTGTGGTGACAGCGCCGCAGATTTGTTTCGTGTGCTTGCCACCGGCTTGAACGGCACGCCTATGGTCAGTTTTGATGCGACTCTCACTGAAGCGCAGCGCTGGGATGTTATTGCCTATATTTTGAGCATCCGCCTGCCATCGGTCCCGGTGTTGTGAGGTGCCCCGGCCATGGTTGTTACAGAATGGACACGGGCTGGAATGCGGGATGTCTTATGAATCAGTATTTGCCTCGGCAAATGGATACTTTAGCCTTGGGGCTGCATGAGTCATACCTCCCTTACCGCTGAAAGCATTGAAACATCCTTCGCCCCTTTTCGTCAGAAAATGCAGTCTGAAGGCCTGAGTGAGTCCGCCATTCGTGCGTTTCGCGGCAGCTATGCGGCATTACTGGCGGGTGAGACGGGGATGATTCCTGAAGGCACGATTGCACCGGCGCAGGATCTGCCTTGTGCGGATGCGCTCGTGCCTCCGGCAGCGGAGCGTACAGCGGAACTGCTGAAGCAGACTGTGGTCATCAAACTGAACGGCGGGCTTGGCACTGGCATGGGATTGGAGAAAGCGAAGTCGCTGCTGCCGGTGCGTGGCGAGGACACGTTTCTCGATTTGATTGCGCAGCAGATTCTGCTGCTGCGTTCCCAGACTGGCGGCGAGGTGCCGATGTTCATGCTGATGAACAGCTTCAGCACTTCCGCAGATTCGGCGGAGCATCTCGCGAAACGCTTTCCGCAACTGGGCGGACGCGAAACGTGGGAACTGATGCAGAACAAGGTGCCGAAGGTGCTGGCCAGCTCGCTGGAGCCTGCGACTTCACCTGCGAGTCCTGATCAGGAATGGTGCCCGCCGGGCCATGGCGACATCTATGCGTGCCTCGCGGGTTCGGGCTGGCTGGAGCGACTGCTCGGCAGCGGGGTGCGGTATGCTTTTGTGTCGAACTCTGACAACCTCGGTGCCACGCTCGATCCAGCGATCCTCGCGTGGTTTGCAGACAGTGGTATGCCGTTTGCTATGGAAGTCACACGCCGTACGGAATCGGACAAGAAGGGCGGGCATCTGGCGGTGCGATTGAGTGACGGGCGCTACCTGTTGCGTGAGTCCGCCCAATGCCCGAAGTCCGACGAGCATCTGTTTCAGAACATCGACGAGCATCGCTATTTCAACACGAATAACCTGTGGATTGATCTGCAGGCGCTTAAGGCCGCGCTCGAAGAGAATGACGGGCTGATTCCGCTGCCGCCGATCATGAACAAGAAGACCGTGGATCCGCGCGATGCCACATCGCCTGTGGTCGTGCAGTTGGAGACGGCCATGGGGGCTGCCATCGAGTGCTTTGCCGGAGCGGGTGCCATTGAAGTTTCGCGTGTGCGGTTTGCGCCGGTGAAGACCACGAGCGATCTGCTGGCGGTGCGCTCTGACGCGTATGAACTTACCGAGGATTTCTGCCTGCGGCTGCATCCAAGCCGCAATGGCCAACCGCCGCACCTGCATCTTGATCAAAAGCTCTGCAAGCTGGTGGATGGTCTGGAGCAGAACTTCCCACACACACCCAGCCTTCTGCATTGCCGCAGCCTGCTGGTACATGGTCCAGTGGAATGCGGTGCCGGTGTCGTTTTCAAAGGGGATGCGGTGATTCACAATCACACGCAGGCAGCTGTGAAACTGCATGCTGGTGTGCATGAAGGGCAGATCAGCGTCGGGTGAATGAATCGTCCCCCTGATCTCAGACGTTTCATGGCCTCATGAAACTCGCGGGATGGTGCTGTCTGCCCTCGAGCTGCGGATGTAGCATCCCCTCCAAAAGCTGGGTGCGAGGCGAAGTTTAATCGTTCCGTTGCCAGAGACTGCGGAGCTGACAGACTGTGTCTTGGTCATTCGTTTCCAACCGCAAACCCATGAACACCTCCGCCAAATGCCATCTGGATCGACGTGCCTTTCTGCGTGGAATGGGAACCATGCTCGCGCTGCCGTTTCTTGAGGCGATGGTTCCGGCCTTTGCCACACGGGTACAGGCGGCGGTGGGGCAGCCACCTCCGCGCTTTCTGGCAATGTGTGCGACGCTCGGTTTTCACACGCCGTTTTTGTTTCCCCAGGAGACGGGTGCGGACTATGCCCTCACGCCTTACCTGGAGCCGCTGAAGGATTTGAAGGGAGATTTTTCCGTTCTCTCCGGTTTGCAGCATGAGGAGCAGAACGGTGCCAATGGACACACCTCCGAAATGACCTGGCTGACCTCCGCGAAGCATCCCGGACTTGCCGGATTCAAGAACTCGATCTCCATCGACCAGTTCATCGCGGAGCGCATTGGCTCGCAGACGCGCTTTCCGAGTCTGATTCTCGGCACGGGCAGCGAATCGTTGTCCTGGTCTGCCAGCGGTGTGCCATTGCCGGCCGAATCGTCGCCCTCGAAGGCTTTTCAGCAGATGTTTGTGGATGGCACACCTGCGCAGGTCGCGGCGCAGGTGCGCGACTTGAAACGGGGGCGCAGCATTCTCGACACCGTCATGGGGCAGGCGAAAAAGCTGCACAACGACCTCGGCAAACGGGATCAGGAAAAGCTGGAGGAATACTTCTCCGCCGTGCGCGATCTCGAAGGCCGACTGGTGCAAAACGAGGCCTGGGTGCAGCGGCCGAAGCCCATGGTGGATGCGAAGCCGCCGACCGACATCCAGAGCCGCACCGATGCCATCGGCAAAATGAAGCTCATGCAGGATCTGATCGTCCTGGCCCTGCAAACCGACTCCACCCGCACTGCTACGCTGCGCCTCAGTGGCATGAATGCCGTGCCGGAAATCGCTGGGGTGAAGAACGACTGGCACAATCTCTCCCACCACGGCCAGGACCCGGTGAAAATCGAGGAGTTGAAGGTGATTGAGAAAGCGGAGTTCACGGCCTTTGCTGATTTCCTCACCAAGCTCAAACAGACTCAGGATAATGGGCGTCCGCTGCTCGACACCACGGCGGTCATCTTTGGCTCGAATCTTGGCAATGCCAGTGCTCACAGCACGGCCAACATTCCGCTCGTGTTTGCAGGGGGCGGCTTCAAGCATGGTCGCCACATCGCCATCGACAAGGACAAGCATGTCTTCTCCAATTTGTTCGTCTCTCTGGCGCAGCGCATGGGCGTCGAAGCCGGCCAGTTTGGGTTTAGCACGGGCGTGCTCGACATCAACCAGGCCTGAGGCACCTCACGGCTTGCGCCACTCGGTGTTTACTTGTTCCACTTTGGCGTCTTCGCGCAGGTCAATGTCCTTTGCCTGATGGTGGATGAGGCAGTGGGTCACGCGGTGTGATTTTCCGGCAAAGCTGAATGCGGCACCAAGGTTGTGATGGAGTTCGCAGTTCGTGTAGATCGTGATGCTGTCGTTCACATCGGCGACGCCGCCGGCGGACGAGCCGTTCCAGGCGATCTCGGAGTTCACCACGTCCATCTGCACGGTTTCATGGGCGCTGATGCCTTCGTCGCCATTCGAAAGGGCCTTCACGTTTTCCAGGCGGATGCCCACGCGGTTGCCGTGGATGTTGAAGCCGTCGTTGGCGGCATGCTGTGCGGTGATGTTCTTCACCGTGAGGTAGGAGCAGGCGATGTTCACACAACTCGCCAGGCCAGCGGGTGGCAGGTAGATTTTTGCGGTGCTTGGAGTCTTGCCGGCTGGCCAGCGGAAATAGATCGAGCCGTCTGCTTTGAACCCCATCTGCCCGGGTTGCAGAGCTTCGGGGGCCACGAAGATGACCTTGCCTTTCTCGCCGCTCTGCTTCTCGGCGGTGCGATCTCGCATGATCCTCATCGGTACTTCTTCAATGAACAGCGCGGAACGTTGGACGTCCTCAACGGCTGGGTGTTTATCGAATGGTCCGCGCGAGGCCCATACATCGCCCTGCTTTTCCCAGTCGTGGGTGGTGACATCAATGCCGAGATCAATGATCATACCTTTGCCATCAAACACGGCAGGCTTATCGGGGGTGCCGCCGTCGTTTAGGGTCAGCGGAGTGCGGCGGATTTCCTGTGCGTGTGTTGTGATGGCAATTGCCAGAAGGAGGACAAGTCGGTGCATGAGAGTGTTTTATTATGCTTTCCAGAGATCTTCACCGTAGCTCCAGCCGTCGCGCACAGGCTCCTTGATCCACGCATCGAATTCGGGCGCACCTTTGACCTTCATGTTCGCTGCATCCCATTCGATGGTTTTGCCGGAGCGGATGGCCATGACGCCGGTGTTCACGAGTTCGGTCAGCGGGCAGGCGTAGTCGAAGTGAGAGCCTGCATGTGGAATGGTGCCACGGATGGCGGCGAAGAGCTCGCCGATCGGCTCACCGGCGATGGAACGAGGCAGCGGTTTGCGGCGCAGGATGTCGATCAGTGGAGTCATGCGTTCACGGGGCCATAGCTGCGGGCTCTGCACGCGCATGCCGTCGGAGAAGAGCGTTTCCTTGCTGCCCTTCATGATCATGCCGTTGTCCGGCAGACCCTTTTCCATGCCCGGCAGCGCCTCGGGAAGCAGTCCGCCTTCATACCAATGAATCTGCACGGGCGGCAGTTCACCGCGTGCGGCAAAGTGGAAGATGATGTGAGATGCCGGAGCGGTATAAGCGCGGTGCTCCCACTTTTCCTGCTCTACGACTTCGACTTTCTCCGGCATGCCGAGTTGCAGCGCCCAAAACGGGGCGTCGAGGCAGTGGCAGCCGATGTCGCCCAGGCCGCCGCTGCCGTAATCCCACCAGCCGCGCCAGAATTGTGGCAGATACTCGGGACTGTACTCCCGCGGTGCCACAGGCCCCTGCCACAGATCCCACGAGAGACCTTCCGGCACGGGAGCGGTTATCGCGGGCTGCGCTGGCGGTGGATTGATGAAACCCACCTTGCCCTTGGGTCGGTCCGTCCAGCAGTGGACCTCACGCACCTCACCGAGTACTCCGGCTTCGAACCATTCCTTCACCAGCCGGATGCCCTCCCAGCAGTGGCCTTGATTGCCCATGACGGTCTGCACGCCGTATTTTTTTGCGGCCTTTTGCAAGGTGCGCACCTGCCAGATGTTGTGCGCCAGCGGCTTCTGCACAAAAACATGCTTCTTCGCCTCCATGGCGGCCATCGCGGCGGCGAAATGTGTGTGGTCCGAGGTGGAAATGAGGACGGCGTCGATCTCGCTGCCTTTCTTGTCGAGCATCTCACGGAAGTCGGTGAACTTCGGGACGGTCGGATGCTTCTTGGCGATTTCGGCGGCACTGCGTCCACCGAGGTCGCGCCAGTCCACATCGCAAAATGCCACGATCTCTTCGTCCCGTGAGGCCTGAACCGCGCCATTGCCCATCTGGCCTATGCCCACGCACGCGACGCGAATTTTCTGCTTTGAGTCGGCTGCGCGCAGAATGTTCGGCCCGGCGAGGGCGCACAGTGCGGCAGACTTGAGAAAATGGCGGCGGGGAAATGTGGACATCACCTTTTAACGGTGAATGACTGGTCAGATTTCAACAGTTGGCGCGTTTAAAACCTGTTCATGAAACCTTGGTGGTTCCTTATCCTCTTCGCTCCGGCGGTTTTCGCTGCGCAACCTGCCATCCAACCGTTTCTGGATCAGCACTGCATGGACTGCCATGATGGCGTGGTCAAGAAAGGCGACCTGGATCTGTCTGCACTTTCCACGGATGGCGCGGATGCTGCTGCGATGAAGAAGTGGGTTCGTGTGTTTGATCGCGTCGCAGCTGGTGAGATGCCTCCGCCTAAAAAGAAGCAGCCCGCCGTGGCTGAGGTACAGGGGTTCTCGAAGGCGCTGGGCACCGATTTGACGGCCAAATACAATGCGCAGAAAGGCACTGTGCTGCGTCGCCTGAACCGCAATGAATATCAGAACACGATCAATGATCTGCTCGGGGTGCAAGTGAACGTCATTGATTCGCTGCCGGAAGACGGACGCGCCAAGGGATTCGACAACATCGGTGAGGCGCTCTCGATCTCCGGCATCCAGATGCTGCGATACATGGAGGCGGCGGAACTGGCGATCAATGCGGCGTTCCTGCAGGACAAGCAGCCCGAGAAAACGACAGAACGCGCCACGCTCGAAAGCGACCGCAACAAAGACAACCTCGGCAAGCACTGGCTTAAACGCGACGATGGTGCCATCGTGGTTTTTAACGACGGCGGCTTTCCAAGTACGGTGATTCCAAATCTGCGTGCGAAGGCGGCTGGCATGTACAAGCTGCGTGTCACCGGCTACGGTTATCAGATCGAAGAGCCGGTCGTGTTTGCGCTGCTCACCGGCAGTTTCAATTTCCGCAATGCGGACACGCGCACGCGCAGCTTTCATGAACTGCCGGTTGGCAAATCCGGCACCGTTGAAATCACTCTCCACATGCCACAGAATCATGGCGTGTGGATCAGCGCGCAGGGGCTGAACGGCCCCGATGGACATTCCGCCGTCAAAGACGGTCCGGCAAAATACACGGGTGAAGGAATGGCGCTGCAAACCGTCGAACTCGAAGGCCCGTTTATCAGTGAGTGGCCTTCGCGTGGCCAGACCTTGCTGCTCGGTGATGCGAAATTGAGTGAACTGCCACCGGACAAACCGTGGATGAAGGGCAATGCGAACTACAAGCCGATCTTCACCGCCTTGAGCGCCGACCCGGTGGCGGATTCGCGCAAAGCGCTGCCAACTTTTCTCGCCGCCGTATTTCGTAGACCGGTGACTGCTGCTGATGCCGAGCCGTATTTCAAACTGTTCGATGCCGAATGGATCGAAAGTCACGACTACTTGGTCGCCATTCGTACGGCGGCCATTGCTGCATTGTGTTCGCCGGACTTTCTGTATTTGAAGGAGCCAGCCGGAAAGCTCAATGACCCTCAACTGGCCACGCGCCTGAGCTACTTTCTCACTCGCAGTGCCACGGACGCTGCACTGCTCACCGCCAAGGTTACGCAGCCAGCCGTGCTCCGCGCACAAACGGAACGGCTACTGAAGAGTGCGTCAATGGAGCGCTTCATCACGGACTTCACCGATGGCTGGCTGAACCTGCGTGAGATCGATTTCACCACGCCTGACAAGCAGCTCTATCCTGAATACGACGGGCTGCTGCTCGACTCGATGCTGCGTGAGACGCGCGGCTTTGTCACCGAGTTGGTGCGGAGCAATCTCAGCATCGCCAATCTCATCGACTCAGATTTTGCCATCATTAATGCGCGTCTCGCGAGGCAGTACAACATCCCTGGCGTTAGCGGCCTCGATATGCGGAAGGTCAGCCTACCTGCAGACAGTCATCGTGGCGGCATTTTGACGCAGGCAAGCGTACTGAAAGTCTCCGCCAATGGCACCAACACCTCCCCAGTGGTGCGGGGCATCTTTGTCATGGACCGCCTGCTCGGCATGGAGCCGCCGCCACCGCCTCCCGGCATCCCCGGCGTCGAGCCTGACATCCGTGGTGCTACGACCCTGCGTGAGCTGCTTGACAAGCATCGCAACATGGAAAGCTGCAACGGCTGCCACCGCGTCATTGATCCGCCGGGTTTCGCGCTGGAAAGCTATGATGTCATCGGCGGCTGGCGCGACCGCTTCCGCAGCATCGACAAGGGAGAGCAGGTGGATCTCAAGGTCGAAGGCCGTCGTGTGCGCTATCGCCTCGGCCCACCCGTTGATGCCTCCGGCGAACTCAGCAGCGGAACGAAATTTTCCAGCCTGGAGGACTTCCAAAAAATCCTGCTCGCCGATCAGGACCGCGTTGCCCGTTGTGTTACCGAGAAACTCCTTGCCTTCGCCACCGGCCGCGCGATTACCTTTGCCGACCGTGGCGAGATCGAACGACTCGTCACGCAATCCAAGGCCAGAGGCCATGGCCTGCGCGATCTGATTTTAGCAGTGGTGCAGAGCGAGATTTTCAGGAGCAAGTGATTCCTCGGCTACCTTCTTCAGCCTTAGCATTTGACCGGCGAACGAATGCGCGTCAAAAGTCGCGCCCCCGGCGTTGTTGATAGCGCCATCAATCACTAAAAAATTCACATACTCATGGAAACATCCCCTGCCTTTGTCTCCGTCGGCTCCACGGTGCCCGACTTCGAAATGGAAACTTACGAACCCTCACAGGGTGACTTCGGCAAGGTCTCGCTGGCCGACATCAAGAACGCTGGCAAATGGACTGTTCTGGTGTTCTACCCGGCTGACTTCACCTTCGTCTGCCCCACCGAGCTGGCCGACCTCGCGGATCAGCAGGACAAACTCGCTGCACTGGGTGCCCATGTTGTCGCCGTCTCCACTGACACCAAGTTTGCCCACATGGTCTGGCGCAATACCGAAGGCCTGATGAAGAATGTGAAGTACACGCTGGCTGCGGACACCACCGGTGCCGTGAGCCGTCTCTTCGGCGTGTATGATGCAGCCACCGGTCTCGCTCTGCGCGGCACCTTCGTCATCAATCCTGAAGGCAAGCTGGTGACTTCGGAGGTGAACTTCTACAATGTGGGCCGTGATGCGGGCGAACTTCTGCGCAAGATGGAGGCCAATGTGCACCTCCTGGCCAACCCCACCGAAGCCTGCCCAGCCAAGTGGACACCAGGTTCCAAGACGCTCACGCCAGGCAAGGACATGGTGGGCAACGTCGCTGCGGCGATGGCCTCCTAATCGATCAAGTCAATGTTTTCACACAGCCTTGCGGATATTGTCCGCAAGGCTGTTTTGTTTCGCAGCTTCTTTGCACATCAATCATGGCAGAAGTCCGTGTCATGATGCGTTGAGTAGGGATGAGATCCGTCGCTCTTCTCGCCGCCTTCCTATTGTTCGTCGTTTCCGCTTTTGCGGACATCACCATTGGGAAGTTCGACATGGCGTCTGTGCGCGACACGACGACGCTGGAAACGAAAGTGATCATCGACTGGCAGCCGCATCCAAAGGACGCGGCGATCCGGCAGAAACTCGTCGAGATCACGGTATGTGAATGGTGGCCCGGCATGAAGGTGCGGTTGCCGGTGACGATGCTTGCGCCCGCGAGTGGTGTTTGCACCAATGTGATCATCGAGAACACTGGGTTGCAGTTGAATCCTGCTGCTGCGTCCGGTGCAAAGCAGCGCCTGCTCAGGGAAAACGGAGTCGGCCTCGTCTTCATCGGCATGGTGCCAATTGATGCGATGGAGCCCGTTGGAAAACTACACACCTTGATGGAGGAGCATTTCATCCAGACGAAGGACACTCGCTATACGCCCGCATGGATCTGGGGCATCAGCGACATGCGCGCGCTCACCGCAGCCATCGCTGAAAAGGACGTGTTTCAGCCAAAGAAGGTACTTGCCACCGGGGGCTCAAAGCGCGGCGTCGCCACGGCAGCGGCGGGTATCGCGGATGATCGCTTCACCGCCATCATGCCGGTCGTCGCGCCGGTGATCGAAAGCCCCGGCGGTCCCTATGTCGAAGGCATGATGCCTGATGCGATCACGCAGATGAATGAGGAATTTATCACCGCGATGACTGATCCCGTGGGCCGAGAAAAGCTGATCGTGCGACAGAAAGCGCGATCGGATGAACGCATCACGGTGAAAATGGCTCGAGAAGCTGGTTGGACTGAGGGCGAGATGAGAACGGCATGCAATGCCGCCTGGGAGGCCTGCCGCACGACGAACTACCTCGATGTGCTCAAACAACGCGGCACCGAAATCTTCTACAACCAAGGCTCCAACGACAACGTCAGCCCCGGTCTCGTTGAGCTTGGTCGCCAGTTTCCGCAGCTGCCTGTTTACATCGTTCCCGGTGGTCAGCACGGTGGCGCGAAGGAGGCGGGTTTTGTCAAATCCGTTGGCGGTCTGCCAGAGGTGGATGAAAATCTTCGCGCCTTTGCACTGCATCACTTCTTCGGCACTCGGCATATGGTGGCACCGCCGCAAGTCACCACGCATTGGGACAAGGCCACGCAGCGGCTCGCGGTGAAGGTTGTTTTTCCTGATGGAAGTGAACCTCAGGAAAATAATGTGTGGTGGTCCGTGAACCGCCACCCTGATTACTCCATAGCCATGGAGTTTGATAAGTGGGCATCAGCGCCTCTGCAGAAAACTGGCGCCGCCACCTATGCCGGGGGAATCAAAGTCGAGGGTGACGCGAAGATGCTCGATGTCATCACTGTCCATGCGCATCAAGAAAAGGGCTCCACGCTGATCGTGTCGAGTCCAGAGATCCGCCTCGAATAAGGTGCTCAGCGTATGCGGCCCTGCGCGGGTTTGGGGCCTGAAACTCCGCCGAGCTGATTGCGGAACTCATACGCGTCGCTGCGATATAGCGTCTCCTCGTGCCACAACGGTACACCTCCCTCCAGAAAGCCGGTGGCGATGACGAGCAGGCACGCGGTGTTTGCGGTGATGCCGAGTGCCGAAGCCTGGGCTGGTGAGGCGTTCACGGCGCGGATGGACTCATCAGCACCGGAGATGGACAACCGACACTTCGTCGTCCAGAAGCCGTAGAGCGAGCCCTTGGCATCCGTCTTTGTCATGCCTGTGCAAAAACGTGCCATGACATGTCTGCGCTCGTAAATGACAGGCTGTCCGTCCGCTAGACGTAAACGCTCCAGGTAAAGAAGTGGATCATTCAGCTCTGCCTTCAGCGCCTGAGTTGCGGCAGCAGGCGCGTAGGAGGCAGACAGCTTTTGCCATTCGATGACTTGCGTCTCGGGCTTCTTTCCCGCTGCTTTGGCCTTTTCCGTGAAGCTCACGAGATGCTGCAGATCGTAATCCAGTACGCTCTCGCGTACGAACGTTCCCGCCCCCTGGCGGAACTCCAGCATGCCGGTTGAGACGAGACTGCTGAGCGCCTTGTTGGCCGTGGGGCGGCTTGTATCGAATCGTTCGGCGATTTCGCGTTCGGTCAAAAACTTTGCCCCAGGCACGAACTGGCGGCTGCGGAGGAGTTTTCGCAGTTTTTCGATCAGTTGTTCGTGAAAGGACACTGCTCTGGCCACGGCGACGACTTTGCGACGAAATCGGGCTTTGACAAGTGGCTAAGCCAATTTAGAAATTGGCTTAGCCAATTATACAAACCATGAAATACAGCTATTCTGAACTCGCCAAAATGATCGACCACAGCCTTCTGCATCCCACGATGACGGACGCGGAACTTGAAGCCGGCTGCAAGCTGGCGGCGCAGTATCAGGTGGCCTCGGTTTGCATTAAGCCCTACGCCGTGAAGCAGGCTGTCGAATGGCTGCATGGCTCCGACGTGCTTGTCGGCTGCGTGATCGGCTTTCCACATGGCAACAGCACCACCGAATCCAAGCGTTACGAGACGGAGCTGGCCTGCAAAGACGGCGCGAGCGAGATCGACATGGTCGTCAACCTCGGCAAGGCTCTAGGAGGTGATTGGGACTACGTTGAGGCCGATGTGAGAGCAGTCTGTGACGAAGCTCACAAGCATGGCGCAAGGGTGAAGGTCATTTTCGAAAACGATTATCTCACCAATGGCGGCGCAGGACTCAGCAGCGATGACATCAAGCGCAGGCTCTGCGAGATCTGTGAACGCGCAGGTGCCGACTGGGTCAAGACGAGCACCGGTTACGGCTTCGTGAAGCAGGCCGATGGCAGCTACAATTACAAAGGTGCCACCGAGCACGATCTGGCCCTCATGCGCGCCAGTTGCAGCCCCAAGGTTCAAGTGAAGGCCGCCGGAGGGGTGCGTGATCTGGCTGGCCTCATCAAGGTCCGTGACCTCGGCGGGTCACGCTGCGGTGCCTCGGCTACCGTGGCCATGCTGGACGAGTACCGCAAACGTGAAGCCGCAGGCACTCTCGATGATGCAGTGGGCAAGATCGGCTCCGGTGGATATTGACGCGGCTTGCCATTCTATTGGCTGATCCTGCTTGCGTGGGTAGAAACAGCCTTCTCACGGCGTTCTCAAACCACCGCAATGATACGCCACGCTCTCCTTTTCTGCCTTGCCCTGCCTGCCGCTGGATTCGCCGTCGATTTCAACCGAGACGTGCGGCCCGTACTGGCGCAGCATTGTTTCAAATGCCACGGCATGGATGACCAAGGGCGCAAAGGCAAGCTGCGGCTGGATCTACGTGATTCGGCCCTTGGCAAGGGCAAGTCGGGTGAACTGGCCGTCGTGCCGGGCAAGCCGGATGCCAGTGAACTCATCAGGCGCGTCTTCTCGACCGATGAGGATGAGGTCATGCCGCCGCCGCATACAAAGTCCTTCCTGCCGGAGAGTGTGAAAAATATTCTGAAGGCATGGATCGCGGAAGGGGCCCCCTATGAGGCGCACTGGGCCTATGTGCCGCCAAAGCAGGCCTCGCTGCCGAAGGCCGACATTCATCCCATCGACGCTTTCATCACCGAAAAGCTGACGGAGAAAGGCCTCAAGCTCGCGGCTCCCGCTGACAAACGCACGCTGATCCGCCGCGCCACCTTCGACCTCACCGGCCTGCCGCCCACACCCCAGGAAGTGGAGGCCTTCCTCGCGGACCGCGCACCGGATGCTTTTGCCAAAGTGGTGGACCGCCTGCTGCGCTCGCCGCAGTACGGTGAAAAATGGGGCCGCCACTGGCTGGATGTCGCACGCTATTCCGACTCGAACGGGCTCGATGAAAACATCGCGCTCGGCACCGCCTGGCGTTATCGCGACTACGTGGTGCAGGCGATCAATGCCGACAAACCCTTCGACCAGTTCCTCACCGAGCAGATTGCCGGCGATCTGCTTGAAGCGAAAGACCTCTCCACGCGGCGCGAGCAAACGACCGCCACCGCCTTCCTCAATCTGGGTGCCAAAGTCCTCGCCGAGCCTGACAAGGAGAAGCTCACCATGGACGTGGTCGATGAGCAGATCGATGTCATGGGCCGCGCCTTCATGGGCCTGACGCTGGGTTGCGCGCGCTGCCACGATCACAAGTTTGATCCCGTCCCGACTGCTGACTACTACGCACTCGCCGCCATCTTCAAAAGCACGCAGAGCTTCGCCGTGGATCGCATCGGCGCGCTGAGCACGGCGTATGAAGCGCCCGTGGGATCGCTCGACGACTTCGCCGCCGTCAAATCTTCCGAACGCATCCTCAAGGATCAACGAGCCGCCGTTTCGAAAGCCGAGGCTGCGGCGGTCGCTGCCCTGCGCAAAGAAGTGCGTGAGCATGCCGTCGATTACCTCATGGCCGCCGCCAAACTGCCTGAGACCCCCACCTTGAGCCAGGTGCGCCCGGTGGCAGAACCGCTGGGATTGCGCGCCCATGTGCTCCTCAACTGCCGAGTGTACCTTGCCGCGAATGAAAAGCTGCCCTTCTTCCAGCCATGGCAGGATGTGGTTGAAAAGAAGGGCGATGTCTCGACGCTACGCGGCTACTACACCGCCCTCTTCGCTGCCGCAGAAAAGATCACGCCCGCTCCGAAAGCGAAATCTAAGAAAGCGAAAGAGAAAGCCAAGTCTGAGGCGAAACCCACGGAACTGGCCGTTGAGGAGTCCGAGGACTCGCTTCTGCATCAAGCGCGTGCCGCCTTGGATGCTCCTGCGGGTTTCCTCGCGCTGCCCCCTGAGCCGATCGTGCTGTTTCCCAAAGACATCGCCGACAAGGTGCGTGCCCTGAAGGACACCATGATGGCCACGGAGAGCAATCTCGCCGATCTGCCCACCACGCTCGCCGTGTCTGAGGCGCCGAAGATTCTCAAGGAACTCCCCGTGCACATCCGCGGCAGCCATCTCGCGCTCGGCAAGCCCGTGTCACGCGGCTTCATCCAGGTGGCGCAGGCATCGCTCCAAACGAAGCCGCAGTTCCCCGCGAATCAAAGCGGCCGCCTTGAACTCGCGCGCTGGCTCGCCAGCCCCGAGCATCCGCTCACCTCACGCGTCATGGCCAACCGCATCTGGTCATGGCACTTCGCCCAGGGAATCGTCTCTTCCACGGACAACTTCGGTCTTCTTGGCCAGAAGCCCTCGCACCCCGAACTGCTCGACTGGCTTGCGCATTGGTTCACCAGCAACGGCTGGAGCCTCAAGGACATGCACCGCCTCATCATGAGCTCGCGCACCTATCAGCAAAGCTCCGAGGTTCCTTCTCAGGCGGCGTTGATCGACCCCGAAAACCGCCTGCTGAATCACTTCCCTGTGCGCCGTCTTGAAGCCGAAGAAGTCCGCGATGCGCTGCTCAGCGTTGCCGGCAGCCTCGACAACAGCATCGGTGGCAAAACCATTCCGCGCCGCAATCGCGAGTTCGTCTTCAATCACACGTCCAAAGATTTCACCAGCTACGGCAGCACCCGCCGCGCGCTGTACATGCCGATCATTCGCAACAATCTGTACGATCTCTTCCAGCAGTTCGACTATCCCGATCCCTCCACCAGCACCGGCCTGCGCAACAGCACCGTCGTCTCCCCGCAGGCCCTGCTGCTGATGAACAGCGATCTCGCCACCAGTGCCGCACAAAGCTTCGCCACCCGCCTGTTCAAGATCTCCGCCGACAAAGAAGCGCGCCTGCGCGCCGCCTACCGCCTCGCCTTCGCTCGCGAAGCCACCGCCGCCGACCTCCGCCGCGCTGAAAACTACCTCACCAACTCCAGCCAGCAGGACTCCGACAAACGCGAACAGCAGGCATGGGCGCTGCTCTGTCAGGCGCTGATGATGAGCAACGAGTTCATCTATTTGAGGTAGGTTTCATCAGTCATATATGAGCTGGGCATGGAAGCAAGCAGGCACTGCCGACTCCATTTCATGAGCAGCCGTTTGTCGACCCGGACAGCGAGAATGCCGCAACAAACTGATCGCGCAGCATGCGTTTGCCATCGTATAGACCGCCTCTGTCGCCGAAGCCCTGCCTGGCATGCAGAGTGCTTTTCTTCGGTCTCCCTCAGCTTCACTTCCCAAATCGCATCAGCGCACCATGTACGTCGGCAAAGACTTCCGTTTGATCCTTCTCTGGCACTTCGCACGTCGGAATTTCATCGAGTCCCTGCTCATCAGCACTTTGGCGGTTGTCCTCTACCGTTTCGCAGGAATGCGCTGGATCGCCATTCCCTTCCTGCCCATCGGCACCATCGGCACCGCCGTGGCGTTCTTCGTCGGCTTCAAGAACAACCAGGCCTT
>NCCR01000321.1 GCA_002279765.1 Verrucomicrobia bacterium 12-59-8 | reverse complement strand
TCCAAGTTTGAGGTTGGACGTTTCAAGATGTCCGCCCGCGAGGTGTATGGAGCGGTTGATTTTGTCGCGTGGCACCTGGACTTGTTGAGGCTTGAGGGCGGATTCGTCCCCATATCCCCGACCTGCATTAAAGCCCGGAAGCCAGAGCGCATGGCCGCCTTTCACGACCGTTTTGGCACCTGTATGCACTGCACAAAGATCTCGCATGCCCGATTGAAAATCGATGAACAAGTCGACATGGGAGTCGATGATCGCCGAGGTGTAAGCAGGGCAGTCTTCGCTCATGCCCCTGCCGGGAGCCAGATCAAGCTCACCCACCATATCGCGCAAGGCGGTGCGAATCTTTTCCTCCGCCCCCACCTCAAGTCCCGCAGTGCGGGCCGGCCATGTGGTGTAGCCACCCAGCGCATGCTGCTCACGCGGCGGGATGTAGCCTTCCGCACCATTCGCCAGCTCGATGTTGAAGTGGTTCTGAAAAGGGGATGTCCATTTGAGCAGCAGGCCGGTGAGCGCATAGACTTCATTGGGCAGCGTGGTGATGCCCAGTTCACCCATGCCAGGATTCCCGATGCGGATGGCCTGCAGTTTCACGCTCGTCTTCTGCCTCTCATGCAGGATCAGCGCTTCACGGGCATAGACCTCCTCCTTGTTCTTCGGCACGTCATTCTCGATCTTCGCGGCAATGGGACGTGCCCATGCGAGGCGTTTTTCGTCGGGGACGCGGTAGTTGAGTTCGAGTGTTTTCTCGATCATGCCGAGCGGGGCGTGATCGAGATACTTCACGGTTTGCAGGGCTTTCATGGCGCTGTCGGCCACGGTTTCGGAGTAGGTGTCGAGGGTGATGTTCTTTTTCTCCGCGCCGTAGTCCATCCACATCTGGTCACCGCTGGTGCCCTGGCTCATGGCGCAGACGAAGGGGCCGTTGCCATCGCCTGGCTGGTTGAGTTTGGCGGCGAGGTGTTTGCAGAAGAGGCCGTAGTAGTCCGCTGAAACCGGACCGCTGCCGAAGTAGTGCTGCGAGTAGTTTGCCAGCAAGCCGAGCGGTTTGCCATCCGCCGTTTGCAACGAAATCACCGAGAGCTGGGGATCGACCGGACCGCTGGGGCCGACGACGTCTTTGCTGAGGTAGCCGGGGTGCATGTTCGCACGGCCCGTGGGTTCGCCAAAAGGATCAACGACCTCCTTGCCAGGCAGTCGAATCCAGCGGCGGTTGTGCGTGTGCTCCCAGTCATCAAAGCTGCCCCAGCCGATGCGTGCGGGCTGCAAGGCCTTGTCCGCCGCCACGATGGCTTCGGCAATTTTTGGTGTGAGGAATTTGCCATACTCAGTGTCCTTGCGTGTGCCGAGGCAGCCCATCGCCGCTGGCGCGGAGTGCGTGTGTGTGGCGCTGACCATCATGCGGTCCACCGGAATCCCGCACTGCTTGGATGCGAGCGCCTTGGCCTCATCAATGAGCGACTGCTCCATCATGCAGGTGTCCACGATGGCGAAGGCGATCTTCATCTTCCCGTCATCCAGCACAAAGCTGCGCACATGCAGCCGGTCGGCGATCTTGTCGCCACGTCCTTCGAGAAAGCCGCCCGCGATGATCCGTGGGAACGTCGTGGGCGAGATGTCGATGGCGGAGACGCCTGCGCGGAAGGCCGGTTGTGCCTGTGCGGAGATTGCAGCGAGGCCGAAAAGAAACAGGAGGGACTTCATGAGATTGGCTCAAACCAACGCTCATGAAGGGCACTTGCTTGCCTTCTGATCAGGCGATCAACGGACCAACGGCGGGTTCTGCGAGCATCTTCTGCACTTCACCGACTAGGCCAGATGCGGGCACTGCGCACTGCGAACGAGCGATCAGGTTCTTGATGACGACCTCGGGGTATTCAGCACCGAAGACGATGGCAAAGCGGGCTTTGCGATCTTCGGCGGCCTGAAACTGTTTGCCGACTTTTTGTGAGCCAAAGCTGTAGTCGATGCGGATGCCTGCCGCGCGCAGAGACTGCACGGCGGCGAGCGCGTGCGGACGTTGGGCTTCATCAGCGACGACCACAAAGGCGTCAATGCTGCTGGCTGCGAGGTAAGCGCTGGTGAGCTTCATCTGCGCACCGGGCGTGCGCTTCAAGAGGATGCCGAGAACGACATCGCCCATGGCGAAGCCTGCGGCGGGCATGTCCACGCCGCCGTCGCTCATGAGGGCGCAGAGTTTGTCGTACGTTCCACCGCCAGCAAGGGCGCGGAGGCCGTGCTTGAGATCGAAGACTTCGAAGACAACTCCGGTGTAGTAAGCGAGGCCACGGACGATGGTGGCATCAATGCGGATGAACTGCCACAGACCGCGTGCGGTGAGGTTTTCACGCAGCGCAGCGAAGGCCGGGTGGTTCTCATCTGTGGAGGACATGAAGGCGCGGACTTCGGCAGTTGTGAGGCCGATGAGGGCGAGCTTTTTTTCCGTCTCTTCCGGGCGTGCACGCTCGATTTTGTCGATGATGCTCAGGAAGGTCGTGGTGTGCTCCTCGGCGATATTTTTGTCTGCGAGGAAGATGCTCCAGATTTCGCGATTGCTGAGGCGGATGATAAAATCATCTGCGCTGACGCCGAACTCGCGCATGACATCAATCGCGAGTGCAATCAGTTCTGCGGAAGTGGCAGGCGAGGAGTCGCCGAGGATGTCGGCATTGAACTGGATGAACTCACGGCCACGGCCTTCCTGCGGTTCTTCGTAGCGGAAGCAGGGGCCGATTTGAAACCATTTGATCGGCTTTTTGAAATCACGCTGACGGGCGGTTGCCATGCGTGCGAGTGAAGGCGTGACTTCGGGGCGCAGGGAGATTTCGCGCTCCGCCTTGTCGAGAAAGCAGTAGAGCTGATTGGTGATCTCATCGCCGCTTTTCTTGCGGTAGAGGTCGGTGCTTTCGACGAGCGGGGCTTCATACTCCACGAAGCCATAGCGACGTGCGACGGAGCGCCAGGTTTCGGTGATGTAGTTTCGCAGTGCGCATTCCTCGGGGAAGAAGTCGCGAAAGCCTTTGACTGTGCGGAAGGAGGCCATAGAGGGACCTGTTCCTGCGCGATTTCCGCTGCTTCGCCGAGGCGAAGCTGGAGCTGCATCCTGATGTGACACTCCTCGTGGGTCGGAATGCGCAGGGAAAAACTTCCCTCATTGAGGCTGCGTGTGTGCTGCTGCGCCTGCAGTCGCCCAGAACATCGAACCGGGCCGAGATGGTGCGGTTTGGCGCCGCCACATGTTTGGTGGAGGCGAACTGGCGCGGCAAACGGCTGCGCTATGCGCAGTCAGCAACAACGCGGAGGCTGGCAGTTGATGGGGCCACCTGCGGCAGATCAGCGGACTATCTGGCCGCATCAGGCGTGGTGGTGTGGATGGATCATCGCGACATGAATTTGCTGCGTGGTGGTGCGGAGCATCGGCGCAGGTTTCTCGACTTCGCGGCGAGCCAGATGTTTCCTGATTATCTGCATGCGCTGCGTGGTTATGAGCGCGCATTGCGTGGTCGCAATCATGTTTTGAAACGAGATGCCAACATCGGATGGAAGCAGGCGGATGCTTTTGCGCGTGTGATGGACGGCTTTGCACAAATACTGTGGCAGCGGCGCGCAGAACTGTGTGTAGCCCTGGGGCCGGAGGTGTCACGGGCGCACGCGAACCTGAGTGATGGTGTGGAGAATGTGAGCATCGCGTTTCAGCGTACGAGTGATGCAGCGCTGAGTTTGTTTGAGGCATTGCTGACGATGCGGGATGAAGAAGCGCGCACGCGTTCGACGGCATTTGGACCGCACCGTGATGACATAGGGATGCGCTTGAATGATCTTGATGCGACCACCTTTGCCTCTGAAGGCCAGCAGCGGTCGTTTGCGCTGGCAATGAAGCTGGCCCAGGCGCAGGTGCTGGAGCATGTCTGTGGCTCAGCGCCATTGATGCTGATGGATGATGTTTTCGGCGAATTGGACGCCCACCGTCGGCGCGCCCTGCTGGCCTGCCTGCCGCCGGGGACGCAAAAGGTGATCACGACGACGAATTTGGACTGGGCGGATGCGGATCAGCTGGCGGGGCGGGTCTTTGGGGTCGAAAAGTCGATAATCAGCCGAATCCGAGGCTGAAAACGGTGGTTTTGAGCCCGAAATGGCCTAAAAATGCCAATTCCCAGCTTCTTAGAAACATCCCTTGACGCATTTTCAGGCGGTTTTAGCTTTAAGGTGGATTAGAATACCGGGCGCGTGGGCTTTTCGTGATTTTCAAAACAGTTAGAATTTTCCCCCGCGCATTTGGATTCTGCTACCTGATCGCATTAACATCTTTCCCTTTTATTCTCAATGTTCGGCAAACTTTTCGGCTTCGTCGCCCAAGACATCGGCATCGATCTCGGCACGGCAAACACTCTCGTCTATGTAAAAGATCACGGCATCGTCCTCAGAGAACCTTCAGTGGTGGCGGTTAAAACCGGCACCAACGAAGTTGTCGCTGTTGGCGATGACGCCAAGCGCATGCTCGGCCGCACACCGGGCGGCATCACGGCCATTCGTCCCCTGAGAGACGGCGTGATCGCTGACTTTCGCGTGACGGAGGCCATGCTCCGCCACTTCATCAAGAAGGTTCAAGGCGGAGGCCGCAAGATGCGCGGGCCGCGCGTGGTCATCGCCGTGCCCTCCGGCATCACGGAGGTGGAGAAGCGTGCGGTGAAGGAAAGCGCGGAGCAGGCAGGTGCGCGTGAAGTTTATCTGATCGAAGAGCCGATGGCTGCGGCGATTGGGGTGGGTCTGCCGGTGCAGGAAGCAGCGGGCAATATGATCGTCGATATCGGCGGTGGCACCACCGAGGTGGCCATCATCTCGCTCTCCGGCATCGTGTACAGCCGCAGCGTCCGGGTGGCGGGCGATGAACTCGACGAAGCGATCATCAACTACATGAAGCGCGCCTACAATCTCATGATCGGTGAGCGCACTGCGGAAGAGATCAAGCTGCGCGTCGGTTCAGCCTTCCCGCTGGGCAAGGAAACCACCATGGAAGTCAAAGGACGTGACATGGTGGCCGGTCTGCCCAAGACCATCACCATTACCAGTCAGGAAGTGCGCGAAGCCATGCTGGAGCCGCTCAATGCCATCATCGATGCCGTGCGCACGACGTTGGAGCGCTGCCCCCCTGAACTTTCCGCCGACTTGGTGGACCGTGGCATCATGCTTGCCGGTGGTGGTGCGCTGCTGCGCGGCCTCGACAAATTGCTGCAGGAAGAAACAGCGCTCCCCGTGCATGTGGCGGAAGATCCGCTCAGCGCGGTCGCCGAAGGTACGGGTCGGGTGCTGAGCGAACTCGAATTCCTCCGCAAGGTAAGCACGACCGAAGTCTGATGACCCTTTCGCGCTGCACCGCGTCCGCTTGAAAGCATCTGCTGAAGAGCGCCGCCGCCAGCCCGGAGGAAAGGCCAATCATGAAAAAGCTCAACATCCTCGCGCTTCTGATCTTCGTAGCAGGGCTGGTTGCCGTGTTCACCTTTGACACTGCGACCACCCGGCAGATCCAGTCGCGTGTCATGAGTCTGCTGTCACCGTTCATTCACAGCAGCGCTGCGATGGAGAAGGCGGCCGAGGCCGCCGTGGCTCCGCAGGTCAACCCGGCCGAATTGAAACGGGAGAACGATGAGCAGCGCGTCCAGTTGGAACGCCTGCGCATCATTCAGCAGAAGTACAACCAGATCATCGAAGAGAATGCCAAGCTGCGCCAGCTCATCGAGTTCAAGCAGTCGGCTCCTTTTAAGATGACAGCCGCCAAGGTGATCCGCCGCAGCTCCAGCACCTGGTGGAACAGTTTGATCATTGACAAAGGTTCGCTGGACGGCATCGGCACGGACAGCCCCGTGATCACCTCCGTCGGTCTGGTGGGCAAGACCTCCACACTGGCGCCGCACATGGCCAAGGTGATTTTGCTCACGGATGAAATGTGCCGCGTATCGGCCAAAATCGAAGGCACGCTGGAGCAGGGGATTCTCGGCGGCGAGCGTGCCGCGCTGGAAGTGCGTCCTGAACTCCATCTTCGCTTTCTCCATCGCAACTCCAACATCAACGCCGGTGCGGGAGTTTATTCCTCCGGTGAAGGCGGTGTGTTTCCGCCGGACCTGCTGCTGGGCCGGGTCAAACGTTTTGAAAACCGCGAGATATCCGGAGAGGCCGTCATCGAGCCCGCCGTAGATTTCTCCACCTTGGATTATGTCTTTGTGATCGAGATGCAGGTCGCCGAGCCCACGCCGGAGCCCGCAGCTCCACCATCTGGCCCCAAGCCCTGAGCCGCCATGCTGTTTCACCCGATCTCCATCATTCTGCTGCTGTTCACCTTCATGGTGCAGGAGTTCATTCCTGGGCTGGAGATCGCCCAGTTTGCCACGCTGTTTCTGCCCGCCGTGTTTTTCTTCAGCGCTTCCGTGGCCTCGCCGTTTTCGATGATGCTGGTGCTCGCGTTCATCACCGGTTTCATCTGGGATGCACGCCATCTGCCGGGAGTCATGGAGAGTCTGTCAGGTGCGGATGACGTTTTTGGCACCGGTGCCGACGTTGAGCTGGGCGCGGGCAGTCATCCGCTGCCATTTGGCCTATCCATCGTGCTGTTTGGCATGCTGGGCACTCTGATGCAGGGCATCCGCCCGCTGTTCAAACGGGGTCGTCTTGAACTCCCCGTGCTCATGGTTGGCCTGGCCACTTTCGTGTGGCTGATGTCACAATATCTCATCATCACGTTCCTGCGTGGTTCCCTGCAGTTTCCGGTGGGCGTATGGTCAAAGATGATCACCGACAGCCTCCTTGCCATGCTCGCCGCTCCGCTCATCTTTCTGCTGCTTTATTCGCTGGCCCGCCTGTCGAGCTATGAAATCAAATATGAAGGACTGAGGTACCGTTTCGATGGTCGTTAAATTCCGCTTCCGTCTCTATCTGTTCACCCTCGCCATGCTGTGCGGGTTTGGACTGCTCGTGTTCCGGCTGTGGTCGCTGCAGATCGACCGCCGGGAGGAGTTTGCCAAAATGATCCCTGGTGCGAAAAAGGAACGCGCGCGCATTCCCGGCCCACGCGGGGAAATCAAGGACCGCAACGGTGTCGTGCTGGCCACCAACAAGGCCAGCTTCGAGGTGCGCATCAATCTTGCCGAAGTCGTCACTGAGTACAAGCGTCTTGCCAAGCAGAACAAGACGCCCATTCCTGAAATCACATTTGAGATCTCTGAACGGGGTATCAAGCGGATGAAGCCCGAACTCGACATCTTCAAAATTTTCGAGGAGACGATCACCAAGCGCATGATCGAGATGGGGGTACATAAAGATTACTCCATCGATTCCCTGCGTGTGCATTACCGCAGCTTCGGTGGTGCGGTACCTTGGGTGTATCGTGATGATCTAAGCTTTGCCGAGTTCAGCCGCATCGCCGAGCACAATCTCGGCCTGCCGGGCGTCACCGTCGCGGAGCGTGCCTCGCGTGTTTATCCGCTCAAATCGGTGGCCTGCCACATCCTCGGCTACGTTCGCCTGCCAGACGATCAGCGCGCCTCCGCCGAAGATCGCAAAGGCTGGGACTATTACGTGCCGGATGACTTTGGTGGCGCTGGTGTGGAGAAAAGCTTCGACAACTACCTGCGCGGCAAGCCCGGCGTGCGCGTCATGCAGCGTGATCAGCGCGGCAGGCCGGTCGGTGAAGTGGACGAGGAATACGAGGAGCCACGCAAGGGCAACGACGTGTATCTCACGCTT
>NCCR01000320.1:8224-8942 GCA_002279765.1 Verrucomicrobia bacterium 12-59-8 | reverse complement strand
CCCCTCCCCATGCCCACGCCCCCCTTTCACTACCAGGAACTCCTCGAACTCGGCACCGATGACACCGAATACCGTCTGCTGACCAAGGAACACGTCTCCGTACAGACATTTGGCGAGAAGGAAGTCCTCGTCGTGAATCCCGAGGCTCTCACCCTGCTGGCCAACCAGGCCTTTCACGACATCAATTTCTTCCTGCGCCCCAAGCACCTCAAACAGGTGGCCGCCATCCTCGATGACCCCGAAGCGAGCGAAAACGACCGCATGGTCGCGCTGACGCTGCTCAAAAATGCCGACGTGGCCTCCGCCGGTCTGCTGCCCTTCTGCCAGGACACCGGCACCGCCATCATCATGGGCAAAAAAGGCCAGCAAGTGTGGACCGGCGGTGGCGATGAAGCGGCTCTCTCCAAAGGCGTCTATCTCGCCTACACCGAGAACAATCTGCGCTACTCCCAAAACGCAGCGCTGAACATGTTCGACGAAAAGAACACCGGCACCAACCTGCCCGCCCAGATCGATCTCTACGCCACCGATGGCGACGCCTACAAGTTCCTCTTCATCGCCAAAGGCGGCGGCTCGGCCAACAAAGCCTACCTGTATCAGGAAACCCGCGCTGTGCTCAATCCGAAGAGCATCGTGAAGTTCCTGAGCGACAAGATGGTCTCCCTCGGCACCGCCGCATGCCCTCCCTACCACCTGACCTTCGTTATCGGCGGCACCT
>NCCR01000320.1:7306-8166 GCA_002279765.1 Verrucomicrobia bacterium 12-59-8 | reverse complement strand
CTCACCTTCGTCATCGGCGGCACCTCCGCGGAATCGACGATGAAGCACGTCAAACTGGCCTCCACCAAGTACTACGACAACCTTCCCACCACCGGCAACGAACACGGCCGCGCCTTCCGCGATGTCGAACTCGAAGCCCAGATGCTTCAAGCCGCGCGCGAATGCGGCATCGGCGCGCAGTTTGGCGGCAAATACTTCGCCCTGGATGTGCGCATCATCCGCCTGCCACGCCACGGCGCCTCCCTGCCCATCGGCATCGGCGTCTCCTGCTCCGCCGACCGTCAGGCCAAAGGCAAGATCACGAAAGATGGCGTCTTCATCGAGAAGCTCGAAACCCATCCCCTGCCTTACATTCCCGAAGAGCTGCGCCACCGCAAAGACACCAACGCTGTCCGCATCGACACCAACCGTCCGATGGCCGAAATCCGCGCCGAGCTCAGCAAGTATCCCACCACCACCCGCCTCCTCATCAACGGCCCCATCATCGTCGCGCGCGACATCGCCCATGCGAAGCTCAAGGAGCTGATCGATTCCGGCAAGCCCCTCCCCGACTACTTCAAGAACCACCCCGTGTACTACGCCGGCCCGGCCAAAACACCCGCCGGCATGCCCAGCGGCAGCTTCGGCCCCACCACCGCAGGCCGCATGGACAGCTACGTCGATCTCTTCCAAAGCCACGGCGGCAGCATGATCATGATCGCCAAGGGCAACCGCGGCCAGCAGGTCACCGACGCCTGCAAAAAACACGGCGGTTTCTACCTCGGGAGCATCGGCGGCCCCGCCGCCATCCTCGCCAAGGAAAACATCAAGAAGGTCGAAGTCGTCGAGTTCGCCGAACTCGGCATGGAAGCCATCTGGAA
>NCCR01000320.1:0-7290 GCA_002279765.1 Verrucomicrobia bacterium 12-59-8 | reverse complement strand
CGGGAGCATCGGCGGCCCCGCCGCCATCCTCGCCAAGGAAAACATCAAGAAGGTCGAAGTCGTCGAGTTCGCCGAACTCGGCATGGAAGCCATCTGGAAAATCGAAGTCGAGGACTTCCCCGCCTTCATCCTCGTCGATGACAAAGGAAACGACTTCTTCCAGACCGTTGGGCCAGGGTGCTCGGTGAAGCATTGAGAGGTGCATCCCTTTGCCACCAGCCATAGGCCTGTCTCATGGCTGGAGCAAAGTCAGCGATGGGAAATAGCGCCTGAGGTAGCCGCGATCCTTGGCTGCAAGGCGGTCAGCCTGGGCTTGGGCGTGGGATCCAACGAGAAAGTCCGGGATCAAATGCTGTCTCGGGCCGCCTTGCTGACGATACAGCCTGAATATATCTCCGGCCTGCCATGATGCCTTTTCCTGCAAAGAATCGAATTGAACGCCCAGTGCGGTCAAAACGCGGTCCAGCTCCGCCTGACTGACGAGACCAGCACCGACTTCTGCATAAACCACGTCACAGCAAACCAAGGCACCATCCGCTCTTGCTTTGGCAAGAACATGCACCCAATCAGCCGCGTCTGCCTCTCCAGCGACAATCGCGATGAGAACGGAGCTATCGACAGCGGTGATCATTTTTCATCCGGGAGTTCCACCGCACCCCGTGACTCCTCCAGCCACTCATCCGAGGTTTTTCCTTGGAAGCCCTCTTTGCCGACGCCGATGCAGGCCATCATTTCTGCGATGTCAAAAGCAGGCACCGCCTTGAGAAAAGGAGCGTCCTCGTCGAAGTCCAGTACGGACCCCGGCTTGAGCTTGAGTTTCTGCCGGATAGACTCTGGAATGAAGGCAAAGGCTTCGCTGGTAAGCACCGCTTGCATACAGGAAAAATAACGGCAGGTCGGGAGTGAGGCAAGCCCCATCCTTGGTTCATTCTTGCGATGAAGAGCCTTTCCTGCCACGGTCTCCTGATGAGTTACATCATGGTAGATATTGAGTCGGATGGTCCGATTCCAGGCGATTATTCGATGATCTGTTTTGGAGCGGTGGTGGTCGAGGCAGGGCTGGAGCGCACGTTCTACGGGCAGTTGCGACCGATCTCGGAGAAGTTTATTCCGGAGGCACTGGCGGTCAGCGGGTTCACCCGCGAGCAGACTCTGGCCTTTCCAGAACCCGAGGGCGTCATGCATTCCTTCGCCGAATGGCTGGCCTCCATTTCGAAGGACAGGCTCATGTTCATCTCGGACAACAACGGTTTCGACTGGCAGTTCATCAACTGGTACTTCCACCACTTCACCGGCAAGAACCCGTTCGGCTTCTCCTCCACCAATCTCGGCAGCCTCTACAAAGGGATGGTCAAAGATACGTTTGCCACCTTCAAGCACCTGCGCCGTACCAAGCACACCCACCACCCCGTGGATGATGCGAAAGGAAATGCAGAGGCGCTGCTGACGATGAAAAATGAGATGGGCCTGAAGATCAGGCTTTGAATTTGATCTCTTGAAGCTGCCCGAAGCGTGGGACAAACCGATGAAAATGGGAGTTTAAATCTCTCTCAATCGGCGTTTTCATCATCCAATGCACAATCCCCTCATCCGCGTCACCATCTGGAATGAATTTGTCCACGAACGGCAAAATCCCACCGTGGCAGCCATTTATCCCAACGGCATTCACGGCGCGCTGGCGGAGGCGCTGTCAAAGCATGGCGACTTCAACGTGCACACCGCCACGCTGGATGAACCGGATCAGGGTCTGCCGCCGGTGGTGCTGGATCAAACCGACGTGCTGCTGTGGTGGGGCCATGCAGCGCATGATCAAGTGAGCGATGAATTGGTCACTCGTGTGCAGGAGCGAGTGCTCGCGGGCATGGGGCTGATCGTTTTGCACTCCGGCCATTTCTCCAAGGTCTTCAAGCGCCTCATGGGTACAAGCTGTGCCCTGTGCTGGCGCGAAGCGGGCGAGCGCGAGCGCGTGTGGAAGATCAATCCAGGCCACCCCATCGCCGCAGGCATTGGCGACTGCATCGAGATCGACCAATCGGAGATGTATGGCGAGCCCTTCGGCATCCCCACACCGGACGAACTGATCTTCGTCTCCTGGTTCCAAGGCGGCGAGGTGATGCGCAGCGGCGCCACATGGACGCGCGGCAGCGGCCGTGTCTTTTACTTCAGCCCCGGCCACGAAGTGTATCCCATCTACCACCTGCCGGACGTGCAGCGTGTCATCGCCAACGGCATCCGCTGGGCACGCCCGCAAGGAGCTGCGGCCAACACCCCACGCCATGTCCCGGTGGAGCAGGCGCGCGAGAAGATCGAAGTACGCGGCGGCACCGTGCACGTGGAAGACGGCAAACTCGCGGGGCAATAAGGAGGTCGGGCCTCTGGCCTGACTACGGCCTGGGGCGTATCGCCTTAGTTTCTGAATCAAAGGCGAGACGCCTCGATCCGCCCACAGGCCGGAGGCCTATCCTCCGTGCATGCAACTACTGCGCAGCGATGTTCGCCCGCCCGCCACGCAGCACATACTTCTGAATCTTCCCCGTCGCGGTCTTGGGCAGCTCAGCAATAAACTCAAACCCATGCGGCACTTTGAAGTGGGCCAAATGCTCGCGGCAAAACAGCCTCAGCTCTTCAGGTGTCGTGACCGCGCCGGGTTTGAGCACAATGAATGACTGCGGCGTCTCACCCCATTTTTCATGCGGCAGTCCGACGACGGCAGATTCCTGCACGGCAGGATGACGCAGGAGCACGCCTTCGACTTCGACGGAGGAGATGTTCTCACCGCCGCTGATGATGATGTCCTTCCAGCGGTCACGGATTTCGATGTATCCGTCGGGATGTACGACGGCAGCGTCCCCGCTGTAAAACCAGCCGTTGCGGATGGCCCTCGCGGTGGCAGCAGGGTCGTTGTAGTAGCCTTTCATCACGGCATTGCCGCGAATGATGATCTCGCCCATGGAGGCCCCATTCTTGGCGACTTCATTACCATCGTCATCGACCACACAGACCTCGGCATTCGCCAGGTATTCAACGCCTTGGCGGGCTTTGATCACGGCGCGTTCCCGTGCGCTGAGCTGCGCATGCTCGGGGCGTGATTCGCTGATGGTGACGATGGGCGAAACCTCCGTGAGGCCATACACATGCGTGATATCCCAGCCGAGCTCCCCCTCCATGCGCTCGATGGTGGCGGCGGCGGGTGGCGCACCGGCAGTAATAACGCGCACGCCACGCGGTGCGTTCTTGCGGAGTTCTTCCGGTGCATTGGCCATGCCAATGAGCACGGTGGGTGCGGCGCACAGCAGCGTGATCCCTTCCCGCGAAATCGCTTCAAAGATGAGCCGCGGGTCCGCCTTTGGCAGGCAGACATGGCGACCACCCACAGCGGTCACCGTCCAGACGAAGGTCCAGCCGTTCGCATGAAACATGGGCAGCACCCACAAATATCGGTCGGCACTGGTGAGGTGCGTGTGCATGAGGTGGCCCATGATGTTGAAGGCCGTGTTGCGGTGCGTGACCATGACGCCTTTCGGATTGGCCGTGGTGCCGCTGGTGTAGTTCAGCGCGATCATCTCCGTTTCAGAGATCTCAGCGGCGATGAACTCGGGCGCAGAGGCTGCCAACGTTGCCTCATAATCGGTCCAGCCAGCCTTGCTGCCCGTGAGCGCCACAAAATGCTCCACCCCGGGCACTTGGTCACGGATGGAATCCACAGCGTCGAGATAATCGGCATGCACACAGACGACACAGGCGCCGCTGTGGTTCAGGATATAAGCGAAGTCAGCGGCGATGAGACGGAAATTGATCGGGACGATGATGGCCCCGATCTGCGGCACCGCGTAGAAGGCTTCCAGATGCGAGTGGGTGTTTGGCGCGATGGTGGCCACGCGCTCCCCAGGCTCCACTCCGAGCTGCTGCAACGCAGCCGACCAGCGGTCGCAACGCTCGAAGAATTCGCGGTAAGTAAAGCGGCGATCCCCATCCACCACGGCTTCGCGGTCAGCATAGAGGCGGCGGGCACGGCGGGCGAAGTCGAGGGGCGAGAGCGGCGTTTCCATGAAATTTCGCCGATCATAGGAAGACATTCCCCGCAGTGGCGAGCGAAAACGGCGGCGGTCTTTTCCACAGCGCGACGATTCTTGCCGCGACTTTGCAGCGAATGGCGCTATGAATGCGGCCTCATGACCGACATCGACCCTGAAACACTCGCCGCCCGCATCCGCCAGTCACTTGGCTGCAGCAAGGATCTGGCCGCAGATTACATCAAGGGCATCAGCGATCCCCCCGAGATCATTCACGGCAAAATCGTCGTGCGTGATCCCGAAGGGCGGATTATGGCCCGGGTGCCTGAAAGCGTGCTGGCTTAAGCCGGTCGCGATTGGATGCGGGCAACCATTTCGCGCACGTGCCAGGCCTTGTAGGCGCGTGGCTTCAAGATGGAGAGGCTGCGGGTAAATGAACCCCATTTGAGGACCTGGATGGTCACGCGGCGCGTGCCCCAGTTGTTCATCGAGCTGAAGCTTGGCTTGTAGAGATCGATGGTCTTCGTGCCGACGAGGGCGGACGTCGTGAGTGTAGGCGGTTGTCTTGACGCCTGCAATGATCTGGCCTGGAGTGCCAGCTGGGGTTGTGGTTGAGCTTTTAACTTCTTCCGCGAAAGCGGAGGTGCACATAGCAGCGAGGCACAGGAGGGTGGATCGGTTCAATCTGTAGGTTGGGTTGTTGGGTCGCGCTCTTCCGGATGGGGGGCCCGGTTGAGGGGCGCGCATGGTGTCGAGTTCGACACACCTGTCAACGCGTGGATTTGTAGCCAGCGCGGGCCAAAAAGCCGGCTTAGGACGACCCTAAGTGCTGATTTAGCGCCACTCCGTCACTTTAAACGGAGAACCGCCCCGTAAGCCTCGGCTCCGCCGGGGGACGTCAGGGTCTGCTCGCCGAATGTCGCAGGTGCGACACTTCCCCCCGAAAAAATTAGCTTCCCGGAGGGGTGCCATGCCATGCAATAGGCGTTGTCCCCCTTGGTTCCCCCGCTTTGGATCAGCCATTCGAGGCCACCCTTGGTGTCAAAAGCGGCGGTGAAGATGTCGGTGGCACCTTGGGTTTTGAGCGTCTGTCCGGCGAAGGTGGCGGTGTCAGAAAACTCACCTGTGACGAAGCAACGCCCCGTGTTGTCCGTGGCTACCCCGAGGCAGTAGTCGGTGGCCGGGCCTTGGATGACATGGCTCCAGACGAGCTTCCCTTCGGAGCTGTAGTGGGCGAGCACGCCATCGTTGTCCTTGTCGCCTGTGGTGTGCACGGCAGTACTATTGAGCGCACCTTTGAACATGCCAGCGCACCACGTGCGGCCTGCGGTATCGACGGTGATCTCATGGAAGCCTGCGCTCGGTACGCCGGGCAAGGTGGCGGCCCAAATGCCTTCGCCGGTGGGGCTGAGCTTCAGCACGATCCCGGCTTGGGATTTGGATTCCAAGGTCACGCTGTCCATCGTTCCCGTCCCGCCGCCGCTGCCTCCTATATAGATAGCGTCTTTGGCATCGACACCGAGACCGTGACCGCTGCCGGAGAATTTGCCACCCGTTGCCTTCACCCACTTCAGGTTGCCTTCGGAGTCATACTTGGCGCAGAAGATTGGGCGGGTGGTGCTGCCGGCATTGACGGTGACGTCGCCGAACTTGGCCTCGCCAGCCACGGCACCAGTGACGACGATGTCGCCCTTGGAATCGACCACGATTCCGTGACCGTAATCGTAGCCTTTACCGCCGGCGGTTTTGATCCAAATCAGCGCACCGAGTGTGTCGTATTTGGCAATAAAGATGTCATAATCACCCGCGTTCGGCAGCGGCTGGCCATTGGCCTGGGCATCGGTGCTTTGGTAGTGGCCGGTGACGTAGGCGTTGCCTGCGGCGTCCGTCGCCACGCCATAGCCACGGTCCACCAAGCTGCCGCCGAGACTGCGGACCCAGAGGAACTTGCCCTCTTTGGAGACCTTGGTGAGGAAGAAATCGGTGCTGCCGAGGCCGGTGCGCTTCAGATCGCCAAAGGTGCCTTCGTCGGTGGTTTCTCCGGCGAGGAAGGCATTGCCTTCGCGGTCAAAGGTCACGGCACGGGTCTTGTCACTTTTGGCGCCGCCGCCTGCGGCAACCCACTCGAAGGTGGGTGTGGCGGCGTGGAGGGAGGTGGCAAGGAGGGCGAGGTAGAGAGAGCGCATGAGCTTATTGGATTGGGGAGAAGTCCGTGGGCTTCATGTAGATGCTCTTCACGCCTTCGGTCGGGGGCAGGATGGTGAGTGGGCCGCCGTTGGCTTCCTCGCTGGCGGCCTTGGCTTTGACCCAAACAGGGTCGGCGCGGAAGGCGGTGAAGGAGGCGAGGCCGGCTTCTTTGCTGGCATGGGCGAGAATGTAGATGAGTTTTTTGCCTGCGCCTTTGTCGGCATCCGTCGGCGTCCAGTAGGCGAGGTTGGTCATGCCGTGCTTGGTGAAGAGCTTCACCGTGTGATCGCGGAAGCGGGAGTGCAAGGCGTCCAGTTTTCCTTCGGGGGTCGTGTAGGTGCGCATTTCAAACACGCGGGGTTTGTCACCTTTGGTGACGGCGAGTGGCGGAGAGTAATCGGTCGGCGTCATGAAAATCGACTCCGGTGCTTTGGCGAGGATTTTGCCACCCTCTTCGCTGGCCTTGCGTGCGGCCTGCCATTCGGGATCGGCCCCGAAAGACTTGAAGCTTTCCTTGGCGGCGTCGCGGCTTTTGTGTTCGAGGACGTAGATGAGGGTGGTCTTGGAGCCGTTCTCTTCATCTACCGGCACCCAGTAGCCGATGTTTTTCATGCCGTGCTTTTCAAAGAGCTTGCAGGTGTGGTCGCGGAAGCGGGAGAGGAGAGCGTCCAGTTTGCCTTCGTTGCAGGTGTAGATGCGGAGTTCGTAGACCGGGGAGGCGTCCGCGGCATGGAGGAGCGGGGCGAAGAGACTGGAGAGAGCGAGGGCGAGAAAGGTGAGGCGCTTCATGAGGGTGGAAGGAACGCTGCGGGAAGGAATTCTTATCAATTCCTCGCTGCGTTGTCCGTGGATCAATCCGTGTTTAGCATCGGTAGCGTCTTTTCTGATGGATCAGTACAGATTTTAGAGACACTTGTGTATGATACATGCGCAGCGTACGTAAAAATATCAACCCCGCACCTATGCACACTATGCTAGCCACTCGTCGCCTTCTCTGGCCTTTTCGGCTTGCCGCGTTATTTTGGTTCTTAACAATTTTCGGTGCCACTACCTTCGCCGCGATCACGGTTGGAGGACGCGTCAGTGCTAC
>NCCR01000319.1 GCA_002279765.1 Verrucomicrobia bacterium 12-59-8 | reverse complement strand
AGCGACAATCAGGCGAGGGAGATGTCGTTTGGGAGCTGGTCGGTGCTGCGGCTGCCGTTTAAGTGCGCGGTGAAGACGGGGACGAGCTCCACGTTTCGCGACAACTGGACGATGGGCTACACGCCTGAGTTTACGGTGGGTGTGTGGGTGGGGAATTTCGACAACACGCCGATGCAGGATGTGAGCGGTGTGACGGGTGCGGGGCCGATTTTCAAGGATGTGATGCTGCACCTGCATGAGAAGCATGCTGCAAGCTGGTATAAAATGCCGAAAAATATTGTGCGGGCGCGGATTGACCCGCGCACGGGGAAACGGCTGACACAGCTGACGCCGCCGGCGCGGGTGAGCCGGGAGGAATTTTTTGTTGCGGGGAAGCTGCCGCCGGTGGCGCAGGCGGGTGATTATGATGGGCGTGGGCGTGCGATTTTGGCGCGTGAGTATGCAGGATGGATTTCAAGCAGCGCGAACTGGCCGGGGGATCTGGTGACGACGGCGGAGAGGGATGCGAGGCCGGTGCTGAGGATCACGAATCCGATTCCCGGGACGGTCATCATTCTTGATCCGGATATTCGGAACAGTGGTGGTCGATTGTTGCTGCAGGCGGCGGGTGGGGAGCGAGTGAGGTGGAGGTGTGAGACGCTGGAGCTACGCGAGGAGGGGGCCCATACGTTTGCGATTCTCAAGCCGGGGAGGCATGAGATTGAGGTGAGGGATGAGGCGAGTGGGCTGAGGGAGAGGACGTTTGTGATTGTGCGGGAGGAGTAATTCTCACACCACGACCAAGACGATGGCGCTCATCATGAGGAGGGCGCCGGCCATGCGCCAGCGCATGACTTTGGGGCCGAGGTTTTGTTCGGCGTTCATGAACCAGTGGCCGATCATCCAGACGAGGACGACGCTGAGCAGGCCGCGGGAGGCATAGACGATGTTGGCGGAAGTGGCCTTGCCGAAGACGGCGAGGGTGCTGACGAAAATGATGCTCTGGGTGCCGAGCAGTACCGCCCCGCCGACGAGCCAGGGCCAGGCCTGGACGCGAATGGCGCTGAGGGGGGCGGAAAAACGGAAGATGAGGCCGAAGGAGAGCAGGGCATTGATCCAGAAAATGCAGGGCAGCAGGCGGCCGGCACCCCAGTAGGGGCCCCACTTCTGCACGAGTACATCAAACACGGCGAAGGCCACTGCGCCGGTGCCGCCGGCGATGAAGGTGATGAGGAGATTGCGCGGGGGCTGGCCGACGTCCTTGCGATTGAGGAAGGTGATGCCGAGGACGCTGAGGAAGGCGGCGATCCACAGTTTGATGCTGACGGCTTCGCCAATGAGCAGCGGGGTGAGGAAGGCGACGAGGATGACCTTCAAGCCGAAGACGGGGACGGCGACGGAGACATCGCCTTTTTCCAGGGCGAGGAACTGGGAGAGCTGGCCGATGAACAGGCACATGGCGATGACGCCGGGCTGCCATAGATCGATTATTTCCACGGGTGGCCCGCCGAGCAGCCAGAGGAAGGAAAACAAGGCTGCGACGATCAAATTTGCGACAAAGGTGGTGCGCCAGAGGCCGACGCCGAGATCGCTGGAGCGTTTCAGCACGAGAGCGCCGAAGGCATACAGGAGGGCGGCGATGATGGGAAAAAGCGTGGTGGCGAAAGCTGGGGACACGGGGGTCATTAGCCATGCGCGCGAGGGCTGGCAAGAGCGGGAATGACGAATGCGGAATGACGAATGTCGAATGAGCCAGACGCAGGCTCGGCTGGCATGCGCATTCGGCATTTCGGGGGCATCAGCCGTCACTTGCAGGGCGCGGAGCGCTCGCTAAGCAGATACATGAATGCTTTCCTGCGCGCCATCGTGCGCCTGGGCCTGAATCGTGAAAAAATCGCCGTGCTGGGCATTCGCGATGGCTACCGCGGCCTGGTGCGCACGGCGCGGGCCGTCAATGACGATCCGGAAGCGATGGTGCGGCTGAAAATGGACATCGCCACGCACACGGGGCGTGCGGGATTGATCTCGGAGCAACTGCACGTGATCCAAATGGACCATGCGAGTGTGAGCGGCATCATGGGCAAGGGGGGCACCATTCTCGGCTCCGCGCGTTGTTTGGAATTTCACGAAAAGAAGGTGCGCGAGAGCGTGATCAAGCTTCTGAAGGGGCTGAACGTGCGTGCGCTGGTGGTGGTGGGTGGCGATGGCTCGCTCACGGGTGCGCGGCTGCTGGCGGAAGAGAGTGATCTGCGGGTGATCGGCATTCCGGCCACGATTGATAACGATCTGCAATTTACGGACATGGCGCTGGGGGTGGATACGGCGGTGAACACGCTGGTGTGGGCGGTGGATCATTTCATCGACACGGCACGCAGCCACCGCCGGGTGATGGTGCTGGAAACGATGGGACGTGCGAGTGGTGACCTGGCGCGCATGGCGGGTCTGGCCTCGGGCGCGGAGATGATCATCACGCCTGAGACGGGGCCGCTGAATGAGGAGGCGATGAAGAAGCTGGCGGCGAAGATTGAAGGCGCGATGACGCGGGGGCGTGGTCACGCGATCGTGCTGGTCGCGGAAGGCGTGGAATTTGATCCGCCGCAGAAACGCAACCGCGCCTATGTGCTGATGGATGCCTTTCAGCAGTATTTCCAACGCGCCGGAGCCCCCTTCCCTGATCTGGAGGTGCGCCCTTCGGTGCTCGGGCATCTGCAACGTGGCGGCCATACGACTCCGCAGGACTGCATCCTCGCCGCACGTTTTGCGGATTGTGCGTGGGACACCATTCAGAAACCCGACGGTGGCAACGGGATCACGGCGCTGCGGAAGAATGTGATTGAGATCGTCCCTTATGGAGAGCCTGACATGCCGGAACGCGCAACGTTCTCACGCGAGATGGAGCGGCTGCATGATGATTTGAGTTCTTGGTAAGCGGGGATGGGCAAGAGGTGGCTTGGTGAAAAGACAGCACGACGCCCATGCACAACATCCCGTAGTCGCCCAGGGTATCTCGCAAGGAGGACATCACCGTGCTTGCGACACTCAATGTGGAAGAACACACCTCGCGCGCGGAAGACCTGCTGCGGGTTCGGAGACCCGCGCTCCTCGACTCTTGGTCTCCACGGCGCATCCGACGACCACCAGTCCTGGCGTATCTTGACTGCTTTAACCGCTGCTTGGCGAAGGCTTAGTTTTTCAGCCAGCGGTCCAGCCACTTGAGCGTCTTCTCCCACATGTCGGGGAGATAGACGTGGCCGACGTTGGGATAGAGGGTGCTTTCGAAATGGGATGGGGCGTCTTTGCCGTGCAGGGCATAGACCTGGCTCACGATTTCGCCGAT
This sequence comes from Verrucomicrobia bacterium 12-59-8, assembly GCA_002279765.1. Next base: position 3,307 of record NCCR01000319.1, on the reverse strand, counting down.
GTGGCGGACGCCGTCGGTGGGGGAGCCGGTGTCTTGGTCGCCGGTCATGAAGAGGATGGGGCGTGGGGCGGCGAGGGCGATGACGGCTTCGGTGTCGAAGTGTTTGAGCATGCCGGGGACGAAGTAGTAGATGCCGTGGGCTTTGAGCATGCCGGCGCGGATGAGTTCTTCATAGCGTGTCATGCAGCCGACGCAGACGGCGGCACGCGGGCGGTCGTCCAATGCCATGATCCACCAGCTTCTGGTGGAGCCCATGCTGATGCCGGTGACGCCGATGCGCTGCGCATCGACCTCAGGGCGCGAGCAGAGGTAATCGAGCGCGGAGAGGTCGTCCCGCAGCATCATGCCCCAGAGGGTGCGGCCGACCCAGAGATGGAATTTGGCGGCGGTCATCTCGCTGTTGGAACCTTTTTGCTGGGGGCCATCCGGGCCGTGGCCGTTGCGCTCGCCAAAGCATGGGGCATCGATGCCGAGGACGATGTAACCGGCTTCGGCTAATGCGGGGCCGGCGGCGATGGGTGTGGCGTTTGTTTGCAGCAGCTCTTGTTTGCCGATGTCATACTGGCCGCCGTGCCAGTGGCAGTAGAGGATGGCGGGCGCTTTGTTTTGTGGCGTGGCTTGTTTCGGGAGGAAGACATGGCCTTTCACGATTTCGCCTGCGCCATTGTCGAATTGGATGGTCTCCAGGATGTAGCTGCCTTTGTCTTCTTTGCTGATCACCTGGAATGCGGAAAGCGGAGGGCGCGGTGGGAGATCGCCGAGGAGTTCGTTCAACTTGGTGCGGATCTCGGTGCGCTGCTGCTGCCATGCTTCGAGAGAGGCGGGCACGTGCAAGGGCGGGGCGATCTTGGTTTGCGCCAGCCAGGCTGTGGAGGCGGCTATGGGTTCGGCGGCTTGCATGAAGGAGAGGAGGAGAATGAGGCAGACCGAGATCGTGCGCATACGCTGGTTCTATCAGCCCGGGAAATTTCACGCAACATGGATGCACGCCTTTCGTTCTCACCGTCCCATGAAACACACTTCCCTGCTCACCCTGACTCTCGCACTTGCCGCTTTTGGCGTTCGTGCCGAGGACAAGCCGTTGCTGGCCATTCCCGGCAAAGTCATCTATGAAAACAAGCTCAGCGATGGTGCTGGTGCGCCGTGGAAGGCGGCCAAGGGAAAGTGGGAGGCGGTGGACGGTGTGCTGCGCGGCTCTGAACTGGAGGCGGACAAGCATGGTGCCGTGACGCGCCTGCCGAACAAGCTGAAGGATTTCGTGGTGGAGTATGAGTTCAAGTTTGCAGGCGCGAAGAGCACGAGTTTGTCGATCAATGCCGTGAAGGATCATATGGCGCGTATCAGCATCACGCCGAAGTCGGTGGCCATCCAACGTGATGACAACGACCATGAGGGGCCGGACAAAGCTGTGGTGTTTGCACGCTTTCCGACGGAACTCGGGGAGGGCTGGCACAAGATCCGCCTGGAAATGGTGGGAGACAAGATGCTCGGCAAGGTGGACGACCTCGTGGCCTGGGGTGCCAGTGACCTGTTCCTGACGGAGAAGGCCGCGCCTGGTTTGACCGTGGCGGGACAATCGGTGGACTTCCGAAACTTCACGCTGAAAGAAGCCACGCTCAATCCTGCGTGGGAAGAGGTGAAGGGCACATTGCCAAAGCCTGGTGAGAAGGTGGCGGCTGCGGCCAGACCTGCGGGGGCCAAAGGAGCGGCGAAAAAGAAGAAGAAAGCGGAGTAAGCGCGGTGCATTGACTTTGCCATGCGTCCTCGTTAAAAAGGCGCATGGCATTTCCCATTCGTTCTCCTCGTGATCTGGTCGGCGGCATCGCAGTGTTTGGCCGTATCCTTGATAAAATCCGGCTCAACGCCAAGGAAGGCAAACTGCCTGACGGCTATCATCTGGGCTACATGCCGGGCAACCGGACGTTTGACGAGCGTGTGTGTAAATTTTTGGGCGTCGATTTCAACGAACTCTCGGCACGCACGCTGGAAGGTGGCACGGACGAAGAGATTCTGGAGTGGTGCTGCTTGAATGGCAACCGGCCCACGGCTGAGCAGATCGAAATCTGGAACGGCTTCATGCACAAACGCGGCTGGCGCGATGCGGCCAGTGAAGGGCTCATCAAGCAGCGGGCCGAGGCCGGCCTCGTGCATCGCGAAGACCTCGTGACGTTCTTTGATGTGATGGATGTGGAAGAAGGCCGTGCGCCCTGATCAGAAGCCGCGCGGGGCCATGGAGTAGAGGCCGAGGGTGACGTCGTAGGCGTCGAGCATGGTCATGCGTTTGAGCTCGTGACCTGCACCCCAGGAGTCGGTGAAGAGGACCTGGTTTTTGACGAGGTTGTAGCCGATGAGCATGCGCATGTGACCGCCGCTGACCTGGCCGCCACCGGGCAGCGGAGGGTCTTCGGGCTTCTGCCCGAGCATCAAGCCCCAGAGCAAGGGGACGCCTTTGTCGGCATATTCTTTAACGAGTGAAAAGAAGGCTTTTTCAGAGACGCGGCGTTTGCCGGCACTGCTGTAGTACAGCTCGGGATTGATCAGCGGCTTGAAGGTGACTTTGAACGCGCCGTCGATCTTGGCGAGGCTCTTCTGCATCGTTATGACGCTGGCTCCGCTTCCGGCATCGATGCTCACGAGCTTTGCCATTTCGTGCTGGTCGCAAGGAATGCGCATGTACTCAAACAAACGCTGGCAGCTTGCGGCGACGCAGTAGCCTTTCTGCCCCTGATCGACCATCGGCACGCCGGTAATGTACACATCGCCATCCGGCTTTTTGGTGACGCGTTGCAGCAGCTCCATGCGCTGTACTCCCACCGCCAGCTTGCCCATGCTCCAGTCGGCTTGATTCGGCGCAGCGAGTTTCAAGCGCAGGAACTCGGGCTTGGTCACTTTGCCAGGGGTGTTGTACTCATTGTATTCGAGCAAGGCGACGCCGCTGGGCGAAGCCCACAGCCAACCGGTGACTGGCAGCGCTGCGTTGGCTGAGATGATCTGGCGCTTGGGGGCCACCTTCATGACCTGGCTGAGGTTTTGACCGATCAATTTGAAGATGCGGTCGAATTCCCTCGCTTCGATGTCACCGGAGTCTCCGCGATTGTAAAAGGAGATGGTGGCGCGGGCGGCCTTGCCGCTGACGAATTCCAGGATGGCCTCCTCGAGTTTGACCGAGCCGCCGAACATGGTCAGCTTTGTCTCCGCGTTGCTGAACATGTGACGGGAGAAGCGAGCGCGGTCCCTGGCACTGCTCACCCATTCAAACTGCGGGGGCTTCTGCTGCATTTTCTGGTCTTCGAGCTTGAGCACGTAG
>NCCR01000318.1 GCA_002279765.1 Verrucomicrobia bacterium 12-59-8 | reverse complement strand
CGACCGCGTGCTGGCGCTGCCGGCGGAGGCAGGATGTCTGGCTGGGGCACGGCTGACGCATGAGTTTGATTCACGGTCCGGCGCGTCGCCCTCAAGGCTCTCTGCTGCTCCAGAAAGTCTCGCAGCACCAGCCATCTGCCATCTACATTGATTTTATACAAGGAGTGCAAATCGCCTGAGGCGAGTGCGGCTTCGATGTCAGAGTAAGAATACCCGGGCCTCCTGGTTCCACGCCATTCCAATGCATAGGTTGTTTCACTCATATCAGGGTGCGGTTAAAAATACGGATTCGCCAGTGACGGGCTTGAGATCAACCCCGGTGCCGGAAAGAGCTTCTTGATACTGATGCACAAGAGCGCGCCGGTCCGCAGGCACAAAGAATACAGGGCTAAGCGGCACCGACGATGGGGCCATGATCGATTTGCGGGTTTCTGAGACAGCGCTGTTTGCAGCAGCATTCAGGACGAGCAGTGGTTTTCCGCCTTCTTTTCCGATCACCCATAGTTCGCCAGTATTACGTCCCTGTGGATTGAGGGCCAATGACAGATCGGTCTCCACATATCCGCCGAACTTCAGGCCGGCGTTGACCACGGCACGGAGGTAGTTTCGGCGGGCAGTCGCCTCTCTCATGTAGGCGTGTTCCTGGCAGGTTTTGAAAAATGCCGTGAGCGGAGCCGCCCACTTCTCCTGCATGGCCGGCACCAGCCAGTCTTCGCTCCGCAGGTCGGTTCTACCAAGAATCTGGCGCAATTCCTGCAAATCCTGCTGTAGCGACGGACAATAGTGCTCACCCCATGCGCGAGGTCGCAGTTGCGTCATGGCCTGGAGCTTGAGCATGACATAAGCTTTGGCAATCGGGCTGCCAATGGTGTTCTGCACCAGCTTGTCGAAGACCTCCAGGAGTGATCGCTGCACACGCTCACCTTTTTCGTCCGTGATGCGCCCCAGTTCCATCTGGTTCATGAACTCGCTGGTCTGGCTTAAGCGGGTGGAGAGAACGGCATCTCCCTGAGGGTTGCTGCCAAGCGCAAATCGGGTGAAGGTTTGCTTGATGAAACTGACGGTCGGTTGTGTCGGATCGGCCTCGTAGAATCTGGCCGTCCAGCGGGTCGAAGTGCCAGTTTCAGCCTGCTCAGGCCTGCCCATGGACCAGACGACAGGGCCGTGTTTTTTTCCGGAATAATGGGCAATGGTGCTTTCGAAGATGTTGTTTAAATTTTCATCGTGAAGGAGAGTCAGGATCGCTTTGAGATCCGCTTCGAGCAGTGTGTCCGGAGCTGCGTAGCGCCATGATTTGTCATCGATGATGGCCTGCAGCATTTCCTGGTCACCACTGGTGTAGAGCGCTGCCTGAAAGGCTTTTTCAGATGGCAGTGTGTCCAGCATCTTCACGGCGGGCGCCGCCTCGGCAAACTTGACAGCCTGCCACTTGGCGACCGTCTTTTTGTACTCATCCAGCGTCCCGGCTTTGGCTGTTTCTGTGCGGATGGCGGCAAAGGCCTGCAGATCCGTTTGATAGTTTTTCAACCGCTGGCGCAGAGCGTGAATTCTTGTCTCCAGATCCGCTGGCAAAGCCAGTGCCGGCACCTCAGGTTTGAGGAGTGCTTCGAGCGGTTGAAGCTGCTTGTCCAGGGCCTCACAACTGGCGCTGACTTTGGCGGTCGGTTTCTCATGGGAGAGTTCGTCAGCGCTCGTCTTTTCCATCTGGCTCAAAGTGGCGGCGGTACTGGCGGAAAACCCCTTCAGGACCGTGGCGAGGTGGAGATCGGCCTTGGTCTTCAGGGCCATGAGCTGGTTCCTGGGCTCGGCAGCCAGACCTCGCGTCAGTTGTTTTACCAAGACTTCGGCATCGGCGAGCTGCCTGACGAGTTGTGGGGCCGGAAGCGTGGAGCTGTCTCCTTGAAACGAGTCCGCCAATTTCTGCAAAGCCTCCCTGGCCTGCTTGTCAGTGACTCTGGATTGAGTTGCCCAGGAGTTCACCTCTTCCGTCTTCGCCTGAAGGAAGGGCCAGCGCAGCAGCAGCCCCTCCTCGCTGCGCAGCTTTTTGATCAGGTCTTCTGCCGCCGCGCTGTTGTCCTTGTCCTGATAGGAGGCAAGCTCCTGGGTCATGGTCCAGGCCTTCCATGCGTGAAGTCCGGCTGCCGAAATGCAGCACAGCACCACCAGGGCTGCGGCGGCCAGCGTCAAGTTCCGAATGCGTTTGCCGCGTTGCATTCGTTCCAGCCTGGCCCGCAGTTCCAGGCCCGCCGTGCGGAGGCGTTGCAGCGAGTCGCTGGCTACTGGCAGTTGATAGCCTTCCAGTTCTTTCCAGCGTTTGACGAAGACTTCGTCTTTTTCGGCGATCTCGGAATAATCGACGCCTGCGCCAGTCATCAGCCGGGTTTCCACTTCTCCCACGAAGGCGAGAAAACTCTTGAGCGTGCGATCAAAGTTGCGCTGCTTTTCTTCCGCAGCTTTTTCTTTCTGATGATAGCGCGTCAGTTCCTCGATGGCTGCGTGCTGCTCCGCATCGGCTGGCACCAGTCCGTGTTCCTTGATCATGCTTTCCAGACTATCAATCATCTGGCCCACCTGCCGCCATTTGCCTTCAGCCTTCAGCGCGGCCGTGGCGATGAGCATGCCCGGCATGCGCTCTTCCGCCTGCCTTCTGCGGAGTGCCTGGCGGATGTCTTCACCCTGCTGGAACACATCCAGGCGTTCCAGCTTGGCCGGAGGAGCAATGGCCTTGATGGTCTCGGTCAGCATGGCAATGCGTTCCTCGTCATCGGTCTTCAACGATTCTCGAAGCTGGTCGATGTTTTCCTGCAGCCCCTTGTTCTCCAGGCGCAGGAGTTCTTTCTTTGCATTCTCATCCTGCGAATTCAGTTTCAGGATGGTTTTGACGATGCGCAGTGATTTCTCGTCGTCGCGGGAGAGCACTGCGGCGCGGAATTCTTTATAGAGCGGATGACTGGCCGAGATGCCTTTGGCGTAGAGGTTTTCCAGGTCTTGAATGGTTCTGGCGTTGAGGCGTGGGGCGGCCTTGAGTCCGTGGGCTTCGCAAAAAAGCTGCCAGTTTTTTTCTTCGCCGAAGCTCAGCCAGGCGGCCAGATCCAGCAGCGGTGGTTCTTCCTCGGCCACTTGCAGGGCTTGATAGTCACTGCCTTTCTGGAGCATGGCAGCGACGCGATCCAGACGCCGCTCCGCGTCCGTGCAAAACTGCGCGTAGATGACGGCGGCCTCTTCCACCGATGATGGAGGAACTTCCTCTTTGAGGGCGGAGCGGATGGCCTCGATGGCTTGGAGAAGAGGTTTCACGGATTGGAAGGCTTTGATTGGGAGGAGGGAACTGCCGGGACCACATTCAGCTTGCACAGCTCAATCATATTCGGCTGGCCAAGCAGGAGGGTGTATCCACCTGGATCGAGCTTGAAGTGCATGGGTGTCGGCGCTCCCTCCATGCTTTGCAGCTGTGCCTGCAAAGCCTGTATCTTGATGGCTTTGTCAGATTTGGCTTTTTCGTAATTCGCCTTGTTCTCCGCCTTGATCCGGGCGGGCGCATTCGACCCTTCATTCTTAGCGAGATCAGCCTCATCTTTTCGAATGCCAGCCTCCAGTTCACTGATCTGCTGCTTGATCTGCGCCCTGTTGTCGCCTGAAGTCGTTTTGGCCTGTGGCGGCAAAACCGTGAACGTGGAATCTCCGGTGGCTCTGAGCTCGTAAACCTTCTGATATGCGGCGGCGCCATCATGCCGTAACGAGCAGCCGCCTGTCTGGCCTGCCCCGTGCAGCCGCTTTAAAAAGCCTTCGGGCAGGCGCAGCGTTATGGCTGCTGTATTGTCCACGGAGCTTTCGATGACCTGGGTAAAGATTGGTTTTGAGACTTTGTTGATTGGAATCAACCGCAGATCAAACAGCACGCGTATGCCGTCTTTACTGCGAGCCACCATCCTGATACCATCGGGAGACTGGCGGCTCTCTTCAGGGATCGAGATCAGTTTGCCGTCATCGGAAAACTGGATCATCTCCGTGAGTTGCGCGATGAGCCTGGGTCCGAACTTGATCTCTTTTTTGCTGTCCAAGCTCGTTGCTGACCATTTCTTCAGTTCTCCATTCTTTTCTTCTGCCCGGCCAGATGGAAGGGGATGCGCATCCCAGGCTCCCCCAACATACAACTGCATGTCAGCCTCCACGGGCAGTCCGGTCAGTTGGCCCGCCAGATCTTCGAGGGGTTGCAGCAGATGGATGTAAATGCCGTTTTTCGCGGCCATCGAATCCGCATCTTCAATCGCAGCGGTCTTCTTTTGGGCATCCTTCGGATCACTGTCCGGCTTGTTCTTATCAGCCATCTTGCCTTCCTGCTCCTTGTCATGCTTCTGCTTCAAAATCTCAGCTTTGGTGCGCAGCCATTCGGGAAGCGACTTGTCAGTGACTGCCTTTGAAGTCGCAGCATTCGCATTGTCACCATCCAACTCAGCCCACAACTGCAACCATCGGATCTCAGGACCGGGCGTTGCGTCAGGTTGATTCAAGGCTTCGAACAGAAGTTTCCAGTTCGACAGGCTGCCACGTTCTGGCTCCGCACGGCGCAGCACTTCCGTTGCTTCAGTCCTGAGCGTTTGAACAATGTCACCTTCAGGGAGGGGAATGTCTCTCTCGCCGATAAACTCGCTCAGATGTCTCCATGTGGCGGCGCGTTTCTCCTGCCACCTCCGATGCGCGGCAAGGATGGCAGTTGCGGTGAGCGTTTCTTTGTCGGCCTTGAGCGCCTGGCTTGCTCAGCAGCGTCCGCATGCTTTGGAAAAACTCCTCATGAGACTGCAGCAATGTCTTTCCTTCATTCACGTCGGGCTGATCTTCCAGCCACTTCCGTGTGTCGTTGAGGCTTAGCTTGTGCTCTTTCCAAGTTTTGGCGATTGCGTTGTCATAGGCTGTCCGCGCCTGGGTTTGCTGGTTGTACTGCCACAGCAATCCTCCTGCCACACTGACGATCAGCAGGACAGCAATCACGAGCGAGATGACGATGACGTTTTTGCTCGATTTCGCTGTTTTCTGACGAATCTCAGGAGACCAGTCGCCAATCGTGCTTGCAGGGGGGGGCTGGCTTTTGTGCGAACGCAGCCGCTCTTTTGGCGGTTCTCGCGTGGGGAGGGAAGGCTCTGGCAAAGACGCGGGCCCTGCGTCTTCGACTGCGGGGGCGGGCATCTCCAATTCAGGAGGCGGGGGCAGTCTTGCAGGTTGTGTCAGATCGAGCACAAGGCGGCTCGAAGTTTCCACTTGTCCGCGCATGGGCGATGAAGCAGACAGTCCTACCCACCGGAAATCCGCCCCGTCATCGTTGGGCCCCAGGCAGGGGGTGAAACTGGTCTGCCAGGCCTGTCCTGATCCTGCCAGCAAAGCCTCGCGGAAAAGCTCCAGCGTGCTGGCTCCATTGGGCACGATGAGATAGCATCCCTTGAGCGCTTCCCGAGTCCAGAGGAGACGTGCGTGCGCCGGATTTCCTGTAACAGCGGCCCATGCGCGTGAGTTTGACGCTGTGAGAGACGACAGATCCACCTCCTCGGCGGGATCAAGGTAACGCGGGCCTTCGCTCCACGCAGTGCGCCAGGCCATGGCGAGCAGGACATCCGCCGGCGTCTGGCCTGTGGCTGCCAGGGCGCGGATTTCCCGCGGTTCGGCGATCAGATGATGGGCGATGTGGTTGGTCCGTCCTGTATAGTCAGAGCCTGCGTCCTGCAGACAGCTAAACACATGATATGTCGCGGAGCCAGCCGTCAGGATGCGGTAGGTGTGAACGACCCGGCGCGGATCATGGCCCGGCAAACGGGCAAACTGGCTGAAACGCTCCACCGATGAGGTGAGCATGCCGCTGACGGCGCGATGTCTGGCCACCGTGCCGAATCCCGTGCGGCCGGCTTCGAGCAGGCGCGGGGCGCTTGTATAGATGAGTTGCCAGGCCATGGGATCAATGAGCGGAGGTGGAGGGAATCATTTCAGGCACGGCCTGTGCAAGGACCCAAAGCGTGGGCACTTCCACATGCCGGGGATTGATCTGCTTTGGATCAGGGCCGATGCGCGGCGTGCCTTCACGGTCGAGGAATTCCACCGGAGAACTGCCCAGCGGGCTGACGGCGAAATAACAAACGTTGGAGGAGATGGCTTCGGCGTTGGCCACAATGGAAGGGCAGACGCGCACCATGAAATCTCGCACTCGTTTGGAGTTGGTCTTGATGTTATCCAGTCTGACCACGCCATCTACGACGGCCGGGAGAAGCTCCTGCTCGCCCAGCAAGGCAGACCAGGTGTCGTACTTGCCCACCATCACGGCCAGCGGAGTGGCCACTCGCTGTCTGGCGTCCATCCCGAGCAGGCTTTTGATACGGACTTCGGTCTCCGCGAGAATGACGTCCTGCTGATCGATGCGGTGCTTCTTGATCTGCGGATCCGTCACCCCCGTCATCATGGCGCGAAACTCCGTGTTGTGCAGCGGGTCAAAGAGAAAGAAAATACCGGAGGCCACCGCGATGTGCTGCGCACCCGGCGAGTCCGCGCTGTTGCGAGTTGGTTCGAAATGCTCGCCAGCGTTGTCGTAAAACACCACGGAGAAGCCGCTGTCAGGTGTGGCAGGGTGGGACAGTTTGAAGATGAAGGGCTTGGGCAGCCGCACTTTGCGCCCCTGGCGTGGCAGGGTCTCATAGAGTGCTCCTTCGAGGTCAGTCTTGGCCAGAAAGGCATCCTCCGGTGACGAAGAGGAAAACAACTGCGTCTTCATCTGTGTCAGGATGACGTTCTCAGAGGGGTCCGCATCGCGGAACGTGATGCCAAAGTTTTGAAACAGAGAGTTCTGCAGGAGCTTGACCAGCACGCTGAGGTAGTATGATTTTCCGGACGAAGGCGCACCGACGATGGAAAAGATGTGGTGCGGCAGATCGAGAAACCCCGGGGGCAGTTTTCGACGGCAGTGCGGGCACGCGAGCTCGGAGGTGGCCAGGCCCATCGCGTCCAAAGCCTGGCCACGATCATTGAATCTCGTGGCATGGAAGCGTTGCATCGCTTCATCACCGAGCATGGGATCGCCCCGCAGGCTGTTGTGCACCGCGATGTTCATCACATCACCCCGGTCAAATTTAAACCAGCAGATCGGGCAGGTGAACTCACCGTATTCGCTGTTCAGATCCATGCCGGTGACGGCAGGTTCTGCGGCAGACCCTTTGGATTCGGAGCTATAGCGGTCAAACCAGGCAGCTTTCTCTGCCGGTGCCGTCATGGGGGCGGGGATCATGAGGATGTCCTTGGCGTCATGTATATAAAACCCCATCTGCTCCATTCCGTTGGGAATTAAAAGAAGCTGCTTGCGGGCGTTGGCCGAAAATTGACTCAGCCAGGTCTTCAAATATTCCGGCCCGAACAAGCCGTTCCATGCATGCTTCTCACTGCTATAAACATACCATGAATTATCCCTGGCCAGAGCGAGCCAGGCATCCACCTGGGTGGTGTGTTTAAAGGCCAGCAGATGCCCGCCCCCGATGACGGTGTGTTCTTCCCCTGGGAGGCACCGCAAAGAGGAGGCTTCAGAACCATCGATCTGCACGGCACAACTGAACTGAAGGTCCATGGCCTCTCCGTTCCTCGAAATCCTGCAAAGGAGCTGCGGGCATTGAGGTGAGTTGAGCTGCAAATTCGAGCCTGGTGCTGCGCCGATCACAAAGGTTGCGCCTTCCACTGCGGCACGGTCTCCATTGAGACAGTTTAAAATGCAAAGAGAGCTGTGATTGCCGCGCATTTTTGCCGTCTGGGTCATGGGAGAGCTTGTTTTTGAATGATTCGAACGAGGATTAAGTCGTTTGCTTAGTTTGCTTAAACTTTCGTCTTCGATTAGACCATTGCAGGCTCAACGCTGCAATTAGATTTCAAAACCAAGTGCGCAAACTTTGCCATGCGGAACGAAGACGCAGGGAGGCCGGGCTTCTTTCTGGAAACCTTTGGCGCTGAGTCGTGTTGAATGCCTCAACCTGCTGCAAACTTCCCATGAAGACCGTGCCCCTCGCTTTGATTCTGCTTACCCCCCTGGCCCTGTGCGCTGCCGATGCCGCTGAGGCAGCGCATGCGGACATTGCGCCGGATCAGCTG
>NCCR01000317.1 GCA_002279765.1 Verrucomicrobia bacterium 12-59-8 | reverse complement strand
AGAACGTTACCAAGGCGCTCAAAACCTACATCAAAGAGAACGCCGGTGGGCAATATGTGGCGGATGCGCGCTACCGTCTGGCTTTCATTGATTTCCAGGCCGGAGATAAAAAGAAAGCGGAAACCGAGCTGCTCAGCATCGTCAAAGATAAGCCGAATGACAATAATCTCGGCCAGGTGCATGCGCTCCTCGGCGATATTTAGAATCAGCGCGCCGATTACGAGAATGGGATGATCCAGTTCGCCGCCGCCGTGGATAAAGCCAAGTCAGATGACGTGCTTACTTATGCCATGGATCAACTGACAGATCTGTACGTCGGATCCAACAAGTGGAAAGAACTGGCGACAATGTGGCAGCGCTACTACAGCACGCACAAGAGCAACGACGATCTTGCGCTCAAAGCCATCCTCTGGATCAGCCGTGCCAACATCAAAGAGGGCAAGGTGGAGGAGGCCAAGAAATTGCTGGCCGAACATATTAAAACCCGTATTCCCATCGTCGCCAACCAGCAGGTAGAGGGCTTGATTCAGCAGTTGGTCACCATCACTGCACCCAAACGCCGCCGTGCGGTCTCTGCACCACCACCCCCTGCAGACGGCGAGAAGCCTGCCACAGCAGCTCCGGCACCAGCTCCCGAACTCACGTTTGAAGATGTCGAAAAGCAGCTCGAAGACCTGCTGACTCCGCCGCAGGCGGCGATGAATGGCACCGCACAGATGCGTATTCTGTTTGCGAAGGCTTGGCTGGCCAAGACCATGAAACTGCCTGACAAAGCCGAGAAGTATCTCAACATCATCATCGAAGTCGCCAAACCTGATGACCTCAGCCCGATGCTGTTGAACATCGTGGGTGATAATGCCCGTAAAAAAGGCGACCTGGAGAAAGCCACCGGTTGCTACATCCGGCTCAGAGACTTCTTCAAAGACAGTGAGTTTTCAGACGGCGCTCCTGTCGGCCTAGCCGAGATCGCCTTTGAAAAGGGTGATTATGACAAGGCGCTTGAACTGTTCCGTGATGCCTTGAACAATTATCCCGGCAGCTCCCATGTGCTGGACGCCACGCAGGGCGAGGCCAAAACGCTCGTCAAACTCAAGAAGTATGACGAAGCGAAGAAACTCTTCGAGCAGATTTCTAACACCAAGGAGTGGCGCGGTCATGCCACCGCCAATGCCCTGCGCATGCTCGGCGAGATCGAGGCGCTCAATGGCAAGCACGCGGCTGCCATCGCCTACTTCCAGCGCGTTTTCATCGCCCACCAGAAATGGAAGGATGAAATGGCCCAAGCCTACCTGCTCTGTGCCAAATCATTTATTGCTCTCAGTGAACGCGAGAAAGCCAAGGCAACGCTGGAGGAGATGGTCAAGCGTACCGATCTCAAGGTCCAGCCGGAAGTCAAAGAGGCTGAAAAACTCCTCACCACCCTGTAATTTCATGCGAACCCACCTCACGCTTTCCATGCCTTCGTTCGCCCGCCTTTTGATCGTCTTCACCGTCCTGGCCGCAGCTTCCGCCTATGGGCAGGCCATCGTGCTCAAGGATGGTAATCGCGTTTTCTCCTCTGAATTTTCGATTCAGGACGGTAAAATCGTCCGCACCCTTCAAATCGGAGAGAACAAGTCCACCACCATTCTGGATAAAAAGAACATTGATTCGCTGGAGTGGCCCTATCCTGCTGAACTGACCGAATCCGCCGACCTGCTGGCCAAAGGCAAGACCGACGAAGCTATCGCCGTGCTGAAGAAAGGTCGTGACTTTTTCGAGCACTTTGAGGGCATCGAGGGCAACTGGTATGTCGATATTTACTTCGCCTACATCGAAGCGTTGAATCAGGGTGGTAAATTTGATGATGTGGTGAAATCGCTGCCTGCCCTGCGCTCCCTGAAACTCACCGACGCTCAAAAGATGCGTCTGCGCATCATTCAGCTGGACATTGAGCGGCAGACGACCTCGGACTACGCGGCCATCATTGCTGAAGCCCAGGGCATTTTAAAAGAGACCGACGACTCTGCCATCGGGGCATCGCTGTGGGCCATCATTGCAGACGTTTACACCCGGAAGAAGGAATGGGAAAAAGCACTGCTGGCCTATCTGCGCATTCCTGTGTTCTACGGCACCCAGATGCAGCGTGTGCCCGAGGCGGAACTCAATGCGGCCAAGACCCTCATCAAAATGAAACGCTTTGAGGATGCGAACGCCTTCCTGGCCCGCATCAGTGAATCGTATCCCGGCTCCCCGGTGGCTGAATCCGCCATGAAAGAAAAAGCGGCGATTGCCGGAATGAAGAATGTCACCGAGGAAGAGACTGCCGACGCCGATGGCAAGTCTGATGCAAACAAGCCCGAAGAAGGCGCGCCCGCCAAATCCACCGAGTCCAAACCCAAAGCCTGAATAATCTCCCCATGCAAACCAACACTGCCACCACCATGACCCGCCACATCCCCAACGGCCCTGCCCGCGCGTTCCTTTGCGTCCTGCTGGCCTTGGGTGTCCTTACTTCATTCAACATTTATGCGCAGGAGCCCGCAGCAGCCGAAGGTGCCGCTGCGGCTGAGCCTACTGAGCATTCCCTCATTGAGCGCTTCATTGAAGGCGGTTGGGTGATGTACCCGATCACCGCCTGCTCCGTCGCCCTGGTCTGGCTGACGGTAGATCTCTGGATGCGTACTGGCATCAAGAAAATGGCTCCTCCGGCCCAGGTGGCCCAGGTGCAGGATCTGTTCCGTGCCGGTGACTATGTCGGTGCCTACCAGTTCTGCAAAGGCAGTCCCTCCGCTTTTACCAATACGACCCGTGTGGCGCTCAGCTTCCTGGGGGATGGTCACGATGCGACTGAAGGCGCATTGTTCTCTGAATTGAACAAGGCCAATGCGTCCATCCAGACGCGCATCAACTATCTCTCCGTGATCGGGGTCTGTACGCCGATGATCGGACTGACCGGCACCGTGACCGGGATGATGAGCGCCTTCGCCACCCTGAAGACCAGCGGAGCAGGTGATCCAGCCAAGCTTTCCGGCGCTATCGGTGAGGTGCTCATCGCCACCGCATCCGGCCTCTTCATCGCTGTTCCGGCCTTCATGTTCTTCTACTTCCTCCGCAACCGTCTGCAGGTTTCCATGAGCGGCCTCCAGGAAATCTGCACCGCCCTCTTCCGCAAGATGCCCTACCAGCACCTCAAGGACGCGCATGTCGGAGAAGAAGAGTTCTACGCAGCTATTCCGAACTGGGTGGCTGGCGAAGGTGTCGCAGTTTCTGTGGCATGAGGTGCTTGATCTGTCTGCAATATTTTCTCAAATCAACTAACCCTTGACCTTCTAACACTATGGGCGGCGGCGGCGGCGGTGGTGATGGCGAACCGGAGTTTCAAATAGCTCCGATGATTGACGTGCTGTTGGTGTTGCTCATTTTCTTCATGAGCATCACTTCGGCGCAGGTGTTGAGCATCGACAAGGAGATTCAACTCCCTGTCGCCGAAGACGCCAAGAAGAAGGAAAAGAATGTGACGAACGAGGCCGCGCTCAATGTGCGCTGGACCAATGGCAAGGCGGTCATTCTCTTCGAAAACACCGCATATGAAATTGTGGAGCCGTTGGTTGAAAAACTCCGTGCGCGCAAGGATGCCAACGCCAAGTACCGTGTCGTCATTCGTGGTGACAAGCGTCTGCCTGCCATCGAAGTCCAGCGGGTGATGAGCGTCGTGGCCCAGGCGGGCATTGATGACATTTCCTTCTCCGCCCTGAACAAACCATAAATCATCCGCAACATGTCTGCCCACGGCACAAAACAGCCCCGCGAAATTGAGACCGAACAGCTTGCTGTCGGCTTTCAGATCGCACCCATGATTGACGTGGTGTTCGTCATCATGCTCTTCTTCATGGTCATGGTCGGCTCGGTGAAGGTGGAGCGCGAGCTCAAGAGCCAGCTCCCTGGTCTGGCTCCGCCCAGCGCCGATGCTCCTCAGGAAATGCCAGATGAAATCATCGTCGGAGTTGAGGAATCTGGTGCCGTCACCCTCAATGAAGAGGAATTCGACAGCGGCCGCCCGGACAAAAAGCTGCCCACCTTCATCGACACGCTCAAGCGCCTCAAACAGGAGGCTGACAACCGCAATGCCAAGGTCATTGTCACCATTCAGGCGGAAGAACAGGCCACCTACGAGCGCGTCATCGATGTGCTCAACGCCCTCTCAGTCGCCAAAATCGCCAATGTGACTTTCACCGTTGGCAGCGACGCAGGATTCTGATTTCTGTGCTTTTTTGATGGTTTGAACCCAATAAATGGGACGGAAGTGCCGTCCTGTTTGTGCTGAACAGCATTTTGTCATGAATCCTTCGCAGCCAGGAACCCCGCAGAATCCGCAGCCGCCAGCACACCCCGGTGCCACCCAGCCGTTGCCGCCGGGCTATGCCCCGCCCCAGGGCTACCCGCCGCAGATGCCAGGGTATCCGCAGGGTTACCCGATGCCGCAGGGCTACCCACCACAGATGCCAGGGTATCCGCAAGGCTACCCGCCGCAGATGCCTCCTGGCTATCCCATGCCGCAGGGCTACCCGCCGCAGATGCCGGGGTATCCACAGGGTTATCCGATGCCGCAGGGCTACCCGCCGCAAATGCCGGGTTATCCGCCCGGCTACATGCCGCAGATGCCGATGCCGGCGATGATGCCACCGCCCGCGCCCTCCACCGGCACGACGACGGGTGCCGTACCTGCTGTCCCCGTCTCCGCCCCCAAGCCCGCCAGTGCAGCCGTGCCGGTGGCTATGCCAGTGCCTGCCGCCGTGGCTCCAGCCATGCCAGTGCCTTCAGGAGCCGCACCGGAGCATCATGAGGGCGAAGTGTATCACCCGCCAGCGCTCACGCACATTGAGGTGGCCAAGCCGCCGAATAAGTTTGTGCAGTTGTGGCTCAAGGCGGGGGCGAGCTCCCTGCTGCTGAGCATTTTGATTCACGCCGGTTTGGGCGTGCTGGCCCTGTTCATCGTGTTCCAGAGCGGCGTGATGGACAAGCAGGTGGACTTCCTGCCCGGTGGCGGCACCGCTCAGGGAGCGCAGGCGAGCGCAGATCTGCAGCACAAGGTGCAGCAGAAGAAGCGCAATTCGATCAACAAGACGATGCCGATGAAGAAGCTGGTGAGCACGAGTGTGAACTCGTCGATCACTCTGCCGGAAGCACCGCCGGACTCGCTGGACATGCCGGATGTGAGCGCGATGATGGGTGGCGGAGCGCTCGGAGGCGCAGGCAGCTTTGGCTTGGCTGGAGCCGGTGGCGGCTTTGGCAAAGGGATGGGGATGGGAGCAGCCGCTGGCTTTGTGACCCTGCCACCGTCGATGCGCAGCCGGTGTTCGACCCAGGAACGACTGGAGAAGCTGCGGCAGAATGGCGGCTCTGCGGAGTGTGAGGCGGCCGTGAGCGCCTCGCTGGAATGGCTCAAGGGCAAGCAGAACGCAGACGGCTCCTGGGGCAAAAACAACAAGTGTGCCTACACAGGTCTGGCGCTGCTGTGCTACCTGGGCCGGTGTGAGACGCCGGAGTCGCCGTTCTACGGAGAAAACGTGATGAACGGCATCCTGTTCCTGCTGGAAGTCGCCAAAAAGAACCCCTATGGCATCTTTTCCGAGACTGGCTGGAAAGGTGAGGGAGCTGGCGGCAAAGGTGGCGCTGGCACTTACGAGCACGGGATCGCAACCTACGCCCTGGGTGAGATGTACACGCTGGCCCGTCTTGGCAGCAAAGCCCTCCCAGGGATGCGTGAAGCCTTCGAGAAGGGCGTGAAAGTCATCATCGAAAATCAGACGCCGAAAGGCGCGTGGGCCTATGGTGGCCAGGAGCAGATTGTTTATAACAAGGCAGGCGGAGCCGACCTTTCCGTGGTGGGCTGGCAGTTCCAGGCGCTCAAAGCCGCCAAGAACACCGGGCTGAAAATCGACGGCCTGCACAGCTGCATCGGCAAGATGACCGACTACCTTGAAACCATGCAGACGAAGGACGGCGGCTTCGGTGCCACCAACCGTGATGCTGGTTACAACCAGTGGAGCCTCTCGGGCGTGGGCATCCTCGGACTGCAGACCATGGCCAAAGGCAAAACCACCGCGATCAAAAAGGGTATCAAATTTCTAAGCGAGTTCCTCGTTGCGGAGCCCTTGGACTGGAATAAAAACTGCAACCTCTACTGCTGGTACTACTACACCCAGGCCTTCTTCCAGCAGGGCGGTGAAGATTGGAAGTTCTACAACCAGCAGTTCCTCCCACAGATCCTCGCCGCACAGCAGTCCGATGGTGCCTTCAAGGCTGGCCGTCCGAACTGGCCCGCAGGCGATGCCGCAGATGCCATCTACCGCCAGTGCCTCTGCACACTGCAGCTTGAGGTGTTCTACCGTTATCTCAAAGTCGGTGACCGCGAAGAGTCATCTTTCTTCGAAAAATAAGCCGCCCCGTGTAGTGCATGCGGCAAGCCTCGGCACGACGCCGCTTTCGCAGGTCGGACAGCAGGCTTGAGTTACTGAGTGTGCGTGCTTTCCCAACTTGGTGGCGTGTGCCCACTACCGTAGTGACGTCGGCAGAAAACCGTCGCCTAGTTTCAGCAAATCGCAGTTTGAAGGGCACCAGAGTCCCGAATGCCTGGAATGTTTTGGGGCCTCTCATTCGTATCCGGTGTCCATGTCCCCGTGGCCAATGAGCTTGATTTTGTCGGTCCATCTACAGCGGCAGGACCGCTGATTGAGCCAGTGCCTGGCGCAGCGTC
>NCCR01000316.1 GCA_002279765.1 Verrucomicrobia bacterium 12-59-8 | reverse complement strand
GCGGTGCGGGTGTCGGGGTCTGTGAGGCGGACGTAGATGCCGGCGAGATTGGGCACGCGCTGGTCATTGTCGCCGATGGTAAGGAGGGTGGACTCCACGCCGGGCAGGGCGCGGATGCTGCGTGCGACGCGCTCGCCGAGGAGATCGGTGGAGGCGAGGGTGGTGCCTTCGGGGACGCGGATGTTGACGATGAACTCGGCTTCTTCGGTGGGCGGCATGAAGCTTTTTTGCACGATGCCCATGAGCGTGGGCAGGGAGGCGAGCGCGCCGAAGCAGGCGAGGATGATGACCCAGCGGTGGCGCATGGAGAAGCGCAGCATGATCATGTAGATGGCCTCGATGGGGCGGTAGAAAACATTCACCACTCGGTCGAGGGCGCGCTCGATCCAGCTCTTGCGGCGGCGGCCGAGCATGCGTGCGGCGAGGGAGGGCACGAGGGTGAAGCTGATGAGCAGGGACACGGCGATGGCGAAGGCCATGGTGAGGCCGAAGCTCTTCAAGAACATGCCGACGATGCCGCTGAGGAAGGCGACGGGAACGAAGACGGCGAGCAGCGAGAGCGTGGTGGCCATGACGGCGAGGCCGATCTCGCGCGTGCCATTGATGGCGGCGTCATGCGCGTTTTCGCCTTTCTCCTCCATGTGATGGACGATGTTTTCCACGACGATGATGGCGTCATCGATGACGATGCCGACGGCGAGCGCGAGGGCGACGAGGCTGATCTGATTGAGCGTGACATCCTGCGCCCACATGACGCCAAAGGCGGCGATGATGGAGGTGGGAATGGACAGGGCGGCGATGACGGTGGCGCGGGTGTTGCCAAGGAAGAGCAGCACGATGCGCGCGGCAAACCCGCCACCGAGGATGAGATGCTCCTGCACGGCGTGGGTGCTGGTGCGGATGACGAGGGAGTTGTCACGAACGACATTGATGGAGTAGCCGGCGGGCAGCATCTTTTTCACTTCAGTCAGGCGCTCCTGCACGGCATCGACCACCTTGATGGTGTTTTCGCCGGACTGCTTGCGCAGGGAAATGACGACGCTGGGGACACCATTGCGGCGTGCGGCGGTCTGCGGCTCTTCTTCGCCATCGTCCACGCGGGCCACGTCTCCGAGGCGCACGAGGCCGCCGTCTTTTTCACGCACGACCATCTGGCGCAGCTCGGCCACTGAGGCGGCTTTGCCGAGGACGCGCAGGCCTTCCTGGCTGGCGGCGTCTTTCACGGTGCCAGCGGGGATCTGCACGTTTTGGGAGCGCAGTGCTTTCTGTACATCGATGGCGGTGAGATTGAAGGAGCGGAGGCGCACGGGGTCCATCCACACATTGATCTGGCGTTTGCGGCCGCCGAGCAGGGTTGCCTGTCCGACGCCGGGCACGCTTTCTAGCTGACGGCGCAGGACCTTGTCCGCGTATTCGGTGATCTCGCGCGCGGGGCGGTCGGCGGTGAGCGCGACGTTGAGGATGGGCGAGGCATCGGGATCGAGCTTTTCGACGATGGGGGGATCGGCGTCGTCGGGGAGATCGACGATGATGCGGTTCACGCGGTCGCGGATTTCCTGCGCGGCGACGTCCACGTTCTTTTCCAGCAGGAAGACGACAATGACCTGGGAGATGCCTTCGCTGGAGACGGAGCGTAGTTCATCAATGCCGCTGACGGTGTTCACCGCTTCTTCGATTTTGTCGGTGATCTGGGTTTCCACTTCCTTGGGGGTTGCCCCGTTAAGGCGAGTGGTGATGGCGACGGTGGGGAAGTCCACCTTGGGAAAGCGGTCAACCGGCAGGCGGGTGTAACCGATGAGGCCGACGACGACGAAGACCAGCACGATGACGCTGGCGAGGACGGGGCGCTGAACACAGATGCGGGCGAGCCATTGCATGAGGGAGAAGGGGGAGGGGATTAGGCCGGTTGTGTGGGATTGTGCTTATTCATACCATTGGGGCGCTGGAGGGCGCGGAGTGGCGGGGACGTTCGCCCGGAGCCGATAAAATATCGGCGCTCCCAGCAATGAGATGCGCCCTTCGGGCGGCTCTGTGCTGGGAGCGCCGGTTTGTAACCGGCTCTGGGCTTTGCTGCCGGAGGTGCGAACGACCCACACTTTTCTTGGCGGTCTGATTGAATGTCGATGGGGAAGGGACGTTCGCCCGGAGCCGATAAAATATCGGCGCTCCCAGTACGGAGCATCCAGATGCGGAGCTGCGTGTGTTCGCGTGGGAGGTTTGTGGGGCGTTCATGAGTGCTGTTCAAGATTGAGGAGCGGTCTGCACCGGCACGCCGTCTGCAGCTTCTGCGCCCGGAGAGAGCACGACGTTTTCGCCCTTCTGCACACCCCGGCGGATTTCGATGCGGTCCTTGTTGGTCTCGCCGACTTCCACCAGGCGCTCGCTGAGCTGGCCTGACTCCACGACCCAGACCCTCTGCACTGCGCCGTCTGCGCGCACGGCGCTGACGGGAATGGTGACGGCGGGCTGCTCCGGCAGGGCGAGGCGTGCCTCCACGAAGAGTCCGGGGCGCAGGCGGCCATCGCTGTTTGTCACCTCGGCCTCGACCTGGAGATCACGCGATTCAGCACGCACCGCAGCGCCGATGAATTTGACGGTGCCGGTGAAGAACTCGCCGGGAAAGGGAGTGACGCTGAACTCCACCTTCTGCCCCGCTTTGATGAGACCCACGGAGGGCTCCGCGATATTCACCAGCAGGCGCAGATGCTGCAGGTCGATGACTTGAGCGACCTTCGAGTTTGCCATGACGTATTCGCCTGCGGTCACAAAGCGCTCGGCCACCGTGCCGTCAAACGGCGCACGGATGGTGGCATCTCCGAGTGTCTTCCTGGCCATGTCGCGGCGCGCTTCAGAGGCGGACAGGCTTGCGGCGGCGGCATCGCGGTCTGCTTTGATGCGGGCGAACTCGGTGTCGGAAACGGCCTTCATTTGAGCGAGCGGTGTATTGCGCTTCACCTCGCTCTCCGCGAGATCGAGCTTTGATTTCGCCTGCACCACATTGGCTTCGGCTTCCACGAGATTGAGAGCGGCGGTGCGGCTGTCGAGCTGGACCAGCACATCGCCTGCTTTGACAACGGTGCCACGTTCAACGGGCGTCTCGATCACCTTGCCGGTCGTGTCTGCGGCCACGGCGGCATTTTGTGCGGCGGTGATTTCACCGGTGAGGCGAAGGTAGCGCGGCATGGGTCCCTCCTGGGCGGCGGCCGTTTTGACGCTGATCGCTGCGGGGGCTTTGGGCGCGGCGGCAGGTGCTGAAGCCGGTGCTTTGCCACAGCCGGTCAGGGCAAGCCCCAGGGCGCTGAGGCCGAGTGCGAGGCATTTGGAGAGAGGGGAAGTCATGGCTTTTTCTTCGAGCGTGGGAGGGGTTTCGGCACTGCGGTGCGTTGTGAAGTCAGCGCACCGAGAACAAAGTCGGCAATGTTGTCAGCCAGGCGCTGCACCTCTTCCGCCGTCTTGGGCACGGGCGGACCCAGGCGGTCAATGAAGACGCGGCAGTGGTCGTAGTGAATGCAGAGGCCGATGATGTGATGGCAGTAAAGGATGCACTCTTCATCGACCTGCTTCCTGCCAAGCACGGCGGCGATGATGCGCTGAAGCTCTTCATGGAAAGGTCTGACGACGAGCTTGATGAACTCGTTCATGCAGGGCGTGGGCTCGCGCATCTCGTGGGCCATGATCTGGCTTTTCACCGGATTCGCGGCGCGCTTCAGCAGCACATGATCCAGCAGATGACGAATCCAGCGGCGCAAAGTTTCTTCAGGAGCAGCACCCTCCGCCAGGGTGACGGGTGCATCTTTGTCCATGCTTTGCTGGCAGGAGGAGAGGAAGACTTCGCGGTAGAGTCCTTCCTTGCTGCCAAAGTAATACTTCACCGCCGCCACGTTGGCCTTCGCCTTCAGGCAGATGGCACGCAGGCTGGCCTTCTCAAAGCCATCTTTGGCAAAGACGGTGGCGGCAGCCTTCAGCAGGCGCTCGCGGCGCGCTTCGGCATCATGTTCGCGGGATGGAGAAGAAGAGTTAAACATGCGTTTATAAACAGCTGTTTAACTTAACGGGCCGGGCTGGTCAAATGGTTTCAAGTGTTTGTCGGGTGCCGGGCCTCTCGTCCTGCTGCTTGGATTTGCTGCGGGACTTCATGCGGAGGGGCGGGGCGTCCGACGCCATCAAAAAAGAGGGCGTGAAGTCTTTTCAGACTCACGCCCTTGAGCAGTGATAAGGCTCTGCGGTGCGGTTGAACCTCATCCCTGACCACTGATTAATCGCCGTTCGTCGTGAAGCCGGAGGCATGAGGCGTGATTTTTTTGCGCGGAAAAATCATGCCGGGCATGGATGGCCCTTGGTTGAGCATGCTTTTCGCAGAGCAAAGCGGTGCAGGCCAAAGAGGCCAGAGAGCGCGGACTTTAGTCCGCAGCAGGTCGGATGGAGGGAGAATTTATTGTCCCGCGCTGCGGATGGCAAGCCGCGCGGCGCTGGTGGTTGGGAGGCCGAAAAAGCAACGGAGCATAAAATAATGCCAGGCATGCAGTTTGACGGCGTCGCTTTTCCGGATAGGATGCGACGCTATGAAAATCGCTCAAACCACTGATTACCAGACTTTACCGCTCGAAGAGCAGCTTGTGGGGGTGAATGCGAAGACGGGGCTTTATCCTGGCGCGCGGTCGTGGTCGGGTGGGAGGCATCGCCTGGGCAAGGGGCCGCTGGAGTCTTACTGCTACCATGTCATGTCACGCACTTGTGGCGGGGAGGTGTTCTTTGATGAGGTGGAAAAGGAGGCGCTGCGGCGGGTGATCTGGCGCATGGCGGAGTTCTCGGGGATCAAGGTGGTGACCTACTGCATCATGAAAAACCATTTCCATCTGCTGGCGGAGGTGCCGCATCGGGAGACGTGGTTGCAGCGTTTTGAGGGGGCTGATGGGGAGGCGAGGCTGATGGAGCATTTGAGTGTTCTTTACAGCCGGACGTATGTCGGGCTGCTGCGCGATGAACTAAACGATCTGCGTGCGCGTGGTTTGACGGCATTGGCCGATCAGCGCATTGAGGCGCTCAAGAAGCGGTTTTGTGACCTGTCCCTCTTCGTCAAAGAAGTGAAGGAGCGATTCAGCCGGTGGTACAACAAGCGGCATGGGCGCAGGGGGACACTGTGGATGGATCGTTTTAAAAGCGTGCTGGTCGAAGGCAAAGGCGAGGTATGCCGAAGCGCTGGGCGGCAGCCGCAGAGCGCAGCGCGGTCTCTGCAAGGCGCAGGGAAAACCGGTGGATGGCTGGCGGAGCGCAGGTGCGGCGGAGGCGTATCGCTGTCTCCTCCACGCCGAAGGTCGTGAGGTGAAGGACGCTCAGAACGAAAACGTGGTGAGACGCGGCGTGAGCGTCGAGACTGTGCGAGCGGTTTTGGCCGAGCGTGGGAAGCTGAGTCCTGCGGAACTGGTGCGGCTGCGCGTGCGTTATTTCACCGATGGAGTGGTGCTGGGGAGCAAGGAGTTCGTGGAAGGCATCTTTGAAACCCAGCGGGAGAGGTTTAGTCCGAAGCGCAAAGAGGGAGGCCGGCGGATGGCGGAGTCTGAGACGCCGTTTTACACGCTGCGACGATTGCGGCTCCGTTCGGTGGGATAAGCGAAGGCATCGGGCGGTGGCGGCTGGCCATGGTTCCACATCTGGCCAGCGAGGTCGAATTTTCGCGCGCAT
>NCCR01000054.1:45133-54177 GCA_002279765.1 Verrucomicrobia bacterium 12-59-8 | reverse complement strand
GCGGCCTCTCCGGCAAGTTTGATGATTTTCTGAATTTGCCTGCGATCATCAAGAAGGAGCTTCCGCCGCGGACTGATCCGATCTCGAAGTATCTGGATGCGATCGACAAGGAGTTTTCGCAGTAGGAGATGCGCGCGGCTTCTCGTGCGCGCGGGCTCGGGGGAAAATGTTGGAATGGATGGACAACGCGTCGGCCACGAGGTTGTCGAAAGAGCGCGGCGCAGCCCCTTCCACCCTTACCGGCCCTTGCATCAGACGGGTGAGGCTTTACTATGACGGCCCCTTTGAACCAACCCCATCGTTAGTTGAATACCATGAGCACCCTGAAGAATGTCGCCATCGTCGGAGCCACAGGCGCTGTGGGCGCGGAGATGATCCGCTGCCTGGAAGAGCGCAAGTTTCCCGTCGGCCAGCTTACCCTCCTTGCCTCTGCACGCAGCGCCGGAAAGAAGCTGAAGTTCAAGGGCGAGGACATCACCATTCAGGAGCTGACGCCGGATTCGTTCAAGGGCATCGACATCGCGCTGTTCAGCGCGGGTGGTGGGATCTCGCGTGATTTTGCGCCGCATGCGGTGAAAGCCGGTGCCGTGGTGGTGGACAATTCCTCTTACTTCCGTCAGGACCCGAACGTCCCGCTGGTGGTGCCGGAAATCAATGCGGCCGACGTGAAGTCGCACCAGGGCATCATTGCGAACCCGAACTGCACCACGGCGATCTCGCTGATGGCGCTGTATCCGCTGCATCAGGCTTTTGGTGTGAAGCGCATCTTTGCCTCCAGCTACCAGGCGGTGTCCGGCACGGGAGCGCAGGCGATCGAAGAGCTGGCGAACCAGTCGCGTGAGTGGGCCAGTGAAAACCGCGCCTGGGACGCTGCGAAGCTGGACAGCAAGCCGCACGTGTACCCACACCAGATCGCCTTCAATGCCATCCCGCATGTCGATTCCTTCCTCGAATCCGGTTACACCAAGGAAGAGATGAAGATGGAGAACGAGGGGCGCAAGATCATGCACCACGACAAGTTCCGTGCGTCCGTGACCTGCGTGCGCATCCCGGTCTTCCGCGCTCACAGCATCGCGATCAGCGCAGAGTTTGAAAAGCCCATCACCGTTGAAGCCGCACGCGAAGTGCTGAGCAAGGCACCGGGCCTGGACGTGCTGGATGATCCTGCAAACAAGCAGTACCCGCTGGCCCTCGACATCGCGGGCCGCGACAACTGCGCGGTGGGCCGCCTGCGCATGGACTGCGCGCTGGACAACGGCCTGGCCTTCTGGGTCGTCGGCGACCAGCTTCTCAAAGGCGCGGCGCTGAACGCGGTGCAGATCGCGGAGTGCCTAGTATAAGGGTGCAAACTTGAGGTGGGGGCATTCCTGACTCCTTTAGATGGAAAAGGAGGCTTACAACTTCCTTACAAGCTACTCACAACTTGCTGACTCATTCTTTTTCCCCTGTGGGAGTTTTGTTTCAGATCAACGGCTCGCGGCATCGGCCCCGGACGACCTGATCAGCCATTTCTAAAGTGTGGTTATCCTTCTGGCTGTTGGAAACTCTACGAATCACCGGGGCGGACTCGAAAAGTCCGCCCTGGTTCTTTTTATGGTTTTTATAAAATTTAGATGACCAAATAAATCGCGAGGCTAAATTATACGCCTCGCGCATGCTTCAACGCCGCTCCACGATCCTGTTCATCATTCTGGTGATTTTGCCACTGGCTCTGCTGGCGTGGCTGGGAACCTATCTCATTCGAGATGCGGAAAAGCGCACCGACGCCTCCATGCAGGCCATTCTAGCTGAGCGCCTTAGCTCATCGGATCAGCACCTTCTGCATGACATGCGGCAGCTTACGGACAGGCTCGACTCCTGGGGCGCGCAAAGCATCGGCTCAGCCCGTCTGATGTCCCAGCGGCTGGCCACGCACCCCTGGATCGCTCAGACCTGGTCTGCGGACGGAGAAGGTGAAACCGCGCCCATTGAGTCATTCGAGGGCAGGGCTGGATACCAGCCGGGGCCGATCTTCAATGCCAAAGACCGCATCAAATCCATTCTGGAATCCACACGGAACCCCGACAGCATGCCGCCATTTGTTTCCGTCCTAGAGGATGGCGGCCCGCCGTTTCAGCGTGTTTATATCCCAGGCAGGCTTTCAGCAATTCAGCAGCGTTCCTCGCAGTGGATGACCTACATCAAGCTGTTCGGCTACCACATTGACGACCGGCCGGTCCTGTCTGAGACACCCTTGAGCTGGAGCGGCTGGCATGTGGGCGATTCCGTTTTCATCTACTGGCATCGTTTTGCCAACGGCAGTCTGAGCTGCGCGCTGATGAACCCCCAGATGCTGATGAACTCCTTGTTTCAGCGCCTGCCGCAACCAGGGCTGGCGATCCCTCCCGGTCGCATGATGCTAACCACGGTCAAGGGCATCCCCCTGCACGAATGGGGCAAGAAACTGCCCGGTTCTGAGCGCCCTCCGGCGGCGCACCGCGCCTGTTCGGAACCGCTCTCACAGTGGGAGATGGCCTACACGCCAGCGAATGAGGAATTTCCAAAACCCTACCTCTTCCCGATCCTGCTCGGCGTCAGTTCCGGCATCATGCTCGTCTTTGTGGTCGGCTGGCTCTATTTCCACGAAAGCGCCAGTGAAATCCGCGTGGCGCAGCAGCGCGTGACTTTCGTCAATCAGATCTCGCATGAGTTGAAGACGCCGCTGACCAACATCCGCCTCTACGCTGAAATGGCGGCGCATCGCGCGGAGTCACAGGGAGATACCATCGCCAAACGCCAGCTCGGAGTCGTGGAGGCTGAAACGTGCCGCCTTGACCGCTTGATCCAAAACGTACTCAACTACGCCCGTCAGCAGCGTGACAAGCTCACCATCCAGCCCAAGCCGATCGCACTGGATCAAAACGTTTCGCGCATTGCCGAATTCTGGAAGCCGCTGCTCGAAAACAAGGGCTTTGAAATCGTCTCCACCCTGCATGGGCCGGAGATCATCATGGCCGACCCAGACGCCATCGAACAGATTCTCGGCAATCTCATTTCCAACGTCGATAAATACGCCAACGCCGGCAAGTGGATCGCCATCCGCACGGAGCATGACGAGCGCAACACCCGCATCATTGTGGAGGATCGCGGCCCCGGCATCCCGTCCGGCAAGCGCCGCACGGTTTTCGAGCCCTTTGAACGCCTCCGCTCCGACCTCGCCGAAGGCGTCAGTGGAACTGGCATCGGATTGACCATCTCGCGTGAGCTGGCACAATTGCATGGCGGTTCGCTCACGGTGTGTCCTAATTACCGCGACGGCGCACGTTTCATTCTCACCCTCCCCAACCAGTCATGACCAAAATACTCATCGCCGAAGACGACGACCACACGCGCGATGCCCTGCGCGAAGTGCTCACCATGGAAGGCTACGAAGTCATCCCTGCCAGCGACGGCCTGCAGGCGGTGGATTTTTTCCGCGCTGAAAATCCCGACTTTGTCTGCCTGGATGTCATGATGCCCGGCCTCAACGGTTATGAGGTCTGCAAGCAGATCCGCCGTCAGGATGAAAAAGTTCCCATCCTCTTTCTCACCGCCAAAGCCGAGGAAATCGACACGGTCCTCGGCCTCGAACTCGGCGCCGATGATTACATGACCAAGCCCTTCGGCGTGAAGGAGATCATCGCCCGTATCCGCGCCATTCTGCGCCGCACGGCATCACGTGGCGGCGGCAGGACGGATGATGATTTCACCATGGATGATCTGCGCATCGTCCCCACGGAACTGCGCGCCTACCGTGACAAGATCGAACTCGCCCTCAGTCCGCGCGATGTCAAAGTGCTGCGGCTGCTCTATGAGCGCCGGGGCAAGGTCATTGACCGCAACACCCTCGCGGACGAAGTCTGGGGCGTGGATTACTTCCCAGAAAGCCGTGCGCTGGATCAGCACATCTCGCAACTCCGCAAACGCATCGAAAAAGATCCGGCCCAGCCGCGAATCATTCGCACAGTGCATGGAGCGGGCTATCGCTTTGAATGACATGTGATTGCGTCTGCGTAGAATGACGCTCACGTTTGTCATTCTCTCCCATGCTCACCTTCGACGCTCACCTTGATCTCAGCCTCAACGCCCTCGGCGGCTTCAATCGCGACCTGCGCCTCCCCGTACAGGAGATCCGCCGTCGTGAGGCGGGCATGACCGGCAAAGGCCGTGCCTGCGGCACCACCGCCTTCCCCGACATGCGGCGTGGCAGGGTCGGCATCTGCGTCGCCACTCAGCTCGCGGGTTGCATGCCAGGTCCATCCCCCATCGCTGGCTGGATGACCGCAGAGCAGGCCTGGGCGGAAACCCAGGGGCAGCTCTCATGGTATCGTGCCATGGAGGAAGTTGGCGAGATGCGACAGATCACCAATCTGCGCGAGCTCGACGAAATGGTGGCGCTTTGGAACAACACCGCGATTCCCGATGACGAAAAAGCCATCGGCTACATCCTCAGCCTCGAAGGTGCCGACTCCATCCGCACCGTCGGCCATCTCGAACGCGCCTGGGAGCAGGGCCTGCGCGCCATGGGCCCCGCACACTACGGCGTCTGCCGTTACGCGCTAGGTCACGATCAGGTCGGGCCCCTGCCCGCCGCTGGCAAAGTGCTGATCAAGGAAATGGACCGTCTGGGCATGATCCTCGATGTCACACATCTCAGTGACGAATGCTTCTGGCAGGCGCTCGACATCCATCAAGGCACCGTCTGGGCCAGCCACAGCAACTGCCGTGCTCTCGTCCCTGATCCCCGCCAGTTCTCCGACGATCAGCTCAAAGCCCTCATCGAACGCGGTGGCGTCGTCGGCGCTGCGCTTGATGCCTGGATGATGACCCCTGGCTGGATTCGTGGCAAGACCACGCCAAAGGAAGCCGGCCTCAAGCTCGAAGTCATCTGCGACCACATCGACCACGTCTGCCAGCTCGCTGGAAACGCCCTGCACAGCGGCATCGGCACTGACCTCGACGGCGGCTACGGCACCGAGCAGACGCCAGAGGATCTCGACACCATCGCCGATCTTTCCCGCATTCCCGCCATGCTCAAAAAGCGCGGCTATAAAGATGAGGACATCGCCAACATCATGCATGGCAACTATCTGCGCCTGCTGCGTGAAGCCTGGGCGGAGTGATTTACTCAGCCCGCTCCGCTTTGCGCCCTTCAGTCCGGCCGCAGTTCCTGTGGCTCACGTGACTTCAGGACTTCGTACTTCGTCAGCTCACGCCACTGGCCTTTTTGCAGGTTTCCCAGCACGAGCATGCCTATTTTTACGCGGACGAGGCGGAGGACTTCGATATTGAAGGCTTCGAGCAGGCGGCGGATGTGGCGGTTGCGGCCTTCATCGAGGACGACTTCCAGCCAGATGTTCTTTTCGCCAGAGCGGAGGATCTTGATGACTTTGGCGGAGAGGTGATCGCCGTGCTCCTCGTCAACGACTCCTTGCCTGATCAGAGCCAGGCGCTTCTCATCCAGGGTGCCGCTGATTTGAACGTGGTATGTTTTGTCGAGATGCGTATCGGGATTGGTGATGGTGTCGGCCCAGACGTTGTCATTGGTGAAGAGCAGCATGCCTTCGCTGGCTTTGTCGAGCCGGCCCACCGGCGCGAGATGTGGGAGCTTGGAATTTTCAAAGCAGGAGAACACCGTCTCGCGACCGAGTTCGTCCGAAGCGCTAGTGACGAGACCACGCGGCTTGTTGAGCATGACGTAGAGACGCGGTGCCTGATTGATGCTGACGTCGTCCATGATGATGACGTCTTTTTTGAGGATCACAGGAAACTCCGGATTCTTCCGCACGACGAGGTTCACCTTCACCTTGCCCATGCGAATTAACTCAGTGGCACGGCTGCGCGAGCAGAAGCCGAGCTTTGACATGGCGCGGGCGAGGCCGGTGCGGGTGGGAGGGGGCTGGGGAGGCATGTTGCAGATTAATTGCGGGGCTTTAAATCGCGCTCGATATCCTCACGATCGACACGATTGCGCGCCTTGATTTTGTGATCGCGTTTATTGCGGCGTTCGACGGTCATCTGGCGCTTCTTGCGTTGTTTACGCAGCTTGGAGATCTCGTCCTCCAGCTTCAGATAGCCTTCGTAGCGCTCGGCATCCAGGGTTCCGGCCTCCACGGCGGTGCGGATGGCGCAGCCAGCGTCGGTGCCGTGCTTGCAGTCATGGTATTTGCACTGCCCGGCGAGTGCCTCGATGTCGGCAAAGCGTTCGCGCAGCGTGGTTTCATTCGTCCACATCTGCACCTCTTTGATGCCGGGGTTGTCGATAAGGATGCCGCCCTTGTCGAGCACAAGCAGTTCACGCGCGGTGGTGGTGTGCCTGCCTTTGCCGGTGACTTCATTCACGTCATCCACCCACTGCCAGTCCTCACCGAGCAGCAGATTGACGAACGCGGACTTGCCGACGCCGCTGGAGCCGATCACGGCCACGCTCTGACCGCGCTTGAGATAGTCTTTCAGCACTTTGAGCCCCTTGCGCTTTTTGACGCTGGTCACATGCACGTCGGCATCGGCATTCAGCGCGCGGATCGCCTCAGCGGCCTCCTGATTCTGCTTGTCGGGATAGAGGTCGGCCTTGTTCACCAGCACCACCGCCTTTGCGCCGCTGCGAGCGATGAGCGTGAAGTAGCGCTCCATGCGGCGCAGGCTGTAGTCGGGGCCGGAATCGGTGACGACGATCACCGCATTCACATTCGCGGCGATTACCTGCTCCTCTGCGCTGAAGCCGGACGCTTTGCGTGAGAAGCAAGTCTGGCGCGGCAGGCGAGCGCGAATGATGTTGTCGCCGTTCTCGCCACCGACTTCCAGCGCCACCCAGTCGCCCACGGCAGGCAGTTCTGCATCGGTTTCAGCATCGTGATAGACTTTGCCACCGAGAATGACCTCAAACTCATCGAAGCCGTTCGTGCCATCTTCGAGCAATGCGCCGTAGCTGATCTTGTTGTCGCGGATCAGGCGCGCAGGTTTCCAGCCCTGCTCGCGAAACGGCTCAAAATGCTTCGCGAAGAAGTCGTTCCAGCCGAGATCGATGAGACTTAGCGACGCCATTGATACATCCAGCGTTCGGAAATGACCTTCTTCCCGTCTTTCAGCTCCATCATGATTTCCAGCAGGTTGGTGGTCTCGGGAATGTCGAGCTTGAAGAAGGCACGCCAGCCGCCGGTCTCGTTGTTACGCATCACGCGCTTGTCCAGGACCTTGCCCTCGCCGGCACTGAGGACAACATCGATGTCAGGCGTCCAGTCCTTGGGTTTGGTCTCGCCATTCTCCACACCTTTGGCAAAATCGACGACGTAAAGATGATCGTCCGAGTCCATCACAAAGCCACGCCGTGTGCTGGTGACCCTGCACAGCACACCAGGGTAGTGTTGATCGAGCCAGTTTAGCTTGTACTCGACTTTGAGCGGTTCGGCAGGAGTCGCGGGCAGGCGATCCGGTTTCCACATCGCCACGATGTTGTCCCAGGTCTCTTCACCGCTGGAAAGTTCGACAAGTGTCACCGCGCCTTTGCCAAATCCGCTCACCGGCTCCACCCACACCGCCGGACGGCGATGGTAGTTGGCTTCAAGATCCTGGAAGTTGTTGAAGTCACGGTCCCGCTCCGCGAGGCCGAAGCCCTTGAGCTTGTCCGTTTCAAAAATGCTCAACCGCAGGTCCCGGCTGACATCCAGCGGGCGCCAGATCGACGGCCCGTCCTTGATTTCGACCTGCAAACCGTCCGAATCATGCACCTCGGGCCGGAAATCATAGGGCTTTGGATGCGAGTTCTCACCAAACCAGAACATGCTCGAAAACGGCGCGATACCCAGCATCTTCACTGGCTTGCGCAGATGCAGTGTGGCCTTGATCCTCATCTCGGTGCTGATTCCGGGCGTGGATTCAAACTCATACGCGCCGGTGATGCTCGGCCCATTGAGCAGTGCGAGCAGTTTGAACGACTTGTCTCCCACCTTAGGCTGCTGAAACCAGAAATGGGTGAAGTCGGGAAACTCTTCTGGTTCACCGCCGATCGTATTCACCGCCACGCCACGCGCGGAGATGCCGTAACCAAGCTGCGTGGTCACCGCGCGGTAGTAGCTGGCACCCATAAACACCATGAACTCGAAAGGACGCTTCACCAAGGAGTCTGGTGCCAGCACGCGAAAGCCAGCATAGCCCACAGGATTCTTCGCTCCTGCAGGCACCTTGAGATCGCCATAGTCGAATTGGCTGCCATCAAACGGCACACTGACGGTCTGCGGCTCCTTGATGTCGTAAAAGACGACGGGTTTTTTGAACATCCAGCCCGGGTGGAAGAACTCGACACGAAACGCATCGCCCTGCTCGGCAAACAACGCCTTGTCACGCAGGAACCGGATCTGACGGTGACCGTCGTATTTCAGCCCCTCAAAAAACGGGTCCAGCTGCTGTGTGGGCGCCTGATAGGGCTGCAGCGCCAGTTGTGCGGCCACTTTTTCGAGATCGGCAAAGCCTTTGACCGATTCCAGGGTGATTTGGGCCAGGCTCGGCGACGCGGAAAGAACCAGAGCGGCAAACGGGAGAATGAATTTCATGCGGGGGGTGCGCTAGGATGCAGCACACAGGATGCCAGTCAACCGGTGTAGCAGGAAGCTCTTGCCAAAGGCCCGGCTAGGCGTTGCATCGTCACCGTATGCCCCCTGCCCCAACCGCGAAGCTGCTGCCAGTCGTCTTGTTCAATGGTGCCTACATGCTCGCAGCCATCCTGGGGGCCATTATTCAAGGCAACCGCGAGTTCATTTTTTATATCGTGGTCATGCTCATCCTGATCGGGGTCATGGGCGCTGTACATCGTCGCGTGCGGCTCACGACACCGCTGCTCTGGGGCTTTTCGTTGTGGGGCTTCGCCCATATGGCTGGAGGCCTGTGCCCCCTGCCCTCCGGCTGGCCTTACAATGGAGATCAGGCGGTGCTCTACAGCTGGTGGATCATCCCGCAGTGGCTGAAATACGACCAGATCGTCCATGCTTACGGCTTTGGCGTCACCACCTTGCTTTGCTGGCATATTTTGT
>NCCR01000054.1:0-45049 GCA_002279765.1 Verrucomicrobia bacterium 12-59-8 | reverse complement strand
TGACGATCCCCAACACCAACGTCGGCGGCTACGAAAACACTGGCTAGGACCTCGTTTCAAATCTCGTTGGGGCGGCCATCGCAGCGGTGATCATCCGCTGGCGCTGCCAGATCACCCGCTGACCTTCAGCCCGCGAAACTCCAGCGCGCCCGCTTTTTCACCTTCGGGACCACCGGAATCCCCGCCCAAGCCAAAGGTCTGCTTTTCCTCGGCGATGCAGGGGTGGCTCGCAGTCCATGGCTTGCCGTCAATCGCTGCGGTGATGGTTTCGCCTTTGAATTCAATTTTCACGTGATGCCAGCCGCCCACAGCAAGGATGTGGTACTGTTTGAGCAGTTCCAAGTTTTCGCCCTTTTTCGGATGGGCCAGGATGCGCAGCGTGTCTGTGCCCATGACAAGGTGGACGATGTGCCCGCGCTCCTGCGAACCGTTGAAGATGATGCCCGCAAACGTCGCCTTGCCTTCCAGGCGGAAGTCGCATTCGATGACAGCGTCCTTGAGCGGTAATCTGCGCATCTTCACCGGTCCGTGACGACGTGGGCCGGATTCAAAACCGCGCAGCACACCGTCCTTTGCCGTCCAGGTGCCGAGACCCCAGAACCAGTCTTTGGAGAGATCGGTGGTGAAGGTTTCTTCGAGCAGCGTCTGCGGCTCCGCGCTCTGGATGTTTCCACAGAGGACGCCCAGCAGTGCCATGAGGGCGGCTATGAATCTCTTGAGGTGTCGGCCGTTCATGGCTTCGCCTCACCACTGATCTTGAGATTACGCACTTTCACAGACTTTCCGGCGGCCAGCCAGCTCCGGGACTTCGGCGTGGCGAGGAAAGCATGCTGCGCCTTCAGCTCCTGGCCGTCGAGATTGGCGGCCATCTGATCGCCCTGCCACTCGACGCGCAGCTTGTGCCACTCGTTCGGTTTCACTGTCATCGGCAGCGTGGCAAGCGTGTGCGAGGGCTTCGCCGAATCTTCGGCGATGCTAAGACTCGTGGCATTGACGACCACACGGCCCACATGCTTGTCGGAATCACAGCCGACAAGGAAGCTGCCCTGACCTTCGATCAAAAACTCCACTTCGATGGTGGCGCTTGCCAGACCCACCTTGTGATGGAGCACCGGGATGTGTTTCTGCTCCGGCAGATCCAGTACGCTGAGAACCCCGCCTTCGGGTGTCCATTTGCCTTTGGCTATGTTGAAGCTGGAGTCCAGCGGTGCTTTGAAATCAGGTGTGGCGATGACCGGCAATGCATGGTCGTGCAACAGCGGTTTGGCTTCCTGCGATAATGCGGCTGAGACGAGGCTGAGTGCTAAAGAAGCGGCGAGAAAAGGACGGAGATTCATGGGGTTGGCGTTTGAAGGAGAATTCTATACGAAGCTCCTCAGGAGCAAACGCCGTTGACCACATTTTCTAGCGTCTCATTGCGCACTGCGGCAAGAGCAATGCGGGCGGAAGTGCTGCGCATTTCGATCTTGCTCTCGACGCTGCAAAACGCGGCGTGGCAGGTGGCGATGAGGTTCGGCGTGGCGGCTTCTTCTTCGGAGCGCAGGGGTTCGTCTTCGACGACATCAAGCCCCGCACCAGCGATGCGATTTTCACGCAGAGCCGCAAGGATGGCGGGCTTCTTGATGACGGCTCCGCGTGCGGTATTCACGACAAAGGCGGAAGGTTTAAGCAGGGCCAGTTCACGCTCGGCAATGAGGTGGCGTGTTTCCTCATTCAGCGGGCAATGCATCGAGAGAACATCGGTTTGTGCGAGCAGTTCGTCGAGGGTTCGCACACGGGTGATGCCGACAGCCTTGTCGGCACCATTCGGCAGATAGGGATCGTAGAAAATGACGCGGAAGCCGAGAGCTTTGGCACGTAGCGCCGTTGCGGTGCCGATGCGGCCGAGGCCGACGATGCCGAAAGTGAGTGTGCTGAGACGGCGGAGTTTCGATGTAACACGGATGTTCCACCCTAGCTGCTTGGCTTCGGCATCTAGCGGAAGGATTTGCCGGCACAGCGCCATGGCGAGCGCGATGGCATGATCGGCGACTTCTTCGGTGCCGTAATCCGGCACGTTGCACACTGCGATGCCACGCTCACGTGCAGCAGCGACGTCCACGCTGTCGAAGCCGACACCGTTGCGGATGATGGCGCGGCAGTTCTGAAGTTTTGCGATGCCCTGGGCCGTGAGCGGCATGTTGTGCCAGATGATGATGGCGTTTGCACGACAGACCTCGTCAGTCAAATCGGCGTCGGTTTCGCAAAGCGTGCGTGTGACGCTTGCGGCATCGCCGATGATCTGGCGTTCGATGGTGGACTCGGGATCACCTTGCGGCGAGGTGGTCCAGTCAATGATGGCAACGTGAGGCTGGGACATGTACAAAATGAGGAGCGGGGCTATGTGAGAATATCTTTGATGACATGCCCGTGCACGTCGGTCAGGCGACGGTTGATGCCGTTGTTGTAGAAGGTTAATTTTTCGTGGTCAATGCCGAGCTGGTGCAGCGCGGTGGCGTGAAGATCGTAGCAGTAGGCGGGATTCTCCGCCGCCTTGGAGCCGAGGTCATCGGTGCTGCCATACCCCGTGCCACCCTGAACGCCGCCCCCGGCCATCCAGGCGGTGAAGGCACCGGGATTGTGGTCACGCCCCTTGCCCTGTGCCGCAGGCTGGCGACCAAACTCGCTGGTGCAGATGACGAGTGTGCTGTCGAGCATGCCGCGTGATTTCAGATCGCGCAGCAGGGCCGCAGCACCGGTGTCGAGCACCTGCCCCCAGTAGCCGTGGTCGCGCACGAGGTCTTCGTGGCTGTCCCAGTTCGGGCGGATCTTTTTCGCCGTGGTGTTTTCCGCACCGCAGTAGATCTGCACAAAACGCACGCCACGCTCGACGAGCCGGCGCGCCAGAAGGCACTGCCGGCCAAACGGACCGATGTCTTCGTGATCAAGCTGGTAGAGCTGCTTGGTGACATCGGTTTCGCCGCGCAGGTCGGTGACTTCGGGCGCACTAAGCTGCAGGCGTGCCGCGAGTTCATACGCGGCAATGCGAGCTTCGAGCTCCGTGTTGCCCGCACGCTCGGCTGCATGCGCACGGTTGAGGGTTTGCAGAAAATCACGGCTTGTCTGCTCGGTGTCGCCACGCAGTTGCGCGAAACTTTTGGGTGGAAACAGATCGGCGATGGGCGGCTTTTCAGCATCGGTCTGCAAGCTCGTTCCCTGATGCACGGCGGGAAGAAAACCCGCGCCCCAGTTGATCACGCCGCCGGGTGGCAGGCCTCGTTGATCTGGCAGCACCACAAACGCGGGGAGGTTTTCGCTCTCGCTGCCGAGACCATACGTGACCCATGCGCCCATGCT
This sequence comes from Verrucomicrobia bacterium 12-59-8, assembly GCA_002279765.1. The sequence continues at coordinate 41,713 of NCCR01000054.1, read as the reverse complement.
CGGAAAGCCGGGAAGGATGAAGCCGGTGTTGGCCATGAACATGGCCGGTCCATGCAGCGCGCTCTTGCTCTGCATTGAGTGAATGAAGGCCATGTCATCGACGCAGGTCGCGAGCTGCGGGAAGAGATCGCTGATCCAGCGTCCGCAGGTCGCGAGCTGCGGGAAGAGATCGCTGATCCAGCGTCCGCACTGGCCGTGCTGGCGAAACGGCCAGTAGCTGCCCTGGCAGTTGCCGGGCTTGGAGGCAAAGAATTGCATCTTGCCATCGGGATCAAAGGGTTTGCCACTGCGCTTTGCCAGCTCGGGCTTGTAGTCCCACGAATCCACATGGCTGAGGCCACCGGGGCAGAAAATCTGGATCACCGCACGTGCCTTGGCCGGCAAAGGCGGACACTTGGCCGAGAGCGGATTCGTCGCGGCCTGAGCTTCACTCAACATCGTGGAGAGAGCCACGCCACCCAGACCACCGCCGAGTTCCCAAAGGAAATCGCGGCGTGAGACGGCTTGCTTACGGCGACGGCATGGGAAGGGGGAGTTCATGGTAAAGGCATTGTTGGTTGCGACCGCACATTATTCTGTGCTAAGATGCGCTTATGAAGCTGGTTCTTGATCAAGACATCGTCAGTCTCACCGATTTCGCGCGCCGGACGCGTGAACACACTGCGGAGTTGAAGAAACACGGCAGGCCACGTGTGCTTACTCACAATGGCAAGGCGGCGGCCGTGGTGCTCTCCGTGGCGGCCTATGAGCAGCTGGCCCACGATGCGGAAGAACGACGGGCGGACATGGAACTGAAGGCTGCTATTGATGCCTATGCCAAAGGAGAACGAGGAACCCCGGGACCTCTGGCCTTTAAGCAAATTCGAGCACGTGCCGCAAAGCGCAGAGCAGCCAAATGAGCTATCGGTGGGAACTTTCCAATACGGCCGAGGCTGCTGTCGAAGCTCAACTGGCCTGGTATGAATCCGATGCCAAGCACGGAGGCGCAGAACTTGGCGACAGGTGGATCGAAAGGCTGGAGCGTGCTCTGTCCAAACTGGCAGAAGCACCGCTTCGACATGGCATGGCCCCAGAAAACGGTCGCTGGAATGCGCACCTGCAGCTTCGTCAGATGCTTTTTCGCCCGTGGAAAGCCGGCATAGGCTGGCGCGTGCTCTACACCATCGACGAAGACGCCAAACTGGTGAGCGTGCTTCAGATCCAGCACGAACGGCGGCGCTGGCTTTTCGAAGCGGAAGATGAAGCTCAGTCCACATAAACAAACTCGTTCGTGTTGATGAGCATGCGGCAGAGGGCAAAGAGACCCTGCTCGGCAACGATATGGGTGGCGGCGCTTTGTTCATCGACCTTGGGCTCCCGTTGCAGGCAAAGCTGAAACGCGCGACGAATGGCGGCTGCGCGTGAGTCAGTTTCGTTTTCAATGCGGGTGGCGAGGTTCCGGGACTGCTGGAGCATGAACTCATTGTTGCTCAGCGTGAGCGCCTGTAGCGCGGTGGTGGTTTGCGCACGAGCCGGGGTCAGATTCGCGGGATCAGGACAGTCGAGCGTGGACATGAACTGATGCGGCGTGGTGCGCACCACAAAGCGGTAGATGCTGCGCCGCAGCAGTTCGGGCTTGTCGGGAGTGATGTAGTCGTAGATGGGCGCGTAGGCTTCGGTGAAGTTGAAATCGCGGTAGCCGGGGCCACCCATCGCTGGATTCAAGGTGCCTGCGACACTCAGCACTGCATCGTGAACGGACTCAGCATCCAGGCGGCGAGGATTCTGCCGCCAGAGCAGGCGATTCTGCGCATCAAGACGGCTTGCCGTTTCATTGGGCGAATTGGACTGCTGCTGATACGCAACGCTCATGACAATGAGCTTGTGCAGATGCTTCACCGACCAGCCGCTGCGCAGCAGCTCATCAGCCAGCCAGTCGAGCAGTTCAGGATGTGAGGGTTTGTCGCCGCCGAGACCGAAGTCGCTGGGAGTGGTGACGATGCCCTGGCCGAAGTGATGATGCCAGAGACGGTTCACGAGCACGCGGCGAGTGAGTGGATTGTCAGGATGAGTGATCCATTCGGCAAGCTTGCGGCGGCGTTCGCCTTCGGGTGTTGCATTAGTTCCGAAATCAATGCTGGCATGTCTGGCCCATGTGAAGGCACCGGGCTGCACTTCCTGCTGCGGGTCTTCGGGATTTCCGCGACGTTGCACCTGGATCACGGGCGGCTGGACATCGCTGACGACGGCATAGACTTTGGCCGGTTCGGGCAGGGCTTTGAGCGCGGCGTCCAGTTTGACAGCTTGAGCCCGCAGATGCTTCAACTTCTCCTGCTCGGCGGCGGTGAGCCTGCTGTGCTCCACCTCTGGCACCAGCCTTGCATCTCCGAGGAACAACAGATCGCTGCTGATGCCATCGCCGCCGTCGGTGGCGATGAGTGTAAGCGTCTTCGCCGTCGCAGGAATGGCGATGTCCAGATGCGCGAACTCGTCTTTGCGCAGCTTAAGCTTCTGAAACTTGCGCTCAGCATCCACAAACACGGTGAAGTCTGCGCGAGAGGTTGCGGCACCTGCATCGGCACCGAAGCCGAGCGCGGCGGTGAAATGCATCATGCCCATGCCGCTGCTCTGTCGAATCTTCACGAGGTCAAAGGTGATGCCGCTGTTGGCGTGCAGCCCCAGGATGGAGTGGCCTTTGTCCGCGTAATCCACCCCGCCGATCTTCGTGCTGCGTTGCGCGTTCAGCGGACCGTTGCGGATCGCATCCCAGGTGTGGCCGCTGGTGGCTGGCAGCCCTTTGACCTCCTGCTTGGGGGCCACAGGCACAGGATTCCGGCCATCGGGCACAAAGACCCACGACACCCGGCGCTCCGCGTCTTTCACTTCGGCGGGCCACTCGATGCGTTGCAGCCGGTTTGTCTTGATGTCGCGATGGTAGCCGAGTTTGCCGGTGGTCAGATTGCCCGTGCGCAAATCAATGCCACGACCTTTGACGCCACCGCCCACCATGTCGGCAAGATCGAGGCCATCACCCGCAAGCCTCGCGATCTGGGCACGCGCCGCCGCCAGTTCCTGGGTGAGACGCGCTTTCTCGCCAGCGATGCGCTTTGCCTCCGCGCCGTCCACCTCGCGATCCCCGCGTTTCACTCCGGCAAACACGGCCCACAGCCGGTAATACTCCTCCTGCTTGACGGGATCGAGCTTGTGGTCGTGGCAGCGTGCGCAGTTCACCGTGATGCCCATCGTTGAGGTGATGACCTGCGTGACCATGTCATCGAGATCGCCCGCGCGTGCGGCGCGCCTGAGCATGTCGCTCTTCGTTTCCACCTGACCCACAAAGTCCCACGGCCCGGCGGCGAGAAATCCGGTTGCGATAACAGCCTGCGGATCATTCGGGGAGATCACATCTCCCGCGATCTGCTCGCGGATGAATTGATCGTAAGGCTTGTCAGCATTGAGCGACTCAATGACATAGTCGCGATAACGCCATGCATTCGGGCGCAGTTGATCACGCTCAAAGCCATGCGTGTCGGCGTAATGGGCAATGTCCAGCCAGTGCCGCGCCCAGCGTTCCCCGTAGTGGGTGGAGTACAGCAGTTCATCCACCAGCTTTTCATACGCCTTGGGGTCGGCATCCTTCACAAACTGCTCCACCCGTTCCGGTGTCGGTGGCAGGCCGGCAAGATCAAAGCTCAAACGGCGAATCAAGGTGCGTCGGTCTGCCACAGGGGACATTACGAGTTTTTTATCGGCGAGCTTGGCATTGATCAGCGAGTCGATGGAGGCGTCTTTGACCACTCGCACCGGCTGCACGGACCAATGCTGGAGGCGCTTGTCCACGGCGGCGGCTTTGTCGGCGGCGTTTTCTGGCCACATGGCTCCGGCTTGAATCCACGCCTGCACTAAGGCGATCTGAGCAGGTGAAAGTGGCTCGCCTTTCGGTGGCATTCGCTCGTCGTCATCGGTGGAATGGATGCGCTGAACCAGCAGGCTTTTGGACGCGTCTCCCGCCACGATGGCCAGCCCATCATGCCCCCCTTTGAATGCAAAGATTTTGGCATCGAGACGCAGCTCGCCCTTCTGCTTCTTTTCGCCGTGGCACTCGACGCAGTGCTGTTGCAGCAGCGGGCGGATGTCCCGATCGAAATCAACAGCCAGTGCAGGAGCCGCGACCAGGAGGATTAAGAGCGTGGTTTTCATCGTTTGGTTTTCGCTTTGGCAGCTAGATCGCGTGCTGCCTCGTCCATGTGGTGCTTCATCGCCTTGGCGGCAGCGTTGGCATCATGTGCAGCCACTGCATCCAGGATGGCGGCATGATGATCAATGGCACGCTGCCTGCCGACGTTGCCAATCGTCACCCGGCGGCTTTCACGTCCCAGATCCGCCAGCGATTCAAGCATGAGCTTCAAGATTTCGTTCCCAGCGATGCGGGCCAGTGTGCGGTGAAAGTCGATGTCCGCCTCCACGGCTTCTTCGTGGGTCTCAGCCGCCAGCAAACATTCGTGAATACCCCGCAGTTGCTTCACATCTGGGGTCTTGGCTTTCAAAGCGGCCTGACGCGCAATCTCCGGCTCGATGGCGGCACGGGCCTCGCTCAACTGACGCAGCCGCTCCTGCAACTCGGGGAGCAAGATCGACAAGGAACCGCTCAGCGGCTTGTGCAGCCGGTTCACCGCCCGGATGCCGCTGCCGTGGCGGATTTCCAGCAGGCCCTGCAGTTCGAGCCGCTTCGTTGCCTCACGCAGCACCGTCCGGCTCACGCCGAGACGCTCGGCCATGAGCCGTTCCGGCGGCAGCCTGCCGTCTCCCGAATCGACCTCGTCGCGCAACTGGCGCGCCAGACGTGTGCAGACCTGCTCGACAAGAGAAGGAGTGGGTTTAAGTGGTGAAATCGTCATGGAATTGGTAGGAGGTCATACCAATTACGACAGGGATGCAAAATTCTTTCGTGACGACTTTCCTGGTGGCGGCAGGCAGCATTCTCATCGTCGGAGCACTTGCGGCTTGAGCCCCCGCCTGAACGCGGGACAGTGGGGCGGGCGAATCCCCGACCTCTCTGCATGCCTTTCCGTGACACATTGCTGAATCTCGCCATCACCTGCGTGCTGGTGCTGATCATCGTGCTCGTAGCGGTCCTGCTGAAGGAGAGCCGACCCGCGCCGTTGCAGGCACTTCCCGTGGCGATGGCCCAGGTGCCCATGGGGCAGGCGAGGTCAGAGACCAGCCGTGCGCCGCTGCCGGAGTTCAAGATCTTCCCCAAGTCCAGGCTGATCGAAAGCCGCGCTAATGAAGCGGATACCCTGCGCATCAAGGTAAGCGACACGGAGGATGAGCACATCTTTGTGCTCTACTTCGTCGATGCGCCGGACATTTCGCTGACCCATCCGCAGCGCGTGCAGGAGCAGGCGCGTTACTTTGGTGTGAGCAGCCAGCATGTCATCGAGGAGGGGCAGAGGGCAGCGCAATATGTGGCGCAGTTGCTCAAACAGCAGCCATTCACGGTGATGACGCGCTGGGAGGAGGTGCCCGGACTCAGCCGCTACTACGCGCTGATTCTGGTGGAGATCAGCCCTGGCAAGCAGGTGTATCTGGCGGACCTGCTGGTGCAGCAGGGCTATGCCCGCGTGGCAGGAGTGACGTCAAGCCTGCCAGCGGATTCTCGCTCGATCAACGACTACGCGCTGGAACTGCAGGAACTGAAGCGGCGCGCCCAGCAGAACAAGGCGGGCATCTGGGCGGCCTCAAAGCTCTAAAGGCAGCGCCAATCCAGCCCAAAACTCTGGCATTGATGAATCATGATGCGTTGATACGATGGCACCGCCTTGGCTTCCGTCCTTAAATCGCTCAGCCTTATTGCCGACCCCACGCGGGTGCGGCTGCTTTTGCTGCTTAAGCAGGAAGAGTTGAGCGTGGCGGAGTTGCAGGAGGTGCTGTCACTGCCGCAGTCAAACATCTCCGCCCAGCTTGCCAAATTAAAGACGGCAGGCTTGGTGAATGACCGCCGCAGTGGCAAGAACCGCCTGTATCAGCTCGAAGAACCCACCGCCAAGGACCAGCCGACGCATGCGCATTTTCTCGCGCTGCTGGAGGCGGCGGGGGCTGAACTACGCGAGGTGACCAAGGACACCGAAGCGCTGCAAATCGTGCTGCGCAAGAGGGTGCAGACGGCGAAGGCCTACTTCGACGCGCTGGCGGGCAAGTTTGGCCGCCACTACATCCCTGGTCGTTCGTGGAAAGGCCTGGGTGAGACCCTGCTCAAACTCATGCCGCCGCTGGTCATTGCCGATCTCGGCGCAGGCGAGGGCACTCTTTCCCAACTGCTCGCCGAACGCGCTAAAAAAGTGATCGCCGTCGATAACAGCGAGAAGATGGTGGCCTATGGCGCGGAGCTGGCCCAGAAGCATGGTTTTGCGAATCTAGAATTCCGTCTCGGCGACATTGAAGCACCGCCGATCCCGCCGCTGAGTGTGGATCTGGTCTTCCTCAGCCAGGCGCTGCATCACGCGCAGAATCCGGAAAAGGCGCTCAAAGCCGCGCTGACCATCCTGCGTCCGGGCGGCCGCATCGTGGTGCTTGATCTATTAAAGCACCAGTTTGAGCAGGCACGTGATCTCTATGCCGACGTCTGGCTCGGCTTTTCCGAGAGCGATCTGCATGACATGCTCAGCTCCGCAGGCTTCAAAAAGATCGAAACGAGCGTGGTACACCGTGAAAGCAAGAGCCCGCATTTCCAGACGATCCTGGCGCTCGCTGAAAAGGAAAACCGCCTCACTTCGACGGGGCACTGGTCGGGCTCTTGACGCGGGGCGCGGGCACCGTCATGCCGTTCTGTAGGAGGGTAAGGCCGTTGATCTCCTGCTTGTCATCACGCGTGAAAACGAGCACGGCCTTCACCGCATCGTATTCGAAACGGTCGGGCGCGGTTTCAAAGACCGGCATCGCAGGCTGGCCTTGAATCTGCGCAAAAAGTGTGTTTGCCTGCACGGTGACCGACAGCGGCCCGACACCCATCAGTTCATACTTCCCCAGGTAGGGTTGCAGCTCTTTGGCGGGGCGCAGTTTGAACTCTGGCGGCGGGGCACTGCTGCGTTTGGCGGTGATTTCGTTGCCGTTTTGAAACAGTGTCAGCGACTGAACCACCCCCTCATGGCGATTGAAGGCGATCTCTGCCGCCACGACCTTGTAAAAAAAGCGGTCCGACTCTTTGGCAAAGGCACGCAGGAATGGCTGCCCAGTCATATTCACATAGATCCGACCGTCACGAAGCAGAACGGTGAAGCGTGCGTTGCGGTCGAGATCATATACACCGGGATACTGCTTCAGCACATCCGCAGGCAGACTGATTTCCTTTTGCGTCGCCGGATCCACCGGCTTGGCATCAGAAGTAGCTGCAATCACCATCGAGCCGGGCAGACCCGCGTTGTTCACCAAAACAACACGCACGACTCCTTTGGCAGGAACCACCTGCAACCCCGAACAGTAGCCATAGGTGCCGCCGTCATGATGCAAGGCTGACTGGCCGTCGAATTTACCAAAAAAAACACCCAGCCCGATCTGACCGCCTTGGGCGGGCGCGTCGGACTGCGGTGTCAAGGCGAGTGCAAAAGCCTCACGCAACGGCGTCTTGTCAGGGTGCAGCATGGCTTCGCCGAATTTCATCAAATCTGCCACGTTACTGCGCAAAGCACCACAACCTGCCAGAGCGGCAAAATGCCACGGTTTCACCTCCTTGTTTTCAGCATCATGGGGCTTGGCAGTCGCAAGCCTAGCGTCGGGGTTCACAGCGGTGTCGTTCAAACCCAGCGGCAGGCAAATTTTCTCCACCACCGCCTGGTCCCACGACATCTGATACACTCTGCCCAGCAGAGTCCCCAAAAGGCCCATGCCGAGGTTCGAGTAAGTGCATGGATAAGGGCCTGTGTCTTCGAGTTTGGCGGTGGAGAGAAAACTCAGCAGCAGTTTTTCGTCATAGTCCGCATATGGATCTTCCATCGTCGCATCGGTGCCCATGTTGTCCGGAAGGGGTGGCAGCCCACTGGTGTGCGTGACGAGCTGCTTCAGTGTGATCGCCGCGACGTGGGGGTCCGAAAACTTCACCTGCCCGACCAGCAGGCTGCCGAGCGTCGTTTCCAGCATCACTTTCTTTTCCACCACCGCCTGAGCCAGCAGCAGGCCTGTAAACACCTTGGTAATGGAGCCAATCTCGAAAACCAGCTTCTCCGGCGGCATGCCTCCCGCCTCAGGCGCAGAGCCGGAGATGGCATATTTCACATCGTCGCCTACCCGCTCGCCTGTGACAATGCACCCGGCTTTGAGGTGCTTGCCGAACTGCGCAGCAGCCTCGGCCAGCGGGCGGGCTTGAACGGAGTTCACAGCCACGACCAGCCCCAGCAGCACCCAGGAAATAAATTTCATATCCACAAGGCTACAAAACTCCCTTGCAAACTGCAAGGCGTCTCGTTGACGTGACGCGCTTTCCCGCCTCCAATGCCCTCCTGTGAGAGACACTCTGGAAGACATCGAAAACTTCGTCATCGACGTGGTGATCAACGATCGCCGTGGCATCCGCGCTTCGCTGCTGCGGATCGTGTTCCGTGGCCTTTCCGGCATTTATTCAGCGGTGGTTCGCACACGGCTCTATTTGTACCGCCACCGCTACATCCATGACCACCACCTGGGAGTACCGGTCATCAGCGTGGGCAATCTCACCGTCGGCGGCACCGGCAAAACTCCGGTGGTGGAGATGCTGGCCAAGGCGCTGCATGAGCATGGCCGCAGCGTGTGCATTCTGAGCCGTGGCTACAAGAGCAAGCGGCAGAAAAAACTGCCGTTCTCGAAAAAAATGGCCGCACGGTTTGGCTTCATTCCCAAACCGCCTGAACCGCTGCCGCGCATCGTCTCCGATGGCGAAAAGGTCCTGCTCGATTCACACAATGCGGGCGACGAACCTTTCATGCTGGCGAAAAACTGCCCCGGCATCCCGGTCGTGGTGGACAAAAACCGTGTGAAGGCCGGAGCGCACGCGATTCAGCGCTTCGGTGCCGATGTGCTCGTGCTGGATGACGGCCTGCAATACCTCAAGCTCAAGCACCGACACGACATTGTGCTGATCGACAAAACGGCGGTGTTCGGCAACAACGGCTACATGCTGCCACGCGGCACGCTGCGCGAGCCGCCGCGCAGCCTGCGCCGCGCCAGTTACATCTTCATCACCAAATCCGACGGCGACAGCGAGGACGTCGTCAAGCAGATCCGCCGCTACAACCGCGCCGCCGAAATCATCGAGTGCCGCCATCGCGCGATGCATTACGAAAACATTCATACCGGCGAGCGCCTGCCCATCGACGGACTGCGCGATAAATTTGTGGGCGCGCTTTCCGGCATCGCTGTGCCGGAGAGCTTTGAAAACGGCCTGCGCAAACTCGGTGCCAAAGTCGAAGTCATCGCCCGTTTCGCAGATCATCACCGCTTTCGCGGACCGGAGCTGAAAAATTTCATCGAGCGCTGCGTGCGGCGCGACGTGCATTGCATGGTCACCACGGAGAAGGATTTTGTGCGCTTCCCCAAACTGCCCGTCGCCGACATTCCGTTCTACTTCATGCGTGTGGAGATCGAGATCATTCGCGGGCGCGACATTTTCGACAAAATGGTACGCCTCATCGCCGAACCGCGCCGGGTGCCGGCGGGGGTGCTGCCGGCTGATTTCATGGAGTCCTCGTGATGAGCGCGGAGAATCCAGCCATGGCCGTGGTGCAAGTGCATAAAGTGCGCACCACTGGCGGCACCAGCGAGGTCGGTGATGTCACCGCACGTGAGGAGCCGCTCGAAATCCGCGTCGAAGGCCGTTCCGTGGCCGTGGTGATGCGCACTCCGGGTCATGATGAAGAACTCGCCGCCGGATTTCTCGTCAGCGAAGGCGTGGTGCAGCGGCCGCGTGACATTCTGGAAGTCTCGCAGTGCCCCAGCACCAACAACAAGCATGGTAACATCGTCGATGTGCTGCTCGGTGGTGCGGTGGTGAACTGGGACTCGCTGACGCGCCATGTCTTCAGCGCCTCCAGTTGCGGCCTCTGCGGCAAGACGAGCATCGAGAGTGTGTTTCAGCAGTTTCCCGCCGTGAAGGGAGACTGGCAGATCTCGCCCAAACTGATCGCCAGCCTGCCCGACAAGCTGCGTGCCGCGCAGGAAACCTTTGCCAAAACCGGAGGGCTGCATGCGAGCGGATTGTTTGACCTCGACGGGAATCTGGTCGTGCTGCGTGAGGATGTGGGAAGGCACAATGCCCTCGATAAAATCCTTGGCTATGCACTGCAACGCGAACTGCTGCCGCTGGACCGACACATCCTTTTGGTGAGCGGACGGGTGTCGTTTGAGATCATTCAGAAAGCGCTGGCGGGTGGCATCGCGCTCGTCGCGGCCATTTCCGCGCCTAGCAGTCTCGCGGTCGATTTCGCGCAGGAGGCGGGCCAGACGCTCATCGGCTTCTTGCGGGGTGAAACGATGAATGTTTACACCCATCCACGACGTGTGGAGATGTCACCATGAAACCAGTTCAACTTATCGTCTTCCCCGCTTCAAGTCCGCTGCATGAACGGCTACTTTGACCACAACGCCACCACGCCACTGCACCCCGCCGCACGTGATGCGTGGCTGCGGGCCAGCGAGAAGCACTGGCACAATCCTTCGAGCCTGTATCGCGATGCTGGGCTGGCAAGCCAGCAGCTTGAATCCGCACGTGAACGCCTGGGCTCCCTGATCGGCGCGGAGGCCGAACGCATCGTGTTCACCTCGGGTGCCACGGAGTCGAACAACGCCTTGTTTGCCTCGCTACCAGCAGACGCCCTCGTTGTGATCTCAGCCATTGAACATCCAAGTGTTCGAGAAGCTACACGTGGTCGAAACGTGGTGGAATTGCCGGTGAATGCGGCTGGCGTGGTTGAGGCTGACGACCTGAATAAGCTCATCACTTCCTACCGCCCCACACTCGTCTCCGTGATGGCAGCGAACAATGAAAGCGGTGCCTTGCAGCCCTGGCGTGAACTGGCCGCGCTCTGCCGTGAGCATGGCGTACTGTTTCACACGGATGCCGCGCAATGGCTCGGCAAGCTCGACGCCGCAGACCTCAGAGACTGCGATTTCATCACCGGCAGCGCGCATAAATTCGGCGGCAGCAAGGGCTGCGGATTCCTTGTCCTGCCGAAAGAAGATTCAAGACTCAGTTTTATTCGCGGCGGCCCGCAGGAACACGGACGGCGTGCGGGCACAGAGAACTATCCGGCCATTGAGGCCATGGTGGCGGCCCTTGAAAAGATCACGCCACGTTTAAGCGAAATCGAACACACGCAAAGCAAGCTGCGAGATGGCTTCATCGCTGAGATGCGTGCCCGATTTGAACCACTGCGTGTGATCAGCGAATCCGCTCCACGACTTTGGAATACCGTGCTCATGGTCATGCCGGAGCATGACAATCTGAAATGGCTGACGCGCCTCTCGCGTCGCGGTTTCAGCATCTCCACGGGTTCAGCCTGCAGTTCGGGCAAGGAGGGTTCTTCAGTTGTGGTGACAGCACTCGGCGCCAGTGCGGAAGAGCTGAAGCGCGTCGTACGCATCAGCGGCGGCTGGGACACGACGGCGGCAGACTGGCAGGCACTCGGTGCTGGGTTCGTCGAAGTGTTTGAGGAGCTGCATCGAGGCGGCAGACCGTAGTAGGAGTATCACGTTCCAGGTCTTGGACGGATCAGCAGCACGAGCACCAGCGAGAACACGCAGACCATGGCAAAGACGCCGAAGATGACATTGAGCGGTATCTGCATGTCACGCATCCTGCCGAAACCCCAGTCGGCCACTCCGCCGCACATCATGCTGACGAAGTTCATGAGTCCGTAACCGGTGGCGCGCATGTGCGGCCGCACGATCTGGCTGAGGATCGGCATGTTGTTGCAGTCAAAGAAGCCCCAGCCGACACCGAACAGGATCAAGGATGCAATGGCGAGCCCGAAGGAGTTCAAGGCGGGTGCGTTCCCCACGCCAAACATGGCGGGGACAATGAGCATCATGCCAATGGCGCTGACGTAGATACGGCCACGGTCACTGCGCCGCATCCAGCGGTCCGCCAGCCAGCCGCCGAGTATCGCGGAGAGCAGCGCCGCCCCCTGCCAGTAGAGTGCGGCTGACACACCGGCTTTGCCCTGGCTGATGTTGAAGGCCTTTTGTAGGATCGCTGGCATCCAGTCGCGAACCACCCATGCGGCGAGCGCGGGCAGAGTGAAGTAGAAGACGAGCAGGATGAAATTGCGATTGCAGAGCAGCTCTCCGATCGGGCCTCCGCGTGCGGTGGGGCTCAGCGCCTCCTGCGTGTCCACCTGCCGTGGCACATCGCGCAGCAAGAGCAGCAGCGGAATGGCGTAGAGAATGCCAGCCAGTCCAGTGAAATCGAACATGAAGCGCCAGCCAAGCTCCGGCGCATCCGCCACGAATCCGGCAAAGCCGCCCACCATCACTCCGCAGTAGATGCCCATCTGATGCACGCCGATGGCACGCGAACGCGTCCCGGCTGTGTGGTAATCTGCGATCAAGGCCAGCGCCGCAGGAATGTAAAAAGCCTCGCTGATGCCCATCAGCGTGCGCGCCCAGTACAGTTCATCGAAACTGCTCACATGCCCGGTGAGCCAGGTGATGAGCGACCACACGAACAAGCTGCCGCAGATCGTCAGCTTGCGGCTGTAACGGTCCGCGATGTACCCGCCGATGGGGCTGCAGATGGCATAGACCCATTTGAATGACGCCAGCATGTGCCCCCAGTTTTCCTCACTGCCGATGTCCTTGATGTCGCCCATCACGGACACTTTCATCGAGGCGATCATCTGGCGGTCCAGGTAGTTCAGCAGCGCCACAGGAAACAGCAGTCCCACAACAAGCCAGGCACTGCGCATGAGAGGGGGTGGGGTGTCAGCTTGGGTCGGAGACAAAGACATCCCGCCATTAATCACAGCAGTTCGGGCTCGTTCACGATGCGCGGACCGGTTTCGCCGAGTTTTTTGCGCAGGTGATTGATATGCACACGCAGGCCTTCGCTCGGATCGCTGCTCTGGCCGGCCCAGACCTGCTTCATGATCTGGTTTTGTGTGACGATGCGTCCCGCGTATTCGGCCAGCACCTTGAGCAGCGTGAACTCGGTGGGCGTGAGTTTGAGCGGTGCCCCATCCAGCGAAGCCTCGTGATGCAGCAGATCCAGCTTCAAGGCACCGACGACGATCTCGGCGCTCTGGCGCGTGAAACGGCGGCGCTGGATGACGGTGAGGCGGGCGAGCAGTTCAGCGGTGCCAAAGGGCTTCGTGACATAATCGTCCGCGCCATTTTCCAGAGCCTCGACCTTGATGGTTTCCTGGTCACGCACGCTGAGGATGAGCACAGGCACGTCGCTCCACTCACGCAACCTCTTCAACACCTCGATGCCGTTCAAACCGGGCAGACCGAGATCAAGCAGCACGACATCGGGACGATGAAACGCGGCCTCCTGCAGACCCAGCTGCCCATCGGCGGCTTCGCAGACCTCGTAGCCGCGAGACTCCAGCACCATGCGCAGCAGGCGTCGCATCTGCTGTTCGTCGTCGATGATGAGGGCTTTGCTCATGCGGCGCTGCGTGTTTTCACCGGCAGGTGCAGCACGAATTCTGCGCCGCCTTCCGGATGGGTATGCGCTTCAATGTCACCTTTCATCGCACGCATCAAGCCGCGTGCGATGGCGAGCCCCAGACCGGTTCCGCCTGCGGGTGAATCGGGTGCGCGGTAAAATTTCTCGAAAAGCTGGTCCTCTGCCCCCAGCGGCAGGCCGGGGCCGTGATCGCGCACGCGCAGTTCCAGCATGCCATCGACAAGCGCCGCCTGGATTTCAATGTCGCTGCCCACAGGCGCATAACGCGTGGCATTGTGCAAAACATTGCCGAGCACCTGGGCGAGCAGCCGGCTGTCGAGCCGCAGCAGCGGCAGTTCCGACGTGCCCGTGATGAGCAGAGTGTGTGCGGCCAGCTCCTGCTGGATCGGCGCAGTGGCGGCATGCAGGACATCGCCGATCTCGCACCAGTCAGGCTGCGGCTCCAGCGCCTCAGATTCCACCCGTGTCATCTCCAGAAAGCTCTCAACGATGCGCTGCAGGCGGCGGTTCGCGGTTTCGATCTCTCTGGCATACGGGTTCCCCTGCCCAAGGCCATCCAAAGCGGTGCGGATGATGGCGATGGGAGTTTTCAGCTCATGCGAAACGCTGTCCAGCAGCGTGCGGTGCAGGCGCTCGGACTCCTCTAGCAGTTCAGCTCGGTGCTTCTCCGCCAGCAGATGCTCGCGCTCCTGATGATGCTGCGCCAGTGCCGCCTCGCGTGCGCGCAACCGCGTGATGAGATGCCCCATGCTTAAGGCCACGATGAAAAACAGGCTGAACATCACCACATCCTGCGGCTTTTCGATGTGCAGCGTGTACTGCGGCGGGATAAAAAAGTAATTCCACACCAAAGCGCTAACCACCGCCATCATCAGCACGGGGCCACGGTTCCACCTTGTGCCAGCGAGCACGATGGCCATTAGAAAGACCAGCGCGGCAAACAGATCTCCTGTATACGGCAGCAGCACCCAGCAGGTGGACGCCAGCACAAACACCAGTGTCAGCCCCCAGCTGTACTGTCCCACCTCCGCCAAAGGAAGTGGCAGATGGGATGGTTGGACATTAGTTCTCTGGGCGGCAGACATGGTTGATCTTGGTTTGAGACACCATCACCGCAAAAGCACGGCCCGCCAGTAAACAGCCGCAGCCATGCCGTTAAGAAAGTGTAAAAGCAGCGCTCACACCTCCTCCAGCCGGTAGCCAATCCCCGGCTCGTTTTTGATCTCCAAGGCCGAGCCCTCGAGCTTTTTACGCAGGTGATTGGCATACACACGGAGATAATGGCTCTGCTCCTCCGCCTGCGGACCCCACACGGCACGGAGCAGCTGCTTCAATGTCACGATTTTACCGGCATGGCGCACGAGCTGCGCGAGCAGCGCATATTCGGTGGGCGTGAGTTTGAGCGGCCGACTGTCCAATGATGCCTCGTGATGCACGGGATCAAGTACGAGCGGACCCATCTGCAGATTGGCCGCGTCATGGGCTCCCTGGCGGCGCTGGATGGCGGTGAGCCGTGCGATGAGCTCCGCCGTGCTGAAGGGTTTGGAAACATAATCATCGGCCCCGGCATCGAAGGCGGCGAGTTTGACGGCTTCCTGATCGCGTACACTGAGGATGAGCACGGGGACGCTGCTCCATTCCCGCAGCCGCTTCAGCACCTCCACTCCGTCCATATCGGGAAGACCGAGATCGAGCAGGATAACATCGGGTTTGTGGAAAACGGCATCCTGCAGCCCCAGCTGACCTTTTTCTGCCTCCCTCACGGTGTAGCCCTTCGCCTCCAACGCCATGCGCAACAGGCGGCGGATCTGGATTTCGTCGTCGATGATGAGGGCTGTCATTTGGGAAGCGGGACGAAAGTGGACACGCGATTGATCTCGATCACAAATTCGGCACCGCCATCAGGATGATTCCGTGCGGTGATCTCTCCTCCCTGCGCCTGGACAAAGCCACGCGCGATGGCCAGTCCGAGGCCGGTACCGCCCGCCGGCGATCCCTGCACACGGTAGAACTTTTCAAACACGCGCCGTTCAGCTCCAGCGGGCAGGCCGGGGCCATGGTCACGAATGATCAATCGCAGCTGCTGGTCACGCAAGGTGGCGCAGATGTCGATGGCAGTACCTGCAGGAGTGTAGATCGCGGCATTATGCAGGATGTTGGCGACAGCCTGGGTGAGCAGGGCGTGATCCAGCTTCAGCAGCGGAAAGTCTTCGGCCAGGTGAAGTCTCACCGCATGCGCATCCAACGCCGCGCCGACGGCATGCTGCGCGGCGGCGATGACATCACGCAAATCACACCAGTCGAGGCTGGGTTTGAGCACGTCTGATTCGAGCCGGGTCATTTGCAGCAGGCTGTCCACCACGCGCTGCAGCCGCTGCGTGGCGGTGGTGATCTCGGCGAGGTAGGGACTGCGCTGGTCGTTCATCCCTTCCAGCGCGGCGGTGATGACCGCGATGGGCGTTTTCAGCTCATGCGAAACGCTGTCGAGCAGGGTGCGGTGCAGCTTCTCGGACTGCGCGAGCACCTCGGCATGGCTAACGGCTTGAATGAAATGCTCCTTTTCCAAAACGAGCGCGAGTTGCAGCGCAAAAGCCTCAATCATCTGCCGCGTGGCAAAATCGAGTCGTGTTTCACGTTCAAACTGCAGGCCGAGCACGCCCATCGTGGCGGTGGCGGTTTGCAGCGGGAACCAGGTAGCTTCGGATTCGGGCAGCGTGTCAGTGAAGCGGCCCGCGGACTGCTTTTTTTCGTAGCTCCAGGCCACCACGCCCCATTCTTTGCGGCTCGGCTGAAAGGTGCTGGCCGGATGCGCAGCCTTCGGCAGCGCGCGGTCGTTTTCACGTACGATGAGCGCGGTGTGAGCGTGCAGGAGTTCGTTGATGCTGCGCAGCGCCTCGGCGAGGCCCTTGTCAGGCTCGGCGGCGAGCGCGGCGCTCTGCGTCACCCGCAGCAGGGCTCCAGTCAGGCGCGCGCGGCGGCGTTCGGCCTCTTCGCGCATCCGCAGCCGGCTGGTCAGACTGCCCATGCTCAGCGCCACGATGAAAAACATGCCGAACATGATCCAGTCCTCGGCCTTGTTGATGAAAAAGGTGAACTGCGGCGGGATGAAAAAGAAGTTCCAGCACAGCGCGCTGAGCGCCGCCATGACGAGCACGGGGCCCCGGCTGAAACGCATTGCCCCCAGCACGACCGCAAGCAGGAACACGAGCGCGACAACCATGTAGCCCGTGTATGGCACAATGCCCCAGCACACGCTGGCAATGGTGAACACGGTAACGAGCACCCAGCTGTACTCACCAATGACCGACGCCGATGTCACATCGTTCAAAGCCGTGGCAGAAGTTTTATCTGCGGCTGCCAGCGGACGCACAACGCACACGTCGATGTCGCCACTGCCGAGGATGATCTGATCGGCGAACGACTGGCGCCACCACACCGGCTTGTCAGGTTTTCCCACGACGATCTGCGAGACATTGCGATCACGGGCGGCTTGCAGCAGCGCCTCGGCGACATTTTCACCGGTCACAGAGACGACCTCGCCGCCAAGTTTGCGCGCAAGGCCGAGTGAGCGCGTGAGCCGCTCCTGCTCGACCGGCGTGAGCACACCCGAGCTTTCGACCCACACCACGAGCCAGGGGCAGTTCAGCCGTGTGGCGGCGCGGCGTGTCCAGCGGATGAGGCTTTCAGCATACGGGCTCGGCCCCACGCCGACCAGCAGTCGCGCCTTGGTTTTCCATGCACTGCTGACGCGCCTGGAGCGGCGGATGTCTTCGAGATCACGGTCCACCCGCTCGGCGGTGAAGCGCAGGGCCAGCTCGCGCAGCGCGGTAAGATTGCCTGTCTTGAAAAAGCCGGTCACGGCCTGTTCAGCACGCTCGCCGAGATAGACTTTGCCATCGGCCATGCGCTCCAGCAGTTTTTCAACACTGAGGTCGATGAGCTGAATCTCATGCGCACGATCGAGAATGGAGTCGGGCACGGTTTCTTGAATTGCCACACCGCTGACCTGCCGCACGATGTCCACTTGGCTGTCGATGTGCTGGACGTTAAGCGTGGTGTAAACATCAATGCCTATGTCGATGAGTTCCAACACGTCCTGATAACGTTTCGCATGGCGTGAACCCGGCGCGTTGGTGTGTGCGAGTTCATCCACAAGCACGAGCCGGGGGCGTTGCGCCAGCACCGCATCGATGTCGAACTCCTCCAAAGTGAAGCCGCGATGTTCAAGCTTCCGGCGCGGAAGCACACGCATGCCTTCGAGCAATGCCGCCGTTTCCGATCTGCCATGCGTCTCCACAATGCCGACGAGCACCTCCACGCCCTCCTTGACCCGCTGCCGCGCGGTTTGCAGCATCGCATAAGTCTTGCCGACACCTGGGCACATGCCGAGAAAGATGTGAAGCCTGCCGGATTTGGACAAGGCATCCGCCAGTTGCACCTGCGCGAGCAGTGCATCCGGGTCGGGACGGTGGTCGTCGTTCATGGCCTGCGTCGGTTACTTCAAGGCATCGAGACTCAGATTCAACT
Source organism: Verrucomicrobia bacterium 12-59-8 (assembly GCA_002279765.1). The sequence continues at coordinate 23,553 of NCCR01000054.1, read as the reverse complement.
TCAATACATTGACACCTGCACCACCCAGAACGCCGAAGCCGGGCCTGCTGGTGCTGGCCGCGATGAGTTCTTTGACCTTCTCGACGCTGAGATTGCGCGCCTTCGCGACGCGGTCGGTTTGCAGCTCGGCGTTCTTCAAACTGATGTGCGGATCAAGACCGCTACCGGAGGCGGTGACAGCGTCAGCAGGAACCGCAGCTTTGTCGCTAAGACCGTTTGCGGCGCGGTAAGCTGCGAGGCGCTCTTTGATCGCGTCATTCAGCTTTTGCGAGGTCGGCCCAAGATTGCTGCCGCTGGAGTTGGCGGCGTCATACCCGGAACCTGCAGCGCTGGGGCGCGGATGGAAGTATTGAGCAGCCGTGAAGTTCTGGCCAATCAACGCAGAACCGCGCACGATGCCGTCCTTATCCGTGAGGAGGCTGCCGTGAGCTTTGTCTTTGAAAGCGGCCTGGGCAACGCCGGTGACGATGAGCGGATACACGCCGCAGGTGACAACCGCGAGCACGAGCGTGGCGGCGATGGCTGGGCGAAGTTCGGAAACGAGGGCTTTCATGATGTTAAGCGAGGTGAAGGGTGGCGACGATGACATCAATGGCCTTGATGCCGATAAAGGGGACAAGCATGCCGCCAAGGCCGTAGATGAGCAGGTTGCGCTGCAGCACGGCGGCAGCACCAGCGGCACGATACGGCACACCTTTCAGTGCGAGCGGAATAAGCGCGATGATGACGAGCGCATTGAAGATGACGGCGCTCAGGATGGCGCTCTGCGGACTGGCCAGGCCCATGATATTCAGCGGGCTGATCGCGGGAAACGTGACCATGAGCATCGCCGGGATGATGGCGAAGTATTTGGCGATGTCATTGGCGATACTGAACGTAGTGAGCGAGCCGCGCGTCATGAGGAGCTGTTTGCCGATCTCAACGATCTCAATGAGCTTCGTCGGATTGCTGTCGAGATCGACCATGTTGCCGGCCTCGCGGGCGGCCTGCGTGCCGGTGTTCATGGCCACGCCGACATCGGCCTGGGCCAAAGCGGGTGCGTCATTCGTGCCGTCACCAGTCATGGCCACAAGATGGCCTTCGGCCTGCTCAGCGCGGATGCGGCGCAGTTTGTCCTCGGGCGTGGCCTGGGCCATGAAGTCATCGACACCTGCCTCGGCGGCAATGGCGGCGGCGGTCATGGGATTGTCACCCGTGATCATCACGGTGCGGATGCCCATTTTGCGCAGCTGGGCAAAGCGCTCCTTGATACCGCCTTTGACGACGTCCTTGAGTTCGACGACTCCGAGCACCTTGCTGGATTCGCACACAACAAGCGGTGTGCGTCCGGCGCGGGAGGCAGCCTCGACGACATTGGCGACTTCCGGTGGATAAACACCACCTAGGCCTTCGATGTGATTTTTGATGGAATCCGCTGCGCCTTTGCGAATGCTTCGGCCATCGAGATCGACTCCGCTCATGCGAGTCTGAGCAGTGAAGGGAACGAAGACGGCATGGGGTTCGGCAAGTTCGCGGCCACGGATGTTGAACTTCTCCTTTGCGAGCACGACGATGCTGCGGCCTTCGGGCGTTTCATCGGCCAGGGAGGCGAGCTGCGCGGCGTCGGCGAGTTCCTGCTCGGTGATGCCAGGGGCGGGAAGAAAATCGGACGCCATGCGGTTGCCAATGGTGATGGTGCCGGTCTTGTCGAGCAGGAGCACATCAATGTCTCCCGCAGCCTCCACAGCACGTCCAGAAGTGGCCATGACGTTGCGACGGATGAGACGGTCGATGCCGCTGATGCCGATGGCGCTGAGCAGGCCGCCGATGGTGGTGGGAATCAGGCACACGAGCAATGCGATGAGAACCGGCGTGGAGAATTCTACTCCTGAATAGATGCCGAAGGGCCGCAGCGTGATGCAGACCAGCAGGAAGATGAGCGTCATCGCGGACAGCAGAATCGTGAGGGCGATTTCGTTCGGCGTTTTCTGGCGTTGTGCGCCTTCCACCATCGAGATCATGCGATCAATAAAGGTGTTGCCCTTCTCCGAGGTGATGCGGATGACGATGCGGTCGCTAATGACGCGTGTGCCGCCGGTGACAGCGCTGCGGTCGCCCCCGCTCTCGCGAATGACGGGCGCAGATTCACCGGTGATGGCGGCTTCATCAACACTGGCGATGCCTTCGATGACTTCGCCATCGGCGGGAATCACATCCCCAGTCTCGCAGACCACGAGATCGCCTTTTTCGAGTGCAGGAGCAGGCACGGTGGTTTCGACGCCGTTTTTCAAACGGCGCGCGAGGGTATCCTTGCGCGCTGCACGCAGGCTGGCCGCCTGCGCCTTGCCACGGCCTTCCGCGACAGCTTCGGCGAAGTTGGCGAAGAGCACGGTGAACCAGAGCCAGATGCTGAGCTGAATGATGAAGCCGTGGTCAGCCTTGGCGGTGAAGATACTCACGGTGGTAAGGACCGAGCCGACGAGCGTGACGAACATGACAGGGTTCTTCACCATCAGACGCGGATCGAGCTTCTTGAACGACTCGCCGATGGCCGGAACGAGGATGGAAGCATCAAAGAGAGATGTGGGTTTGTGGGACATGTACGTGAGGATGAGGGATTAGAACAGCCTGCCCTGGGTCGTGAGGAAGTGCTCAACGATGGGTCCAAGTGCGAGTGCAGGCAGGAAATTGAGAGCGCCAATGAGCAGCACGGTGCCGATGAGCAGCACGGTGAAGGTGGCTCCATTGACCGGAAACGTACCCGCGCTGGGAGGCACGGCTTGTTTGCCCGCGAGCGATCCTGCCAGCGCCATGATAGGGACGATCATGAGGAAGCGGCCGATGAGCATGGCGATGCCGAGCGTGGTGTTATACCAGGGGGCGTTGGCCGTGAGACCTGCAAATGCGCTGCCGTTGTTGCCAGTGGCGGAGCTGTAGGCATACAACATCTCGCTGAAGCCATGCGGGCCGCTGTTGTTCAGACCGGCCACGCCCCAGCCGCTCACACAGGCCCAGGCGGTGAATCCGAGGATGCTGAGTGTGAGCACCAGCAGCGTGAGCATGCAGAGCTTGACCTCCTTCGCCTGGATCTTCTTGCCCAGATACTCCGGCGTGCGGCCCACCATGAGACCCGCGATGAAGACCGCTAGGATGACAAACACGAGCATGCCGTACAAACCTGCGCCCACACCGCCGATGACGACCTCGCCGAGCTCGATCATGAAAAGCGGCACGAGTCCGCCGATTGCGGTGAACGAGTCATGCATCGAATTCACCGCGCCGCAGGATGCTGCAGTAGTGATGGTGGCAAACAGCGCTGAGTTGAAGATGCCAAAGCGCACCTCCTTGCCCTCCATGTTGCCATCCGTAGCGGCGATGCCGAGTTGCTGGTGGATTGGATTACCGGCGGCTTCAAAGTGCGCGCAGACGAGCACCCCGCCGACAACCAGCACCATCATGGCGGCCCAGACGGCCCAGCCGTGCGACTGGTTTTTGACCAAGCGTCCGAGGTAGTAGGTTAGCCCGCTGCCGATCGAGAAAATCGAGAGCATCTGCACAAAGTTCGAGAGCGGCGTCGGATTTTCGAAGGGATGCGAGGCGTTCGCATTCATAAAGCCACCGCCATTGGTACCAAGCATCTTGATCGCCACCTGCGAGGCCATCGGTCCCTGTGCGATCACCTGCTCCGCGCCTTCGAGCGTCTTCACCTTCGTGAAGCCATCAAAGTTTTGGATCATGCCCTGCGAGAGGAGGAAGATCGCAAAGACGATGCAGATTGGCAGCAGGAGGTAATAGGTGACGCGCACGAGATCGGCCCAGAAGTTGCCGACCGTCTTCACTGAACTGCGCGCAATGCCACGCACCAGAGCCGCTGCGATGCCAATGCCGACGGCGGCGGAGACGAAGTTATGAAACGTTAGCCCCACCATCTGCGAGAAGTAGGACATCGTGGTCTCACCACCGTAACTCTGCCAGTTGGTGTTGGTCGTGAAACTGACCGCAGTGTTGAAGGCTAGGTGATGGCTCAACGCCGGCAGGCCCTGAGGATTGAGCGGCAGCACATCCTGCAGACGCAGGATCGCATACGTGAACACGACACCCACGAGGCTGAAAGCCAGCATGGCAAAGGTGTACATCTGCCACGATTGTTCCCGCTTTGGATCAATGCCAATCAGCTTGTAGGTGAGCTTTTCCACCGGTTTAAGGAGCGGGTCGATCCAGGTGCGCCCGTCAGCATCGAGCACCTGCATGAGATACAGACCCATCGGTTTCGTGATGAGCGCGAGGAGGCCCAGATAAAGGACGAATTGCAGCCAGTCTGTGGAGTGCATGGCGGGTCAGAGTTAGAATTTTTCAGGACGCAGCATCGCCACCATGAGGTAAGCGAGCAGGGGGAGGGCGATCAGCCCGACGAGGATGGTTTCCATGGCGCGGGTGAATTAAAGGGTTTCGCAGCCGCGCACGTAGAGGCCACAGAAGATGAAGCAGGCCAGTGTGAGGCCGAGGTAGATGAGGTCGTTCATGACATCCCCACCCTCCCGCATAACTCACGAAAAGTGAGTTAAAGGCCCTGCCTGAAGCGTCAAAAAAGCGTTAACGCACGGCTTAAATCTCCACCTGCTGACCCAGCTCGATCACCCGGCCCACGGGAATCTGAAAGTAGGTCGCGGGCTGCTGCGCCAGCTTGCTGGCGAAAGCAAAGAGGTGTTCGCGCCATATCACCATGCCGGGCTTCGGACTTGGAACGATGATTTCGCGGCCCAGGAAAAAGGTCGCCTTCTCCGCCACGACTTCGAGGCCTTGATTGCTGCAGTGGTGCAGCAGGCGCGGCACATTGGGCTTTTGCATGAAACCGTAGCGGCCTGTCACGCGCCAGAAACCTTCGGCAATCTTTTCGACTTCCACGCGGCGACCCGGCGGCACCCAAGGCTCGTCCTCGGTGATCAACGTCATGAAGATGACCCGCTCATGGATGGCCCGGTAGTGTTTCAAACTGTGCAGCAGGGCGATGGGCGCGCGCCCGCTGGTGCTCGACATGAAAATGGCGGTGCCGGGCACAGTGATAGGAGGGCTGCGCTTGATGCTTTGGCACAGTGTTTCCTGAGTGAGCGCACTTTTTTCCATCGAGGCACGCACCAGGCGGCGGCCTGTGGCCCAGGTCGTCATGAGGGTGAAAATGATCACACCGACCACGAGAGGGAACCAGCCGCCGTCGAAGAATTTCACCAGGTTGGCGCTGAGAAAGGCGATCTCGATCACGGCAAACAACAGACACAGCGGTAGTGTCTTGAGCAGCGACCACTGCCACAGATGTCGTGCGGCAAAATAAAACAGGAAGGTAGTGATGAGCATGGTCATCGTCACGGCCACGCCATACGCAGCGGCGAGATTCGTCGAGTTACGGAAGGCCAGCACCAGGGTGAGGCATGCCAGCATGAGCACCCAGTTCACCAGCGGGATGTAGATCTGACCCTGAGCATGCTCCGACGTATGGCGAATGCTAAGACGCGGCAAATAGCCCAACTGCACAGCGCTCAGCGTCAGCGAGTAGGTGCCGGTGATGAGCGCTTGCGATGCAATCACCGTCGCGGCGGTAGCGAGCAGCACGAGCGGCAGCGTGGCCCACGCGGGGGCCATTTGGAAGAAAGGCGCGTGCGCCAGATCCGGCTGCTGCATGAGCAGCGCCCCCTGGCCGAGGTAGTTCAATGCCAGCGCCGGCAGCACGAGCGAAAACCAGCCCCGGCGAATCGGCCCGGCACCAAAATGGCCCATGTCGGCATACAGCGCCTCCCCCCCCGTGACGGCCAGAAACACACTGCCGAGAATCACAAAAGATTGGTGGCCGCCAGTGGTCAAAAAGTGCCAGCCATGCCAGGGATTGAATGCCGCGAGGATTTCCGGACCGTGAATCAAGTGCGACACACCAAGCGCCGCAAGTGTCACGAACCACAAGCCGGTGATCGGACCAAAAAAGCGCCCCATGCGCGCCGTGCCGAGGAACTGCACCGAAAACAGTACGATGAGTATCACGATGGTGATGCCCATGATGAGCCACTCCATGTGCTCATCCCATCGCAATGCCGCAGCTAACTCCGTCGGCGGCTTGCCAAGCAATCCGCCATCCTTGAGACCTTCGATGGCGCTGAGCACGGAAATGGCAGGAGTGATGATGCCATCACCAAACAACAACGCCGCGCCAAACAGGCCCAGCAGCACGATCACCGTACGGCGTTTCAACGTCTCCGACATGCCATGCGATGCCAGCGCCATGAGCGAGAGCACACCACCCTCGCCTTTATTGTCCGCACGCAGCACGAAGACGAGATACTTGACGCAGACAAGCACGATCAGCGCCCATAGCACCAGCGAGACGACACCCAGCAGATTCGCGTGCGTGGCGGCCACATGATGCGGGCTGTGAGGGCTGAAGCACTCCTTCAGCGTATAGATCGGGCTTGTGCCAATGTCTCCGAAGACCACCCCCAGCGCCCCGATGACGAGGGTGGTGGTGGAAAGCTTGTGGAGGGCGGGTTTGTCAGTCGTGTCGTTCATGACGATGGGAGGATCACCTAAAAAGCCCCGGCCTCCAGTGAACGCCTCTGGGGGTGGAGTTAAGAATGTGTAAAGAAAGTAACGCCGCCCGCTGCAGCCGGTTCAATCCAGGAACGAACAAATGTACTCGCAGATGCCGGAGCTGACAGTGATGTCGAAGCCGCTGTTGGCGGGAACGTCGAAGAACTGACCGCCTGTGTAAGCCGCCTTCGCATCTCCACCGTCGAGTTTCACGACGCAGTCACCGGCCACGATCTCCATGCGCTCCGCCTTGGCGGTGCCAAAATGGAAATCACCGGGATAGATGAGACCGAGGGTTTTCTTGCTGCCGTCTGGGAACAAAATGCTGTGGCTGACGACTTTGCCGTCAAAATAGACGTTTGCTTTCGTGACGGCGGTGACTCCGGGAAATTCGGCGGGGATGGCTGACATAGGACGCGAGGAATAGGCGATGTTTTTGCACGCGGCAAGCACCGACCTACGACACGGCTACTTCACAGGCACTGCCTGCAGCAGGCCGATCGTGGCCCACGAACTGCCCCAGTAGGTGTAGATGCCAGTGGCGTCCTTGAAGGATTTCGCTTTGGCGGGGCCGCTGCGGTCAACCTGGCTGATGTGCGTGATGTCGATGGACCATCTGCCGTCATCGCGCTGAGTCTGAAGCAGCCAATGCTGGGCACGAGCGATGGCGTTCGCAGTGGGTGGATCAGTAGCATTATCCTGCAAAACGTACAGCACCTCGCCGGTTGCGAGAGCGTCGCTCATGTTTTCGCTGAGGATGTAGCTCCAGCCACCATCGCCGCGCTGCCGTTGGACGATGTCTTTGACCAAAGCACCGGCTTCCTCCGGTTTGCCAAAGCGGCGTGCATAGAGCGTCCGGAAGACGAGCGACTCCATGGTGGAGGGAGCGTCTTTCTTTTGCAGCATGGCAGCAGCCTTGGTGTGCGCCCCATCTGACTCAGCCGCTGCATGCTGTGGCGTGGCGAGAGCGATCAGGCTGAGTCGGAGGGTGTTGGCCCGCGCATCACCCGCACCGCGTTTCTGCATGCCGGAAAACTGCCCCGCAGGATTCCATGAACCGTCCGGTTTTTGCTCAGCAGCGAGCAGTTTCGTCAGCTCTGGCGCGGACCGCTCCGGCAGGGCTAAGATCATCAGTGCGGCCTCCTCAAGTCCCGGCCGCTTGTCCGTCGCACGTTCGACCGCCCATTCGAGCCATTCGTCGTACTTTTTGGCATCCACGACAAATCCGCGCCGCTTCGCCTCGCGATGGCTCCAGAGCAACTCAGGCAGGTGATGACAGCCATTGCAATTTTTAGCAGTCATCCATTCCTCTCCTTCCCTGGCCAGGAAGCCGAGGCTTTTAGTGCTCCCAGTGCGGAGTTCCGCCTCGCTCGGCGGCTGCACCGGGGTGGCCGCTTTCGCCGGAGTGTTCTTGGCCGCCTCAGCGGGATTCGAGGCTGGCGCGGCCACTGTCAGCACAAGCAGAGTCGTGATGGCACCAAGCTTGTTCATGCTGCTTGAACGCCTCTGCGGCGGAATTGTTGCAACAGCTCCGGGGCGTCTGAGGTGTCGATAAGTTTCCAGCCGTGGCAACGCGTCCTTGACCTGAGGGGTGAAATTTGGTGAACTTGGCCCTGCCCACTGGATGATTGCCCGTCGCCAACGCCTTTTTGTTCTCAGCCTGCTGCTTGGTTGCAGCGTGGTGCAGCTCCATGCGCAATCGCACAGCATTGCTTTGGCATGGAGCGGGCATGGGCATGATCCGCAGCACACAGGGCTGTCTCAGGTGAGTTCCAAAGCACTGCAGCGCATCTTATGGCAAATCCCGGTGGATTTGGCACCGCAGTATGTGGGAACTACGCTTTACGCACATTATGGATCGCCGTTGATCACGCGGCAGAACACCGTGATCGTGCCGGTGAAGACGGGAGCTGGTGATGGCTTTCGCATTGAGGCGCGTGATGGCGCAACGGGAGCACAAAAATGGCAACTGCCGACGGGCTACTCCCTGCCGGCCCATAACTGGGTGCCGCATTTTGGCATCGCTCTGACGCCGAAGAACCGGGTGTATTATGCGGATGCGGGAGGGACGGTGTCCTACCGCGACACACCGGACGCGGCCTCGGGTACGACGGGCAAAATCGCGTTCTACGGACTCGGACATTATGTGTCGGATTCGGCAACTTTTGATGCCAATGTGCGGATCAATACGCCGATCACGTCCGACCGTTATGGCAACATTTACTTCGGCTTCATCGTCACCGGCACCACCACGCCGACGCTGCAAAGCGGGATCGCCCGCATTTCGGAAGATGGCACGGGCTCATGGGTGAGCGCGACCAGTGCGGCAGATGATCCGGCGGTGTTGCGGCTGCCGCACAATCTGGCCCCTGCTTTGAGCAACAATCACAAGTCGCTCTACGTTGCGGTGATGGACGGCAATGGCTTTGGCTATCTGCTGGCATTGGACAGCGGCACGCTGGCCACCACGGGCAAGGTGAGGCTCAAGGATGCACTGAGTCCGATCGATGATGCACGCCTGCTCGACGATGGCACGGCCTCGCCGATGGTCGGACCTGATGGCGATGTTTATTTCGGTGTGTTTGAGCATTCGTGGGGTGCGAACCACTACCGCGGCTGGCTGCGGCACTATGACATGACCCTGACGCAGTCGAAGCCGTCGGGTGCGTTCGGGTGGGATCATACGCCCTCGGTTGTGCCCGCAGCCTTGGTGCCCACATATCAGGGTACGTCCAAATACCTGCTGCTTTCAAAGTACAACAACTACGCCAGTGTCGGCGGCGACGGCCTCAACAAGCTGGCGGTGCTCGATCCGAACGACACGATGACGGATGCCGTCAGCGGAGCGACGGTGATGAAGGAGATTCTCACGGTCCTGGGACCCACGCCGGATGATGAGTATCCTACTGTGCCTGGAGCGGTACGCGAATGGTGCGTGAACACGATGGCCATCGACAGCGCAAAGAAGTCCGCCATCGTACACAGTGAGGATGGCAAGGTCTATCGCTGGGATTTCAAATCCAACACGCTCATTGAGCCGCTCACGCTGACCGCTGGCATTGGCGAGGCCTACACCCCTTCCGTCATCGGGGTGGACGGCACGGTGTATGTCATCGCGAATGCCATTCTCTTCGCCATCGGGGAGGATGCGCCGTGAAGTACGTACTTGGCTTGCTGCTGTGGAGCCATACGGCTTTTGCTGGCCTGACGCTGTCGTTAAATCCGGTCGCGCAGCCAGTCTCGGCGGGTGCGGAGGCGCTCTTCAGCGGTACGCTGACGAACACTAGCGCGACTGACCGGCTGTTTCTCAACGATGTCATGGCCACCTTCACCGCCGATCCCCAAGGTGACACGGCGCTGTCGAGCAACGCCTTCTTTGGCAACGTGCCCGGCATTCTGCTGCCGGGCGAAACGTATGACGGCCCGCTCTTCCGCATCTCCTTGAGCGGCATTTCTCCGGCGGCGAATTACAGCGGGACTATCACGCTCCAAGGGGGCGCTGACATCACCGCAGGCACCGATCTAGCCAGCACGTCCTTCACTCTGCTGGCTACTCCGGTGGATCAATGGCGGCATGCCAGCTTCGGCGATGACGCAGGCTCCGCCCTGGCAGCGGATGACGCCGACTGGGATCACGACGGCACGCCCAACCTGCTGGAATATGCCCTGGCCCTCAACGCCTTGGTTCCTGACAGCCAAGGACTGCCTGCTCCGACGTTATTGAACAACTACCTCACGCTCAGCTACGTCCCCAGCGCCGCCGATGTGCAGTACACCATCGAGTCCTCCAGCAATCTCCTGCAATGGGGCACCACGGATGTCGAGGCCGTCAGCATCGCCAACCCGCTGCCGCCGAACCGGCTGACGTTTCGGTATCGGAACGCGGTGTCGCCGTGGGGAAAGGCGTTTTTGAGGTTGAAGGTAGTGCGGATGGGGGCGGGGTTATGATTGCGTGGAGATCGGTCGGATTTGTTGAACCACTAATCGAACACTCATATGACACTAATGATCCAGAGTTATGAGGGAGTTCGGGGTTTGATGTGCGCAGTGTGGGATGCGGGCCGAGTCGTTTTTTCAATTTTTTCACCCTGTCCTCATTCTTCTAACCCTGTTTGCCCGGAGGAATGGCCGCAAAGGGACGCAAAAAAGACTCACCAAGAGGCAGAGAAGAGGGGCTTGAGTCGGGACCGAAATCATCTCCCCATTATTTTACCCCTCATTATTTTACCAGCCCTTCCCCTGCCGCGACTGAAGGTAAAATAATGGGGAACTCAGATGCCAGACAACTCAAGTCGGGAGCACTTTCAGTCGAGCTGGAGCTTTGGCAAGGCGTTGACGATATTCATCGTCTCCAGGCTGACGGTGATGACGCGGAGGAAGAGTTCGAGGGGATACTTGGGGTTGTTCATGGTTTCGGTGGCCCAGAGGTTGGCGTCGTTGGTGATGCCGCTGTCTTTGTAGGTGGTGACGGACTGGCGTTCCATGACCCATTCGAGGGCGGGTTTGCCGTTGACGATGTAGGTGTAGGCTTCTTCGGGGATGTCGCGGATGGTGATGTGGGCGTTGTAGAAGACGGTGGTTTTGTCGTTGATGGACTTGTTGGTCTCGGGGTCGCGGGTTTTGGCGAACTTCATTTTCTCCACGCGGTAGTCGGCGGGCTGCAAGCCTTTGAGGGTGTGCTTGCCGACGTCGAGGGTAGCTCCGGCGTAGGGGTCCACGGTTTCGTAGTTGAGGTGCCAGTGGGCGAGGTCGCGGCCTGCCTTGGAGAAGGCGCGGAAGTCGGCGAAGGTCTTTACGGCGGGGATGCGCGGGAGTTCCTTGCCGAGGTTGTCAGCGTAGCGGCTGCGGTAGTCAGGGGAGTGCAGCAGGTCGTAGATGAACGAGGCTCCAGGCATAGGCTTGACCGAAGAAGGGTTAAATCAAGTGTTGAATATCCAAGTCATCCCACTTGGATTTCAAGTATTCAACGACTAGCCGTCGATGGCAATGATGTGGCTTGTCCTCGCTGCACAAGAGGCAGCCCCCTTTGATCGTTGCTGGATCAATTCGCTTCTCGATCTCGCGCTTCTTCATCAAATCTAGAAACGCGGGTTCGTAGATGCTCCAGTCTCCCTTGTGCTTTTTGTAGGCGTCCAAAATGTCAGCAGTCGGCGCGAGCAATGGCTGATGGATGTAGTCGATGCCGACGATCTCTTTCAGGAAGTATTGGAGATCGTCCTTCTTTGAAAAACCCGCGAGCTGGGAAACATTGTTGAGTCGCACATCCACCACCCGCTTGGTGCCGCTCTTGCGCAGCATCTCAAAGAACTCAGCAGCGGTCTTCTTGGTGAAGCCAATGGTGTAAACAGTCGTGTCAGTATTCATCGTTCAAAGGAGTCTCCCTCAGCATTGAGGTTTGGGTTTCGTCAACGTAGTTAATTTCTTCGCCGCGCCGCAGGTAGGCTTCGTCAAGCATCTCACCCTCACAGCGGAAGAAGTCATGATTGTTGGAGAAGTATCGGGATAACAATCGCGCCTCCGCTTCTGCATGGGATTCCAGCCGTCCATCTGCGCGTATGTGAGAGATGTCGGCAAAGTCCTTGGCATGGCGGCAAACCAGTATCGTTCGGTGGCAGTCCAGCGGCTCGCGTTCGGAGCACATGAGCGCAATTCGGAAGCGGGACACCCCATTCCGCAGCCGCTCGATTCCCCTCTGATATGCCGATGTTTGTGCAATTAATCGATAGTCGGCCCGTGGGCCGATGTAACACTCGCGCTCCTCGCGCCGAGCACCCAGCTCGGCTCCCAGAAAGACATATCGAATGCCATTAGCCTTCAGTTCCTTTTCCAACGCATCCCGAGTGAACCATGGAAACCGACTGAATGGACGCGACCGGACATCGGCCACGACTTCAATCTCATGCTGCTTCAACAGTCTGAGAAACGTCGGAAAATCGTGGGTCGAGTGACCGATGGTGAAGAGTGAATTCATTTCGATGGAACTGCCAACAAGACACTCTACGCATGTTTGCGGATGCCGGGTGGTGCTTCCGGGAACGTATAGATGCCGTTGGCCTGCATCCAGTAGGCGTTGGGCTGGCCTGATGGCTGAAATGCTCGGCTGAGTCCGATCCGCAGCATCACCTCGGACTGGCTTTGCATCCAGTTGTTGATGACATCCAGGGCTCCGCGGGTCTGGTGCTGCTGAGCGTAGTCATAGAAGCCCAGGTCGGTGATGGGAAACCCCGTCCAGCTTTCGCCCAACAGATCAGTGAAGTTAAGCCGAATCTTGCCAGCAGTAAATCCGTCCTCCACCACAGCCACACTTGATGGCAACACTCGCACGGAAGCGATGGAGTGCGCTAGCTGGTGCCCGACTGGCACTCCGCGCCCGGTGTGATGTGCGGAGAGTCCGAAAGCTGGCCGCACGTCGTCAAAAGCTCTTCTTAGCAGCACATCACGAAACGTGCTGGCTGTGGAAACTCCGTATAACTGCAAATCCGCGAAGCTGGAATCCTCCTGATGCGGACCACTACGATTGGGCTGCAGGTCAAAGTTTCCGTGCAGGATAGCCCCGGGGGCAATGCCCAGCCTGAGCGCTTCCTGAAAACTCAGGTAAGGATAGGGCCGAATGCACTCGCCCGTGTTGTAGTCTATCCCAGCGATGCAGACGTTGGGATTTTTTGGCTTAAAGCGAGTGTAATCGGTAATGATGAGATAACGGTTCATAGGCTTTCCTTCACCGCACTGTTACCCATCGCCGCTTAAACGCTAGTCCCAGCAGCCCCTTCACGATCTTCATTGCCCCCACGACGGCCTTGAACATGCTGACGATCTGTTTAGAGGAGACTTTGTGGACCTTGGACCCGGCGTGGCGCTCAATGACCTGACAGAAGGCGAAGGCGCGCTTCATGGGCTGCGTGTCTTGGGAGAGGTCGGTGCTAAGGCCTTGTTTGCTGAGGGCCTTCCAGCAGCCGATGATGCGGGCGGCGTCGTCCACCTTGAGCTGGTTATTTTCGTCCTTGAGGAGGTCTTGCAGGCGGGAGCTGACGTGGTCTTCGCTGATGGTGAGGAGTTTTAACTCCACGGCCTCGGAGAAGGTGATGACATGGAACTGCTTTCCGTAGAGGGCCTCGTCATCCATGGAGCAGATGGCGATGTTTTCTTTCTCGGCCTGGGCCTTGGCGCTGTCCGCGTAGATGCGCGGGGTGGCGGTCATGTAGAGGCGCTTGGCGGCGAGCAGGAAGTCGTTGTCATGGATGCGGACGAAATTGCTCTCCTTGTCGTCGGTGTCGAAAGTGGCTCCGGTGGTGCGGTGGGCTTCGTCGCAGATGACGAGGTCGATCTGCGGCAGGCCGAATTTCTTCTGCGCGCGGCTGAGCACATCGAGCGAATGGTAGGTGGAGAAGATGACGCTCATGTGCTGGGCGTCGTGCCGCTTCAAGACTTCAAAGGCGAGGCGCTTGGCGTCTGTGGTGGCGGGATAGCGCAGCTCGTGGGCGAAGGTTTCGACGATGTCTTCGTCGGTCTGCTCGCGCTTCTTGCCCACCTCGGCATCTGAGCAGACGGCGAAGCTGTGGAGCGGGATGGCGCTCTCCTGGGTCCATTCGGTGAGGGACTGGGAAAGCAGATTGAGCGAAGGAACGAGGAAGAGGACGACTTTGTTTTTTCCGGCGATTTCCTCGGCGATCTTGAGCGAGGTGAAGGTCTTGCCGGTGCCGCAGGCCATGATGAGCTTGCCACGATCTGAAGACTGGAAGCCGAGGCCCACTTTGGTCGTGGCGGTGGTCTGGTGGAGGCGGAGCTGCTTCTTGGGCTTGAGAGCCGGGGGCTTGCTGGGCTGGTATTTGGCCCAGTCGATCTGGCTGACTTCCAGATCGTGAAGGTCGATCTTGTAAACGGGTGGGTGCTGGCTGCTGAGGGCGTTCTCCGCGTTTTCGCTCCAGTCGTTGGTGGTGGTGACGATGATGCGCTGGGCAAAGCATCTCTTTCCGGAGGCGGTGAAGAAGCTGTCGATGTCGCCTTTCATCACCCGGTAGTCGGGGGCGTAGCATTTGCACTGGATGGCGTGGTATTCCTCGGTGCCGCGAGTGCGGGCGACGAGGTCGATGCCGGTGTCTTTGGCGCTGATGCCGAACTCTGGGGTGCCGATTTCCTTGGCCCAGTCGGCGAAGAGCCAGACCTCGGAATAGAGGTCCGCGTAGCTGGCCTCGAAGCGGAAGTAGGTGCGGATGAGTTCCTCGAAGTAGGTGCCTTTTTCCCGTTCGGTCTGGGATGTGGCGCGGTATTTAGCGAGGATCTTTTGCAGGGGGCTGCTGGGCATGCGCTCTTGCTAGCAGGTGGGGGCGTGGCGGCAAAGACAAAGTTTGGGGGCGGGGGAGAGTTGGCGGTTGTTGGCGGTGGTTTCCCAGACCGCACAGAGGATTGCCTTCGGCGCGCTGCGCGAGATGCGGACCCCTTTGCTGCCGCATTCGCGAGGGCGGTGGAGAAGTTTGCGGCTGAGGCGTGGCGGGGCGCATTGCAGACGCTGCTGGTGGGCATGGGGTGTTGCGGAGTGTTGGGTTTGCTTCCCGGATTTGTTGCATGAAACCCCGGGCGGCGCTCGCTGAGGCTCGCTTGCCCGGGGCTACTTTATGCCGCCCTTTCAGGGCTCAAGAAGACTGAGGACGGGAGGAGAGGGGGAGTTGGCGGTTGTTTGCGATTGTTGGCGGTGGTTTCCCAGACCGCACAGGGGATTGCCTTCGGCGCGCTGCGCGAGGTGCGGAGTGGCCGGGTGTGGCGGAATTCCGCACACGGAGTGTGCGGACTACTTTGCTGGCGCCTTGGCGATGCTCTTGGGGGTTTCCCTGCGCTATTCCCAGACGCCGAGTTTGATGAGCTGCTTGGTGGCGGCTCCGGCCCAGTCGCGGTTGGCGGCGGGGCTGGCGGGGCTGGGGTGGAGGACGCGGCCGGTTTTGAAGGTGCCGTGCATGGCTGCTTTGGCGCGATTGGCGCGCTCCTCTGCGAAGGCACCGACGCCGATGACCCATTCGGGCTGGAGGGCGGTGATGACGGCTTGCAGATGAGCATCGCAGGCGGCTTCCATGGCGGTGGTTTCGGCGGCGGGGAGTTTGTCGGGGGTGTGATTGCGGCCGCTGTCTTCGATGAAGACGAGGGGGCAGTAGTTGGCGACGAAGTGGTCTTTGAAGAAGGCTTCTGCTGTGCCGAAGCGCTGAGCGAAGAGGCCCCAGAGGCGTCTGCCGCTGACTTCGGAATTGGGGCAGTCGAAGCCGACGACGGGGCGCTTTTTGTGTTCGCGCTCGGGTTTGCCGACGGGTTCGTTGATGCCCATCCAGTCGCGCACGGCGGCGATCTCGCCGAAGGGGACGCCGGTCTGTGTCATGCCAAAGGGGCCGGGGTTCATGCCGACGAGAACGACGCGTTTTTTGCTGCTGCCAAAGCGGCGCAGGTAGGCCTGATGCGGCGCCCATGCGTAGTCGAGGGGCTGATAGACGTATTCGACTGGGGCGGCGAAACGCAGCGGGCGCAGGGATTCGCGCAGGGTCTGGGCGGCAGCAATGAGAGCGTGGGCGGGCATCGGCGCATGAGATGCGCGGACGTTCGTCGAGTCAAGATGTGCAAAAAGAACTCGTATCCGCAAACGCGTCCGCTAGAGTTTCAATCCGTGATGCGAAACAACCTGAGCTTCGGAATCTTGGTGGCGGCCTGCCTTGCGGCCTCACCGTTGTGGGCGGAAAACGTCAAGATCGTGCTCAAGAACGGCGCAGAACTGCGCGGTGAAGTGCTCAAGGATCGGGAAGACGCCGTGGTGCTGGATCTCGGCCACACCGTGCTGACCGTGCCGCGTACGGAGATTTCCCTTTTGGAAAAGGCCGCAGCATCAGCCGCCGCAACCGCCGCTGTGCAGGGCGAGGACATCTACTATGTGGAGCCCACGCGCGAAGCCATGACGGTGGAAAAGAACGTGCTGCGCGTGGCGGAGTCCGTGGTGCAGATTCAAACGGCTTCCGGTCTTGGCTCCGGGTTTATCATCAACAAGCTGGGCTATGTGATCACGAATCAGCACGTCATCGCCGGAGAGCGTGAGATCACGGTGGTGGTGTACCGCAAAAAGCCCGACGGCCTGGAGAAGCAGCAGTTCACGAAGGTGAAGATCATTGCGATGAACGGCTTTCTCGATCTGGCCATCCTGCAGACTCCGACCTGCTCACGCAGGGGCAGGATGTGTTTGCCATTGGCAGTCCGCTGGGGCTGGAGCGCTCGGTGTCGAAGGGCATCGTCAGCATCCGTGCGCGTGAGAGCGGCGGCCGCTGGTACATTCAAAGCACGACGCAGATCAACCCTGGCAACTCCGGCGGGCCGCTGTTCAACGCACGCGGCGAAGTCGTGGGTGTGAACAACATGAAGGCCGCCGGTGTCGGCGTCGAGGGCCTAGGGTTTTCGATTCCTTCGAACGTGCTGAAGCTCTTCCTGAAAAATCGCGAGGCCTTCGCCTTTGATCCGCGTAATCCCAACAGTGGCTTCCGCTATCTTCCCCCGCCCGCACCGCCGCAGGAAAAAACAAAGCCGGAATCTGTAACCACCGGCGGCTGATTCTTCAGGAACAGTTGCCCCCCACCTGTCATCCCACCTTCCATGAAACGCGCCCCCCTTCTCCTTTCACTGCTGCTTGCCAGCATCCTCCCCGCCTCCGCCGCCGACCGGCTGGAGCAATGGTACAATCTCATGCCGAAGGACACGGTCGGTGTCATCGCCATCAAGAACACCCCCGAGCTGCTCGCCGACTGGGAGAAGAGCAGCTACGCGAAGTTTATGCAGGATGACGAGGCGAAACGCTGGATGGCACCTATGCGCAAAGACGGTGACGCCCCGTGGGACAAGTTTTTCAAGGACACCTACGGCAGCAGCATGTACGACACGCTCAAGGATTACCCGGGCGCACTGGTGAGCTACTTGGTGATCAGCGACATCGACCAGTTCGACAAAAATCCGCCGAATGTCTCGCTGTGTGAAATCGCCGGCAAGCAGAAGGAGATCGAGGCGCAAAAGCTCGCCGAGGTGGAATCCAAGAAAAAAGAGAACGCCGACGTCAAACTCCGCACCGAGGACATCGGCGGCGAGAGCGTGCAGGTCGTCGCGCTGTCAGACGAGGCAGATGAACCCTGGATCATGGCCTGGGCGGTGGTGGGTGATGTGATGATCGAGGCGAACACGCACGAACTCATGGAGTACATGATCGGCGCTCTGAAAAACAATGCCGGTGATCCGCCCGGAGCCGCACGTGAGCATCTCACACGCATCGGCCAGGTGACCAACGGTGGCGGTGACATGCTGCTGTATTTCAACGGCGTGAAGCTGCTCGAACTCGGCGAGCAGGTGCTCGCTGCGGCAGAGGAGAAGAAAAAAGATGGGGGCAAAGCTGCCGGAGGCATGGGTATCGACATCAAGCCGAAGGTGATCATGAACATGCTCGGCGCGCAGGAGTTGCAGGCCTTTGCCCTCACCGCAGAATTGACGGACACGCAGTCACGCATGGACCTGACGATCCTGCATCCCGACAAGCCCACTGGCGTGCTCTCCCTGCTGCGCGGCTCCGGCAACGAAATAACGCTGCCCGCCTTCATCCCCGCCGGCATCCTGACCGCCAGCGTTTCACGCATGGACTTCAGCAAGGTGTATGACGCGCTCCTTGGCATGATTGGCAAACTTGGTCCGATGGCGATGATGATCACGATGCAGATTCCCCAGCTCGAAGGCCAGCTGGGCTTCAATATCCGTGACGATCTCTTCGGCAGCTTGGCCGATGAAGTCATTCAGGCGCAGGATGGCAATGGCACCAAAGAAAGCCAGGTCATGGGCTTCAAGATCAAGGATGCCGACAAGCTCGGCGGCGTGCTCGAAAGCATCAAACGTTACGTCGGAGCCGGGTTCGGAGCGTTTGAGGAGAGTGATTATCTCGGCTTCAACATCTACATGTACAAGGCCACGCAGACGGCCAATGCCGCCACCGAGTTTGCCTACTGCAACACCGGCAAGTACCTGCTGATTTCCGTTGGCAGCCAGGACACGCTGAAGAGAGTCCTGGGGCGCATGAAGGACCCCTCCGGCCCCAGCGTCTGGGACAATCCGCATGTGCAGAACCTCCTCTCCCTCGTTCCCAAAAACTACAGCGGCGTCGGTGTGACGGATGCAGGCCGATTGATGAACATGATCGCCACCGCCGCCGCCACGCTCGAAAGCAAAACCGGAGCCAAAGACAAAGCTGCCGCGAAAAAGAAAGGCCCCGGCAAGAAAGCCCAGGACCCTGATGAAAAGGCCGCCGCCGCTGCCAGCAGCTGGTTTGACCCGAATGCACGTCCTTCCAATGAAACCTTCGAGCGCTACTTTGGCAGCCTGCTCAGCACGAGCTATTCACACCCGGACTCCATTCAGATTCACTACCTGACCACGCCGGTCGAGGCCAAGTAAGCCACCAACCCTCATCGCCCGCCATGCGCCTCGCTTTCCTGCCTTTGATTCTTGCGACCAGCGTTCTTGCTGACCAGCCCGCACTGTATTTCGACGGCCCGGAGATCGTGAAGCTCGACTGGAACACCGCCAGCCCGCGTGCCGCTGACTTCAATGGCGATGGTCTGACTGATCTTGCCATCATCAACGCCTCACGTGCGCGCATTGAGTTTCTGCTGCAGCGCAAGGATGGTGTGCAGCCGGGTGCCCCGGAAAAATCCGCGCGTGCCGACCGCTGGAACCCGATCCTCGAAGTCTCGCGCTTTGACAAGCAGCCGCTCGTCATCGGACATGCCGCGCTGGCCCTGGTCGTGGGTGACTGGAATGGCGACAAGAAGGCGGACATCGCCTTCATCACGGATGAGGACAAACTCGTGCTGCGCATGCAGGATGACAAGGGGACCTGGGCGGCGAAACGCGAGTTCACGCTCGACTCGACTGGCGACGACACCGAGGTGCTCGCAGTTCAAGATTTGAACGGTGATGGCCGCGATGACATCGCCCTGCTGACCAACACGCGCCTGATGGTGCTGCTGCAAACCAAGCCCGGTGATTGGGCGGAGCCGCAGCACTATGCGCTCGGAGATGGCGGCTGCGCCGGATTGAGCATCGCCGATCTCAATGACGATGGACGTGCCGATATTTTCTACACCGCGCCGGAAGGGGATGCGCTGCTCGTCCGCCTGCAGCATGAAGGCACCACCTTTGGCGAGGAGTGGCGGCTCGAAATCCCCGCCTCACGCCACTGGCTGCATGCCATTCGCCTGGGCGCAAAGAAAACCGGCGTGGCCTGGATCCAGGACGAAACGAACATGGTGGAAGTCGCCAAGCTCGTTCAAGGTGCCGCCGAGCCTGATGCCGACCGCGCCGCCACCATCCGCTACGCCATGCCGCCGACGGAATCCAAAAACGGCGCTGTGGCTTATGGAGACCTCACCGGAGACGGGCATGCCGACGTCCTCATGTCGGAGCCCAAAGCCGCGCGTGCCTGGTTGTTTCAAGGCAGCGCCAGCGGCACCTTCACCGAGGGGCGCGAGTTCCCCATCCTCAGCGGTGTGGAGTCACTGGTGATCGCCGATGTGAATGGTGACAAGAAAGCCGAGCTCGTGCTGCTCAGCCCCGGCGAGCAGTCCATCGGAGTCGCGCACTGGCAGGACAATCGACTGCTGTATCCTGAAATCGTCTATCAGGCCAAAGACGGCGAAACGCTGCTCACGCTGACCACTGATTCGGCCATACTGTGCGTCACCGAGATCAAATCCAAGCCCCAGCTTGTCACGCTGCGCAAGAGTACCAACGCCAAAGGCTTCACCACCACCACGCAGGAGCTCGCCATCAAAACCGGCCGCATCAACGGCATCCGCGTCGTCGATGCGAATCAGGATGGCCGGGGCGATCTCGCCTTGTTTTCCAATCTCGGCCCGTTGCAACTGCTGCTGAGTACGACGGACGCCAAAGCGCCGTTCAAGCGGGTCGAAGGCATTCCTGATTCCTTTGTTAGCAAGCTCGCCCCCGCCGCGCTCACCACGGGCGACCTCGACGGCGACGGCAAAGAAGAGATCATCATCGCCCATCAGCAGCTGGCGCGTGCGTTCAAGGTCGATGCCGACGGCAAGGCGGCCATCGTGGAGCAGTTCAACGCCCCTGATGCCGCCGCCGAGGTGCACAGCGTGTTGGTCTCCCGCAAGAACGGCCAAGTCTCCGTGCTGCTGATTGATGCCACGCATAGCAAGCTGTACGAACTCACCGCAGGCGAAGATCGCGTCTATCGAGCCGACCACACCCATGCGCTGCCCGCCATGACGCCCGAGAGGTGTGTCCTGCTGTCTGCGGAGAAAAGCACCCAGCTGCTGCTGCTCGGCAAAACGAGCTTTCAACTGGCTCCTATGGACGGCTCCACGCTCAAGCTCGACACCGTGGCCACCTTTGACAGCGAACTGAAGGACACCACGCCCTCCGACCTCATCGCCGCCTCGTTCTCCGGCGAAGATGTGGATGACATCGCCGTGCTGGACACCGCCAAAAGCCGCGTGGTGGAGATTTTTCAGCCCGCTGCGGGACAGAAGTGGGCAAGTGCGATGTACTTCCGCGTGTTTGAGACGGACCCGCATTTCCGTGGGAAAACGGGGCTGGAAAACGAGCCGCATGACTACGCCGCCTTTGATCTCAATGGAGACGGCCGCCTGGATCTGTGCCTGCTGACGCATGACCGAGCGCTGCTGTATGTGAGGAAGAAGTGAAAGTGATGCGGGCACTCCTGCCTGCAAAAACGAGCGTCCCGGGCCATTCGCTGCGGGCAAGAGTGCCCACATCACTTGGAGCGCCCCCGCCTCAGACGATCTCATTTCACATGCTTGCGCAGGCTGAAATCATGCCTGACATCATGGCTTCATGAAACGCCTCTACCGCAACGCCCACATCGCCAGCGAAGACAGTCCGCAGCTCCAGACGGCCGACGTGCTCGTCGAGGGTGGACAGATTATCGGCGTGGCGGGGAGCATCACGGGCGTCGAGAATGCGGAAGTCATCGACTGCACTGGCCGCATCCTGCTGCCTGGGCTCTTTGACATCCATGTGCATGCCCGGGAGCCGGGGCAGGAGGACAAGGAAAACATCGCCACTTGCGCTGAGGCGGCGATCAATGGCGGTGTGACCGGCTTTGTCATGATGGCGAACACGACGCCTGCCATCGACAACGCGGGCGTGGTGCGCAGCGTGCTGGAAAGCGCCCGCCGCACGCGCATCGGCCCTGGCATCTACACCAGCGGAGCCATCACCAAGAGCCGCAAGGGCGAGGAGCTTGCGGGCATCGCCGGGATGAAGGCCGCCGGATGTGTCATGCTGACCGATGACGGTTATGCCGTGGACAACCCCCAGGTGCTGCGGCGCGCGATGGAATATGCACGCGATTACGACCTGCCGCTGGGCAGCCACTGCGAGCTGAAAGCGCTCAGCGGCAAGGGCTGCATGCATGAGGGCAAGATCAGCTATGCGCTGGGCCTGCCCGGCATCCCGAGCATCAGCGAAGAGATCTGCATCTCACGCGACACGCGCCTGGCCGAATACACGGGCGTGCATCTGCACATCCAGCATGTCAGCACCATCGAAGGCATGCGCACGATCAAGCGCGCCAAGGATCGCGACATCCGCGTGACCTGCGAGATCGCGCCGCATCATCTGATGTTCAACCATGAGCATGTGGGCGACTACGACACGCACTACAAGATGAACCCGCCGCTGCGCACGCCGGAGGACAACGCCGCGCTGCTGCAGGGCCTGAAAGACGGCTTGTTCGACGTCATCGCCACTGACCACGCGCCGCACACCCCGTTTGAGAAGAACCAGGACTTCGCCAGCGCGCCGTTTGGCATCACGGGTCTGGAAACGGCGCTGGTCTCTCTGTACGACAGCTATATCGCCAAGGACATCCTGAGCTGGCAGCTCATCGTGCAGCGCTACAGCGCCGAACCGCGCCGCCTCATGAAGCTGCCGCCGGTGCCCGTCAAGGAAGGCGGAACCGCCGAGTTCATCGTCTTCAATCCTGCCCGGAGCACGACCTTCAGCCGCGAGTTCATGAGGTCAAAAAGCAGCAACACGCCCTTCCTCGACAAGACGCTGCAAGGGATGGTCGAGCGTGTGGTGTATCGCGGTGAGGAGCTACTGGCGAGGTAGCTCACCCCAGCCCGAGATCCCGTGCCTTGAGCGCTGCGCCGGTGCGATCCGGCACCTGTAGTTTGTCGAGAATGCGGGTCATGTGGTTCTTTACGGTTCCTTCGGTGATGCCCAAGGCGGTGGCGATCTCCTTGTTACTCATGCCGCGCACCAAATGCTGAAGAATCTCTACTTCACGCTGAGAGAGCTGGCTGGCGAGGCGACGATCCTCACTGCTCAGCTGGCCGGACAGGGAGAGGCGGTTGAACTCCGTCACGACCTGGGTGGCGATGGATGGCTGCAGGTAGGTCTGGCCCGCGGCGACGATCTTGATGGCATCCACCAGCTGTGATGGCGGACTGCTTTTGAGCACGTAACCGGAGGCACCCGCACGGAGCGCCTCAAACACATCCTCCTCCTGATCAAAGAGGGTTAGAATCAACACCCGCACGTCTGGATGCATGGAACGAATGCGCCGGGTGGCCTCCGCGCCGCTCATCACCGGCATGCGCAGGTCCATCAGCACCACCTGCGGCAGGTGCTGGGCGGTGAGATGCAGCGCCTCCGCGCCATTCGCGGCTTCGGCGACCACCTCCACGCTGCAGTCGAGCGCAAGCAGGGTATGCAGCGCCTCGCGAAACAACGCCTGATCATCCGCGAGAAGGGTCTTGATAGGTAAAGTCATGCGATCAGGCCGGGACTACCATACTGCAAAAGCCGCCGCCGCGCTGCTCTGTTCCTGCGAAAAACTCACCGTTTAGCAATGCCGCCCGCTCATCCAAACCTTTTAATCCATGGCTGTTTTCAGGAACGGAGCTGAAGCCGCGGCCATTGTCCACCACACTGAGTGCGACGCTCTTGTCT
>NCCR01000315.1:889-5752 GCA_002279765.1 Verrucomicrobia bacterium 12-59-8 | reverse complement strand
GCCAAAAGTCTTGGACGCGACCAGGGGGCCACCTTTTCCATCCGCCTGCCTTTATCGGCTACGTTGAACCCCAGCGCAGACGAGCTCCCTGCGGTCTCAGACGCCAGCGCGCTTTCCAACTCTCCAACCACGGGCAAAATATTGCTCATTGACGACCATGCTGACACGCTGTGGAGCATGAACCGTCTGCTGGTCCACCGAGGCTACGAAGTGATCACAGCCGGCAGTTGCGCCGAGGCGCTGCGCTGTGCCAGCCAGGGAGAGTATGACTTTATTATCAGCGACCTGGGCCTGCCTGACGGGTCTGGCCTGGACCTGCTCAAGGATATGCGCCGGCATAGCAATGCCCCCGCCATCGCCCTCAGTGGTTATGGGATGGAGTCGGATGTGGCCCTCACACGAGAAGCCGGCTTTACGACACACCTGACCAAGCCGGTGGATTTTCCTGCCCTCATCGAAGTTCTGCGCGCGCTGACGAAGAGGTAGTCGCGTGAAGCAGGACTCCCGACCGTTCCATCAAAAAAGTGAGGTCATGGCATCCTGCCATGACCTCACCGGAAGCACTTTAACGCAGCGTACCGGGGAAAACGGTTATTCGACGGTCAGTGTCTGCTTCATCGAGTTGCCTTCCTTTGCTTTGGTGGGGCAGGTGATTTCATAGGTGCCTGGCTTCAACTGGACGTGCATGACCTTGGTGTCATCGGCGGCTACATCCATGAGGAACTTCTCATCCACGCCGTTGCCCATGATGCGGAAGTTGTGCTTTTCTTTGCCGGTGTTTTTCACCATGAAAGCGGTTTTGCCAGCACTGATCTTTTTCGGCAGGGAGATGTCGCTGTCATTAATGGTCACCTCGACCTTGGCGGCGTCGGAGTCGCGGGTGACGGCATCGGCGATGGCGCGGCCTGCTTTCTTGGTGGTCTTCACCACGGCCTTGCCAGCAGCGACCGTTTTTTCCTCGGCCTTTTTCAGCAGTTCCTTGGCTTTTTCACCGGTGGTTTTGTCTGAGGGTTTATCTTGCGCGGCAGTGAATGAAAACGCGACGGCGCAAGCCAGCATGATAAGGGTTGTAGGTTTCATGCCCATAATTCGAAACGACTCCCAGGGGCGGGTGTATCGTTTGGAACAGGAAACAGCCTGAGAGGGGGATCAGGGCACCCTGGCAGTTTGGAAACGAAAGAGCATCAAGGCAGCTTTGCCAAAGCCTCGCGCCCTTTCACTTTCAGTTCTGGATCGTCGTGTTCTTGATCCGGCATGGCCAGCCCTTTTTCGAGGAACCGCCGCGCCTCAGTGGTGCTGCCCATCTGAGCGTAGGTGCGCCCCAGTTCAATGTAGTGCCGCAGACGACGCGGATTGATGGCGATGGCCTGCCTGAAGCACTTCAGCGCAGCTTCGTTCGTGGTGACGGGCAGCCTGCCGTAAATGAGCCCTCCCAGAGCGCGTTTGACCACGCCGATATTGGCGAGCACTTGATGCCAGCGACCCAGCACGTGCCAGGCGGTGTCGTTCTTCGGATCGAGCCGGATCGCCCTGTCGGCAGCAGCTTTGATCAAGGGTGAAACTTGCACCTGCACCTTGGCTCCCTGATAAGGCAGCATTTTGCCATAGGTGATGGCAGGGGAAAGCTGAGCCTCGGAGTCGTTCGGTGCCAGAGCCGCCGCTCGCTGCCCGTAACCCAGAGCGGTGTTGCCGAATTTGAGCCTCTCCTCGTCCGTCCTGGCCTGCGCCATCAGATAGCGATACTGCCGGGCGATGCGCAGAAGCAAGGGCACGTTTTTTGGTTCCAGCTTTACGGCCTGCAGATAATAGTTGAGCGCCCGATTCGCCTCGAAGGTGACATCGAAAACATCTCCTTTTGCAATGAGTTCAGGTGCCGTCTGGGCTGAGCAGGGAAGAGTGCATGCCTGCAGCGCGATGGCGGCGCATAGGGTTTGGATGAATGAGCGAAGGTTCATGGTCATATCAGGATTTGGATTCAATTAGACGGCCCGCATTCAGCAGTTCGGCCTCGGCATTGGGCCGGCCGATCAGTTGCAGGCTGGTCACTGGCACGATCTTTTTTCGTGCGGGCAGAGTGATGGGCACTGCCAGTGCGGGGTTGCCAGCGTAGTTGACCGCCACTGTGTTTTGCATGCCGAACACACGCAGTTCAAACACGACGCTTGAACCCCAGAACGGAAATTTGGGCGGCAGACCTTGCAATGTGGGGACGGCGATGAAATCCACGTGTTTGAAAAGTTCACGCAACGTGTGCTGCCAATGCGGCCGACGTTTAAGTGCGGCGTCATAACTGGTGTGGTACTCCATCTGCCCCAGTGCAAAGACCGCTTTCGTGAGAAAGCTCACACCCTTCTTATTGTCATACTGCCGATCACTCAGCCAGGCATCGGCGGCGGCCACTACTTTGCCATCTTTCTGCGCCTGCTCCCACTGCTGCTTGAATGACGCAGGAAGGGTGATCACTTTAAAGTGTCTGGCGGCGAGCGTTTCATCGATGGCCTTGTCGATGGCAGGATCGGTGCCGTCCAAGTAGAGCCGTCCAATGGTTATCTGGCGGGCGCTGGGCCTGGCCGCGACAGCTCTTGCGTAACGACCGGCGAAGCCGCGTTGCAGCAAGTCCATGCCTTTGACCAGATGGTCGATGTCTCTGGCCATTGGCCCGACGGTATCCAAGTACTTGGGCGAAATGGGAAACACACCCTTGGTGGACACGAGGCCGAAAGTTGTTTTCAAACCATAGACACCGCAGCATGCCGCTGGAACGCGGATAGACCCTGCGGTGTCGGTGCCCAAAGCCACGTCGGCCATGCCAGTCTTGACCGCCACGGCGGAACCACTGGAAGATCCTCCAGGAATGACTTCATGCCTGCCATCGAAACGATTGCGCGGCGTTCCAAAATGGCTGTTTTCGCCGGAAACCGTCACGGCAAATTCCGTGAGATTGGTTTTGCCCACGATCGCCACATTGCGCTCACGTGCCAGGGCGAGGCAAGGAGCATCACGAGCGGCCGGTGGGCTGGTGCGGGCCAGATAGGCGGAGCCTGCCGTGGTGACCTCCCCCTTCATGTCGATGTTGTCTTTGACCGCCAGACGCAGTCGGCCGCTGTCTGCAGGCATGGGGCGGTAATCGATGAAAGCATTCTGGCGGGCACGCCTCTCCCGGCGCTCTTCCAAGGAGCATCCGCTGAGCAAAAGCGCCACCAGCAACCCTGAAACATGCCATGAGGCGAAGGTGCGGAAACGTTTTTTCATCTTGGGGTGCATTGTATCGACGAGCAAAACAGATCCATATTCGAATCGAAGGTAAGGATGATCTTTGGATGGCGGAAGCGAGTTCGCCTGTGGCGGCTGATCTGGCTGCATCGTTCGTGGACAACCTGCGCAGGAAGGTGGTGCCAGCCCCAGCTCCGACTTCATACAGCCGCCGACGGACTGAATTGCGAACCCAATGTGGCATTATTCAAAATAGTGCCGCAAACAACAAAAATGCTCTTATGAAAACGCTCTTATTTGTCGTGATGCTACCTTCGCTTTCACTGGTCTCGTGCAGCAACGGACCGGCGGCTCGCCAAGGAACTGTCATCGGTGCTGTCACCGGTGGTGTGGCCGGCGGTCTCATCGGTCGAGACCTGGGAGGCGTCGTCGCTGGCGCAGGCATTGGTGCCCTTGCGGGCAACATGATTGGCGGCGCGAGAGATCGCCGCCGCTGGTAGTAAAACACCACTTCGTTTCCACGGTTAATCCAGCCACCTGCTGCGGGTGGCTGGGATTTATTTTTTCTTAACGCAACGCCATTAGCTTCCCCCGGAGCTGAGGCGCATAGCAGTCTGCGGGAAAACGGCGCTGATCAGTTCAGCGCCGTTCGCAGATGGTAGCTGCCGAGGAATGGACGCTACGAAAAGAGATGGCTGAGGCGGCTGCCCAATTTGGAGCTTGCCGCTGAATGAAGGCCACGCTTCACGGCGCTGATCCCATCATCAGCCATGTCGCTTGCACGGTCGTACGCGGGTTCCGCGAATTCGGCAAGACGGTGCTGGATGTCTTCCAGAAGCTGAAGCGCACGTTGTTTGGGTGTGGGAGGAGGAGCAAGCAGCTCCCGCGCGACAATGCCTACGGCGCAACCGAAGCCCACGGTGGCCAGGGCTGCCACCACAGGATGGCGGCGAACCAGACCTTCGATCTGGCTCATGAGCGCGAGGGGAGTCGCTGAAGTCACGGGACGTTCTTCGTCGGTGGGAGGAATGGTGGAGGGATCGTTCATGGTATTATTAATTGGGATTTTGTGGGTTCGCTTGCAGTGGTGCAGAGTTCGCAGGCTTTGACCACACCGAGTGTGAGCAAGGCGGGGCGAAGCAGGGTGAGGGTCACCGCAGTCACACTCGCCACAAGGAAACGAGTGGGCAGGACAGTGAGAACCATGCCAATGCCCAACGCTGCGGCCATGGCCTTGGCTGGTTCATTTCGTGCCATTGTTTCTGCATCGTGGACGAGACGCTGCACCAGATGTTCGGCGGGTTTGATGGGGGTTTCTGTATTCATATAGGGGTTAGGCATTGAAAGAAATGTCAGGGAAGGCTCTCCTGCAATGGCGGCGAGCATGCATACCTTGTGCTAACGGCGAGCTTGGCCAGTGGCATGGTCGGCATGCCGTTGTTTCGCAGATCACCGCGCTCATGGCCGGATCAATCATCAAACGTTTAGGGTTGCACGAGGCTTTTGAAAGATTTTTCCCCATCCACATGGGTCAAATCAGTCGATTGGAAAGGGAAGGAAACCTAACCCCCAACGACAATGAAAACTCACTTCGCTGCAATGCTTGTTTTGATCGGATTAACACTGACCAATTGCGAGTCACATCTTCCG
>NCCR01000315.1:0-825 GCA_002279765.1 Verrucomicrobia bacterium 12-59-8 | reverse complement strand
TGATCCCAACTGCTATGTGAACATCTACGAAGACGCGGGCTTCCGCGGCCAGGTGGTGCAGCTTCAGGGACCTGCGACATTTTCGTCGTTGAAAAACTTCAAAGGCCGCGACTGGGACAACCAGATCGGCAGTCTGCAAACAGGTCCAGGCTGCTGGGTCGTGCTCTATAAGGACCCTGATTTCAAAGACGCGAGCGTGGTCATCGTTCCCAATTCGACAGCCTCCAGTCTTGGGGAAATGAACGACCAGGTTGAATCCATCAGGGTGCTCGACCATGCTCCCTGATTCGAACTAAAAAGCCTTGAACAAGGGCGGAGACAATCGTTTTGGCAAACGGCTGTTTCCGCTCCATTTTTTTCACTTCCGTGTCGAAGCTGGCGCGCCTAATTTACGCTAACAAAATGAAAGATCCCAAGCCTCTGCACCATCGTACGAAAGGGGGCAATCTGCTGTCATGCATCGAACGTTCCTACTGGACCGGCGTCCAGTTCCGGCCAACGCGGATGAATCCGAGCCGTGTGATCGAGGATCAGCAGAAGCGTTTGCGCCATCTGCTGGAAGTTGCCCGCGCCCGTTCGTCCTATTATCGGGAGAAATTTCGACATATTGATGTGGGCTGCTCGAAGCTTGAGGATTTTCCCATCATGACCAAGGCGGAAATGATGACTCATTTTGATCAGGTGGTGACCGATCCTGTGGTCACCCGTTCCGGAGTCGAGGAGTTCATTGAAGACATTCGGAATGTGACACAACCGTTCCTCGGCAAATACTCTGTCTCTCACACCTCGGGCAGCCAGGGCCAGCCCACCTTGATCGTGCAAAAT
>NCCR01000314.1 GCA_002279765.1 Verrucomicrobia bacterium 12-59-8 | reverse complement strand
CGACCACCCATACCCATATACCCTCGACCTTGTCATCCGTGGCACCGAACCAGACGCGCAGTTTGCCGGAGAGAGTTTTAATGAACACGGCGGTGGATTCATCATGCGCCACGGCGAGCTGGCCGCCATGCTGCTTGCAACGGGATTGCGCCACCGCCCAGTTCACCTTTTCCAAAACCACGGCGTACCATTTTCCGTTGAAGTACTTTGCATCCCTTGGCAGGCCGACGGGCGGTTTCGGCGCTGCGGCAGGCTGCTGAGCCGATGAGAGACAAGCGAGGACGCACAGCGCGAGCAGCAGGAGCTTTTTCATGCCATGGAATAGACCTTTGAATTTCGAGCGTGCAACTCCCGGCAGAGCCGCATCAAGCCGCTGAAGTCTCAGCCTTCTGGTTCAAATGCCGGTCCAGCTCATACTTGCCCAGCGCCAGAGCACCGAGCAAACCGGAACGCGCTCCCAGACCTGGACCCACGATGAAGTCGTCGATGCTGCGGCCGAGTTCGGGGACGCGGAGGTAGCCGTTGTTGAGCTTGTGAAGCTGACCGCGAATGAGCGGCAGGATGTGATCCTGGCTCATGACACCGCCGCCGAGGATGATGCGCTTCGGGCTGATGCTGAGCGTGAGATTAAGCAGCGCATGCGCCATGACATCGGCAACCTCCTCCCAGGCGGGATGATCTGGCGGCAGGGCATCGGCTTTCACACCCCAGCGCGAGGCGAGGGCGGTGCCGCTGATGTAGCCTTCGACGCAGCTTTTGTGAAAGGGGCAGTGGCAGGCCTGCTGGACCGCTGACGAGTTCTGGGGTGGTGGCACCAGGAGATGCCCGATCTCAGGATGCAGCAGGCCGTGCAAAAGCTGGCCATTGATAAGCACGCCCCCGCCGACGCCGGTGCCGACGGTAATGTAGATGAGCGGATCTGTGTCCTGCCCGGCTCCCCAGAGATATTCAGCGAGAACGGCGGCATTCACATCCGTGTCCCAGGCGATGGGGACGTGGTAGCGATCATGCAGCTTTTGCACGATGTTGGTGAACTGCCAGCCAGGCTTCGGCGTGGAGGTGATGTAACCGTAGGTCTCGCTTTTTTTGTCGAGATCAATGGGACCAAAAGATCCGATGCCGATGGCAGCGATGGAGCCGTACTTCGACTTGGCCATCGTGAGGAAGCGGTTCACCCCGGCGAGCGTGTCTTCCGGCGTCGTGGTGGGGATGCGGATGACGTCACGCACATCGTGCGGGCCGGTGCCGATGGCGCAGACGAACTTGGTGCCGCCTGCCTCGATGGCGGCGATGAGAGGGGCTTCTTCGCTCATGATTGCGGACGCCTCAGTGGCGTAGTGGATGCCGACCTTTTGCACGGCGGCTTCGTCACCCCCGCAGCGCTGGATGGCACGGAGCAGTTTGGCGGGGTAACGTGCACCCGCAGCGAGCTCAGCCATACGACGCATACCCGAAGCGCTGGTGATGGGCATGATGCCCGCAATGATCGGGATGTTGATTCCGGCAAGCTGGCAGCGCTCGCGGAAGTCGTAGAAATCGTGGTTGTCGAAAAACAACTGGGTGCAGATGTAGTCCGCACCGGCATCGACCTTGGCTTTGAGATGATCCATCTCCAGCACGCGATTCGGCGTGGAGGGATGGCCTTCGGGGAATCCGGCGACGCCGATGCCGAAGCCGCGTTTGTCAGGATGCGCGCCGGTGTCGTTGAACTTCTTGATGAAGGCGACAAGGTCCGCCGCGTGCTGGAATGCATCCTTCGCACGCTCGTAGTTGGCGAGGTTCTTCGGCGGATCGCCACCGAGGGCGAGAATGTTGCTCACACCCGCCTTCGCGTAACGCTCCAGGATGGCGTGAATGTCGGCCTCGCTATGGCAGACACAGGTGAGGTGCGGCACAGCATCGAGGCTGGTCGTGGTTTTGATGCGCACGACCAGATCGTGCGTGAGTTCACGCGTGGAACCACCTGAACTCAAACGAGAGCGTGGGACGCTGGTCTTGGAGAATGTCGGCGATGTGCATCGTGAGGGGGGCGCGGAATTCAATCAGGCGAGGTGCTCGCCTTTGAGCACGTCTTCGAGGGTCTGGCGTTCACGCACGACGGTTGCTTTGTCGCCATCGACGAGGATTTCAGCGGGCATGGGGCGCGTGTTGTAGTTCGACGCCATGGTGAAACCATAAGCCCCGGCGCTGAGCACGGCGAGGTATTCACCCTCTTTCACCAGCGGGAGTTCGCGGTTCTGGGCGAGGAAGTCGCCGGATTCACAGATCGGACCGACCACATCGACTTTCTCGACGGTGGCGTTCGCAGGCTGCTTGAGGGGCACGATCTGATGCCAGCCTTCGTAAAGCGTCGGACGGATGAGGTCATTCATGCCGGCATCGACGATCTTGAAAATTTTGGCGGAGCCGCGCTTTTCGTAGAGCACCTTGGTGAGCATGACACCAGCATTGCCGACCATGAAACGACCGGGTTCGCAAAGAACGCGCAGACCGAGGGGTTCGAGGTGTGGCACCACGGCTTCGGCATAAGCCTGAATCGTGAGCGGATGCACTTCCGCGTTCTCCTCCCACCAAGTGGAGTCACCGGAGTCGAGGCTCTGCTTGTAATTGATGCCGATGCCGCCGCCGATGCTGAAGAATTCGATGCCGTAGCTTCTCTTCACCTGCGTCACGAGCGGGATGACCTTCTGCACCGCTTCGAGGAAGGGATCCACGTTGGTGAGCTGCGAGCCGATGTGCATCTGCAGACCTTTGATGATCAGGTTTGGGCAGTCGGCGGCCACGCGGGCATAGACGTCGAGGATCTGGTCGAAATCGATGCCGAACTTGTTCTCGCTCCTCTTATTGGGGTTCACGCGCACGGCCACGGGGGCCTGCATGCCGAGTTCGCCGGCAACTTGGTTGATGTAGTGCAGTTCCGCCTCGGACTCAGCGTTGAAACAGTAGATGCCCTGCTTGAGGGCGTACTCGATTTCGTCGCGGGTTTTGCCCACGCCGGCAAAGGTACATTTCGCGGGATCGCCACCGGCTTTGATGACGCGGTAGAGTTCACCTGCGGAGACGATGTCAAAACCGCCGCCAAGTTTGGCGATGGTGTTGAGCACGGCGATATTGGAGTTCGCCTTCACCGCGAAGCAGATCAGATGGTCCAGCTTGGCCAGTGCAGCGTCCAGACGCGTGTAATGACCGGCGATGGTGTCCTTGGAATAGACATAGAGCGGCGTGCCGTGTTTCTCGGCAAGGGACTGAAGAGAGACGTTTTCGGCAAATAACTGGCCTTGGTGGTAGCGGAAGCTGTGCATAAGCGGGCCGCGTAGATAGGCGGGATTCACGCCTGCGCAACCCCGCTAAGGTTCATCCGGGGTGCATTTCCACGAGTTTTCGCCCGGACGAAAGCATCTCCACGAGCCATTGACGCATGGCTTTGAAGCCACGCATGAGCGCTCCATCCACCACTTCCTGGCAGCCGAAATGCCGGGCGATCGTGTCCTCCAGCCTGCGATAACGCGGCAGCAGAATGAGGGTGCTGCGCAGTGCTGCCGAGGTTTCGGCAGGACGGTGGGCGAGCGAGGGATGCACGAGCCCTTTGCAAATGACCATGTCGGCATCGGCCACGGCGATGCGCCGCTCCGGCAATACCAGCCAAGGGTGATAGCTGAGCACGGGACGGCCTGCGGCATCCTGCTTGAGCCGGACCATGGTGCGCACCGGCACGCCCTCGGTGCGGCGGGCCAGAAAGCCTTTCACGCCGGATTCCACGTCGGCGGGGCTGGCGCGTTTGTTGAGCAGGAAGTCGCTGCCCATGAGGGTGCCGAACAGCGTTAGGCGAAACGACCAGCCAGCGAACAGCAGTCCGATGAGAATCAGCACAAGCGAGACCGCCGCACCGGCATACGGATGAATCAGCGTGCTGCCAGCCACCAGGGCCATGAGGCCGAGTTTGATGAGCTTGAGACCTGCATCGACGATGCCAAAAGGTGAGAGCGCGATGAGCACATTGATGGCATGCGAACTGAGCCAGACCACCCCGAAGGCCACGATGGCGACGGGGATGGAAATCCAAGGCGTGTGGACGCCAAAGTCGATCACGCTGGCCAGTGGCATCACGGCCAGGCCGGAATCTGCCAGTCCATTCACGGCCTGTGGCTGGATCTTGTTGTACTGGGCCATGGCGAGAGCCACAAGAGGCACGAAACCGATCGTGGCAACGAGCGCACTGAGCTTGTTTTCGAAGAGCTCAAGGAAATCGAGCGGCTTTTTGACCAGCGGCGGCGCGGCCGTACCGAGGAAGTCTTTGAGAAAGCAGATCACGATCAACCCCAAGCCTGTGCCCCAGACGCCTGGATGGCAGTACCACGGCAGGCGATGGCGCAAATGCGGCTCGGTCTTGTAGTAGGTCCACACGCCCATGACGCTGACACCCAGCAGCGGGCTGATGGCGACCCCGGTGATTTCAGAGACGCCCTGCGACAAGGAAACACCCGGCAGCAGCATGGACTCACGCAGCTGAAAATGAGCAGGAAGGTGAACAGGCGGCGCTTGAACGGGGTATTCATGACAAGTGCAGGTTGGATTGCCGGCCAAGATGCACACGAATCCATCGGAAGCACGGCACAATCGGAGGCCTCAATTGTAACCCGCTCCTGGCTGAGCGCTTACTTGGCCAGAGCCTTGCTGATTTCCGCGGTGACCTGTTTGGCAAGATATTCGCAGCCAGCGGAGGTGTAATGCACATCCCGTGGATTCTGCATCGTGGCGAGCTGGGGCGTGATGTGGGCGTTCAGATCGTCAACGGCCACGCCGTTTTCGGCCATCACTTTGGCGGCGATTTCGTTGTATTCCTTCACCTGGCCGAATTTGCGGGGCGGATTGAGGTCGCCGTCAGGGATCGGCGTGGTGGTGGCCCAGATCAGCTTGGCACCGGTCTTCTTCAGAGTGGCGACGAGACTGCGCAGATTGGCCTCGTAATCGGCGGGTTCGACCTGACGTTTGCCATCGGGCATGTATTTGAGATCGTGGATGCCCCAGTTGAAGTGAATCACGTCCCATTTGCTGGTGCCCAGCCACTTCGCGATGTTCGCCACGCCGTTCTTGGTCGGGCCACCGTTGGTGGGGATGCGGTGTACGTTGGCCTTGCCTTCCAGCAGCTTGCGCGTCGGCAGCGTGTAGCCGATGGAAATGGAATCACCGATCAGCAAAACGCGGGGAAGTCCCGTGACATCCTGAATCGGCGCCATGGCCGGATTTGGGGCGCGTTTGGCCTTGGGGGCTGGCGCAGGCTGCTGAGCGGTGACGCTCAACAGGACGAAGAGGAATGCGAGGGCAGGAAGAAGGCGGTTCATAGAACTTCCCTTCACTGCCGAAAAGGCGGAATCTTTCAGATGATCTCCACGCTGACCTGAGCGCTGGTGTCCATTTCGCCGATGATTTTGGCACCTTTGCCGCAGGCCAGAGCCTTGTCGGCATCGTCTGCCGAAACAATCGCCACCCAACCGAGGCCCATGTTGAAGGTGTCGATCGCATCCTTTTTGTCGGCATGACGCAGCACTTTCTGCACCACGTCATTTTGCCAGAATGGAATGCGCAAATTCGCGCCGAGACCGCGCTTGAGGAACATGCGGCCCAGATTTTCTGGCAGACCACCACCCGTGGCAGACCACCACCCGTGATGTGCGCCATGGCCTTCGGGCGGATGCCTGCGGCTTTCAGAGCCGCCGGCTGCTCATGATAGAGCAGCGTAGGCAGCAGCAGGGTGCGCATCTCGTCCTCGCTGAACTGGATGTTCTCCTTCTCGATGATGCGTCGGACGAGGCTGAAGCCGTTTGCATGGAAACCTGCGCTGGGCCAGCCGATGAGCACGTCACCAGCGGCGATGGTGCCGGGATCGAGCAAATCTTCCTTTTCGCAGGCGCCGATGGCGAAGCCACTCAGCTCGACCATGCCTTCGGGCACCATTCCGGGCATCTCGGCGGTCTCCCCGCCGGCAAGGATGCAGTTGCACGCCACCAGGTATTCAGTCATGCCGGCGATAATGCGGGTGATCTGCGTCTTCTGGATTTTCGGGATTCCCACGTAATCGAGGAACATGATGGGATCAGCCCCAGTCGTGAGCACGTCGTTCACATTCATGGCGACGAGGTCTTTGCCAGCGGCTTCGAGCTGGTCGTGTTTGAGCAGAAGCTCGATCTTCGTGCCCACCCCGTCACAGCCTGTGAGGATGATGGGATGCTTGTAGCCGCTAAGGTCGTAAGCGGCGGCGAACAGGCCAAAGGGATTTGCCAGCTTCCGCTTCTGCTGGGTGCTCTTCACCAGCACGCCGATGTCATCGACCAGCGATGCTGCTTCGTGAATATCGACGCCGGCTTCTTTGTACGTGTGTGCGGAGGGGCTGCTCATGGGGAAAGGTGGCACCCTGCCTAGCCCGAAAGCAGGGGCTGCTCAAACGGAAACTCACCATTGCGCGCCGGAGGGGCGGTTTCCACCGCGTCAGCGATTTAGCCGGCCCAAGCAAGGCCGGCCATCCTGTGACGTAGGTTCTTCATCCACCTGCCCTTACGCGCATGAAAAGCACCGCCACTCCCCCCACGAGCATTCCGCAGGCTTTCAGCCCTGCGGGCGGCGATTTGCTACGCATCGGCTCAACCCGTCGCGGCTTTTTGCAGACCGGACTTGCGGGATTCTGGCTCTCGGGCGGTCCGAGCCACATCGACATGTGGGACCCGAAACCCTATGCGCCGAGCGAGATTCGCGGCCCCTTTGGCCACATCCCGACGAAAGTGCCGGGCATCCATGTCTGCGAGCATTTACCCCTGACCGCCAAGATCATGGACCGGCTGACGCTGGTTCGCTCGGTCGATTGCAGTGCGAGCGAGCACACCCCCATCACCATGCAGGCCTGCAATCCGCTCGCAAGGCGCACGAATGATGGTCGCGATGGCGGCGGGTATCCATCCATGGGCTCCATCGCCGCGAAATTCCGTGGTGCCAATGCGCCGGGCATTCCGGGTTATGTGGCGCTGGCCGATTCACTCCCTGCGGACATCTGGGGCGCGGGCCACATGGGCAATGCTTTCAATCCGGTGAGCGGCAAGGATTTGTCGGGTCGCCTCAAACTCGTCGAAGGTCTCAGCATGGAGAGGCTGGGCACTCGCCGTGCTCTGGCGGAGCAAATGGACGCGTGGAAGCGTGGCATCGGCACGAATGAATCCATCGCCTCGGCGGATCAGTTCACGCAGCAGGCCAATGAGGTGCTCATGGCCGGCAGCGCGCAGCGTGCGCTCAATCTTGAGGAAGAATCACCCGCGATGCGGGACAGATACGGTCGCGACAGCATCGGCGAAAAAGCGCTGCTCGCACGCCGTCTCATTGAGGCCGGCTCCACCTTTGTTACCGTGAGCGGTGCCTGAGGTTACTTTGATCATCATGGCGATGAAGTGAAGTGGGGCGGCATCAAGAAAGGCCTCACACCACTGCTGCCCTGCGTGGACCGCACCCTGCACGCCATCGTCACCGATCTCGAAGACCGTGGACTGCTCGACAGCACATTGATTCTCATGATGGGCGAGTTCGGCCGCAGCCCTGTGATCAACAAGAATGCCGGACGCGACCACTGGCCGCGTGTGATGTCCATGGTCATGGCGGGCGGAGGTCTGCGCCACGGTCAGGTCATCGGCAGCACCGACAAGCATGGCGGAGAGATCGACAGCCGACGCGTCGCGCCGGGAGATCTTGCCGCCACGGTGTTTCATCACCTCGGCATCGCGCAGAACACCAACTGGATCGATCCTCAGGGCCGCCCGCGTCCCATCGTGCACGAAGGCGGCAGGGTGATGGCCGAGCTGCTTTAGCGCTGCCTCATCAGGAGTCCGGGGGACGGCGCGTCTCGATTGCGCTGACCATTTGACGAATGTGGGGCTTGATCCCCTCACGTGGTTTCATGATCGCAAGACTCTTGTCAAAGGAGCCCCATTTGAGCACCTTGATGTTGACGTTGCGCGCACCCCATTGGTTCATGGATGCCTTGGATGGGCGGTAAAGATCGATGGTCTTGGTGCCGACGAGCGCGGAGCCGTAGTCGTCCACCTGATAAACATAGGGCTCGCCTTCGATTTTGAATTCGGTTCCCACGGGGTAAACGGACCAGTCAGCGGCAGCACTGCGCACAGCACCGAATTTGAGGGTGTTGCCCACGGCGCTCTTAGCACCATAAACAATGTGGTCATCCTCGCTTTGGGTATAAGCCGTCGTCCTCACGTTGCTAAGCGTGGTGCCGGAAAAACCCACACTCGTAAGTTTTGTAGGGGCGACCCTGGAAACACTTTGGCAAGAAGAACAACCCGCGCAGAGCGCGGCCAGCAGGAATAGACGGAGTTTAATCATTTTTTGGGTGGGCGCGGCACTTTGCACGCTTGGGGTGAATGTAAGACAAGCCTGCGAAACCCATGTTCGATCTTTTCGACGCCACCCAATCACACACGAACCCCGTTTAGAGTGTCAATGCCACCCATAGACATCATAAATAACACCCACCGTCAACGTCCCACCGAAGAAATCCACCCGGCATGCCGTTTCACGTTCATGAGGTCGTCTTTGCTCTTCCTGCTGTTTTTTCATGCCAGCCACTGTTTCGCCGAAGAATACGACCTCGTACTTAATCATGGCCGTTTGATGGACCCGGCGACAAATCTGGACGCGGTTCGTCATGTTGGTTTGCGTGAGGGCAAGATCGTCGCGATCTCCGAAACACCGCTTGCCGGTAAAGAAACGTTGAATGTGAAGGGTCATGTCGTCGCGCCTGGCTTCATCGACCTCCATGCGCATGGGCAGACCACGAGTGATATGCAGATCAAAGCTTGTGATGGCGTCACCACAGCGCTCGACCTGGAAGCGGGAGTGTATCCGGTGGCCGCGTGGTACCGTTCGCTGGAAGGCACGGCACCGCTGAACTACGGGGCCACGGTCGGCCACATCGCCGCACGCTTTGCCGCATTTCATCCTGGACTGGAGATCGGACACTGGGCAGTCAACCGTGCCAAGGTCGCGGGACTCGGCGCGAAGCCCGATGGAGCGAACAAGGGGGCGATGGACAAGGAATTGCAACTCATGGGCGATGCGGTACACCGTGGACTCGATGAGGGCGCGCTGGGCATTGGCTTTGGCATCAATTACACGCCTGCCGCCGCAGCGAACGAGATCGAGGCCATGTTTCTCATCGCAGCCAAGCGCAAGGTGCCCGCGTTTGTGCATACGCGCGCCTTTGGCATCGCCGCAATCCAGGAAGCGATCACCGCTGCAAAAACGACCGGCGCGGCGTTGCACATCGTGCATGTCGGCAGCAGCGCCATCGGCGACATGCGGGAAGTGTTAAAACTCATCGATGCCAGCAAGGGCGCAGGCATGGACATCAGCACCGAAGTGTATCCCTACACCGCCGCATCCACTGTGCTGGAGTCCGCGATGTTCAATCCCGGCTGGCAGGACAATCTCAAGATCGACTACCCCGATCTCGCCTGGGCCGCGACAGGTGAACGGCTCACGCAGGAGAGTTTCGAGCACTACCGCAAGCAGGGTGGTTGGGTGATCATCTACATGATGAAGGATGAAAATGTGGAGATGGCCATCGCACATCCCGGGGTGATGATCGCGAGCGACGGCGTTCCCTTCATTGATGGCAAGGGCCATCCCCGCGGCGCGGGAACCTTCGCCCGTGTGCTGGGCCATTACTCGCGCGAGAAAAAGCTGCTGCCGCTGATGGAAGCACTCGCCAAGATGACGATCCTTCCCGCCCAGCGTCTTGAAGGACACGTTCCGATGATGAAAGGCAAAGGCCGCATCGCCCTGGGTGCCGATGCCGACATCACCATCTTCGATCCGGCGACCGTCATCGACCGTGCAACCTTTGAGTCGCCAACGGCTCCTTCCGCCGGTATTCCCCATGTCATCGTGAACGGTGTTCCCGTCGTGCGTGATGGCAAACTCGTGAAAGAAGCCCGTCCTGGACGCGCTGTAAGGATCACTCCATGAAACACATTCTTCTTAGCTTAATTCTTGGCACTTCCTTGCTCGCAGAGGACGCCCCACAGTGGCGCGATCTCTTCAACGGCAAGGATCTCACCAGCTGGGTGGATGTGAACACCAGCCCTGAAACCTGGAGCGTCAAAGACGGCATGCTCGTTTGCAAAGGCAAGCCCATCGGTGTGATGCGCAGTGAGAAGCAGTATGAAAACTTTGTCCTGCATATTGAGTGGATGCACATGGAAGCAGGCGGAAATTCGGGCGTGTTTGTCTGGAGCGAAGGAGCGGCAGCGCCAGGTAAAGAACTGCCGAAGGGCATGGAGGTACAGATGCTCGAACTCGAATGGCCGAAGCTGCATCCCGGCAAAGACGGGCTGCCGAACCATCCCGGCTATGTTTCAGGTGAGCTCTTCGGCGCGAATGGTCTCGAAGGCATCCCGGAAAATCCACGTGGCAGACGCAGCATGTCGTGGGAGATGCGCTGCAAGGGCAAAGGCGAATGGAACACCTATGATGTTGTGTGTGTGGATGGCACGGTGAAGCTCTCGATCAATGGCAAATTCGTGAACGGCATCAGCCAGTCCACCGTGCGCAAAGGCTACCTCTGCCTCGAATCCGAAGGAGCCGAGATTCATTTCCGCAACATCCGCATTCTGGAACTGCCCGGTGGCCGAGTGACGCCGGAGCAGACAGCTCCGGTCGTTGGGAAGTAGTCACTTCACCTGCTTCATCAGTTCCTCGACCTTCGCAGTGATCGTCTCCTCCACGTTTTCGGTATAAGGCGCCCTGTGGCCGTATTCAAACATGCCGGTCACGCCTTCGTAGCCCCCTTCCTTGCGTACACGCAGGCTGGGGATGTAGCTGGTGAGATCGTTGTTGTAACCGCAGACCCAGGTGCTGTTCCAGCCGTAGGCCGCTTTGAATTTGAGCGAATAATCCACCACGGTTTCGCCAGTCAATGCGATGAAGGTAAAATCCGGGCCGATGCGCCAGACCTGGATGGGATACTTCACACAATCTGGCGGTGAGCCGAGCGTTTCATACTGGCGGATGAAGTGCTCGAACTCGCGTTTTGGCATGCCGGTGAGGTTGGGGAGGCGTTGCTTGAGTTCTTCGAGCGGAATGCCGGGTTGCAGCGACAGCTCCGTCTCACCCATCGCCGCATGAATCGGCCCGTTGAGTGGCGGCATCTTGGTGGTGATCACCTGACGCACCGCTTCGGCTAAAATCTTGCCATACATGCTCGCGAGTTCTGTCGCTTCGACATCCTTTCCTCGAATGCGCGGCAGCGGATTCGCATCGCCACCACAGTTTTGCACAAACATCGCCACCGAGCCTGGGAACGACTTTTCCAACTCAAGCTGCGCAAAGCCTGCGTAATCGCCATTGATGCTCAAACCGCCGAGCGCCGTCGTGTGGCAGGAATAGCCAAAGACGATGGCCTTGAGGTCATTGCCAGCCTTCACGGTGATGACCGGCACATCCTGATCCACCTGCCCGCCAAGTGCGCGGCTCTCCGGACCGCGT
>NCCR01000053.1:25659-31677 GCA_002279765.1 Verrucomicrobia bacterium 12-59-8 | reverse complement strand
CTTTCTCTTTACGGGATACGTTTCGAGCCCCCGTTTAACTGCTTAATTCAGTCCGAAGCCGCCCTTGCGAACCGAAAAGGAGGCTCTAATATCTCCCTCGGAACACCTCCTACCCCGTGGTGTAATGGTAACACAGGAGATTTTGATTCTCTCGTTCAAGGTTCGAATCCTTGCGGGGTAACCACGCCACAGGCGAAGGTTTGCTGGGACTACGCAGTGCCATTTGTCCTATCCTCCATATCTGTCCTAGAGTTGTTCTCCTCACGGCGCAGGCATCACCCACACACTGCTGGAGCTGCTGCGATGATTGAGAAACGCAGCGCGCCCCGCCTTGAAAAGCAGCAGATCATTTTGCGTGCGCAGGCTGGCATCGCGGGTGGAAACCCAGCTCGCGGAGGTCCTGGGATTTTGGCAGAACCAATACCCATCGTAACCGCTGGTGCCAGGCTGGCTGTCGCCTTTCCAAAACTGCAGGGCGTCCGCTGTACCGGGATTTGTCGTGGCGGTGAAGGTGGTGGCGCTGGTCATGTTCAAACTCGCAGCACTGGCATCCAGCGGCCACGGGTTGGCGCACAGGCTGGAGCCAGGCTCCACCAGCCGCGCAAAGGGCGTGGTGCGGACCTGACCAGCAAGAAGCAGCGTGCGCGGCGTCGTGCTCCTGCTTTTCAGCATCACACCCGTGCCTGGGGGAATGATGAGATTGTCCGCGTTCTTCAGGGTGGCATCACCCGCCGCAATCCATTGGTGGTAGGCTCCGGCCTGCAGCAGCCAGAACGTGCGGAACCCCGTCGCGCTCAGAAACTGCACCTGATCGGCGTCGGCAGGGCCTTTGGAGCCGTGGAGTACGGTTTTGTCAAACACCTGACCCAGCGTGATGTGCTTGCGCACCGCGATGCGTGCGCCGCCGATGTCGGTGGGCAGTTCGGCCTGCGTGTTGCTGGCTGACTCGCTGTCGATGACAAGCGCCCGGTCGCCGATGTGGGCGAGATCCCAGTGATGGCCCGCATGCGCGCCATCGGTGATTTCCACGTAGTAATGTGCATCCGCATCGGCCACTCCCGGCAGATACGAAGCATCCGCAAAGTAAAGCGCGGTGCCGCTGGCGGAGTGCGCGTAGCCGGAGAACACCGGCGTGTTCACCACCGCCACTCCCAATGTCTGCGTGCCGTCCTGGACGCTCCACTGCTGCCAGGCGAAAGGGGCTGTGGCTGCTGTGTCGCCCGTAGTCATGCACTGTACCTGCAGACGCACCATGCCCGCGACCGTCTCCACATTTTGCCAGCGCAGTGTTTCGGTGCCATCACCATTGTCACTGACTGCTGCACTGAGATTGAGCGGCGTCCAGGTTTTCAAATCCATGCTGCCCTGCAGCCGCCAGTCCAGATCGTTCATGCCCTGCGGACGTACCACGCTGGCGCTGACGTGGCCGCCCTGCGTGGTCAGCCTCAGCACATCACCCGCATTGATCCCGCTCCCGGCGCTGCCACCCAGCGCATACTCAAGCAGATCTGGCAGATCATCGCCATCGGCATTCGTGCTGGCGGTGGTCTGCGGGCCGTTGCTGCGCCCGCTCGCGGTCCATGCCGCAAACGTGGACGGGTAGGGCGCGGCGGGCTGGCCCGTGGCATTGATCATGAGACGGTCGGCGGGGATCACTTCGAGCGGCTGACTCGGGCTGGCCCACAGCAGGCGTATCACCGCATCGCCATCATTCGCATAGAACTCCAGTCGGATCGTGGCGGGCACACCCGCTTGCAGATCAATCTCAGCGGTGTCCGTTTCTTCCGCATGCTTGTTCCAGCGGTTGATCAGCAGTTGCCCGTTCACCCACAGCCGCACGCCATTGTCGCTCGTGGTGGCAAAGGAGTAACGTTCGCTATGGCGCGGCATGACGGCGCCCTGCCAGCGCACGCTGAAATTGTCTGCGGGCAGGCGTGTGTCGGGCGCGGCCGCGCTCCAGCGGAAATCGATGCTGCGGTCGGTGCGGCTGAATCGGAGCTGATCAAACTTGATCCCCGCAAAGTACTCCGCTGCAAGTCCGTGGGGTGTTGTCGGCGTCGTGTTGCTGACGCTCGTGATGTCAATGCAGTTCAACGCGGTCGCGCGCTCAGCCGCGCGGCCATTGTCGAGCGTCAGTCGCCCATCGGCCACCATCACCCTCAGAGATTTGACCTGCAACGCACCTGCGGCACACGCGGTGGCGCTCCAGACTGTGGTGCCTTCCACGTTCAGCGTGTTGGTGCTCTCCGCTGTCGCATCCCCTACGCTGATGCGGAGATCATACTCTCCATTCGGCACCGCCATCTCCCATTTCGCTCCCGCCTTCATGCGGATGAAGGTGTCCTGTCGCTGGTCAGTCAACGCATTGCGGTCACGCCCCTGAGCGGTGTGGTCATTGCTCCAGCCGAAGCTGAGTCCGTTGCGTTCACCAAAGACGGACCCAATGTCAGCACAGTTGTCATTCGGTGTGGGTGCTCCGATGTTTTGAAAATTGATCTTTGCAGCCAGGGGGGGCGGTGGATCAAACGCGATGATGAGCGTGTTCGAGGCTCGGCTGCCCTTCGCCGCACCATCCTTTGCCGCATTGGCGGGCAGGCGCACGCTCACATCTCCTGCGTTGGTCGGTTGAATCGTCGTGATCCACAGTGAACCGCTGCCGCTGAGGCCGGTCACACGGCCATTGGTGACGATGAAATCGTCCTCGCTGACATCCGTGACGGCTTCACTGAACTGCGCGTTTGCCATCAAGCCTCCAGAGGCTGCCGTAAGCACCACCGTGGGTCCAGTATCTGCGTTCGTGTTGCAGTTCACGCTCAAGATATCCGAGATCGCATTGGCAGAAAACTGAATCGTGACAACGCCATCCGCCGCTGGCGTAACTGACACGACATAGGCCGAGCCTCCGCCACTGAGTGCTGTCGCACTGCCATTGCTGACAATGAAATCATTCAAGTTCACGCCTGTGACGCTTTCACTGAAGGTGACGTTGACATCGAAAGTGCCGCTTACCTCAGTTGATGCGGTGGCCAGCGTGACCGTGGTTTGCGCGTTGTTTACCGGAGCATGCATGACGCTCAGCCTGTTCGACGCCAAACTGCCATTTTCAGCGGCATCTGCGGCTGCTTCAGCGGGCAGTTGCACCGTCACTCGGCCTGCGGCTGTCGGGGTGATGCTGACGCTGTAGTTCGCGCCGCTGCCCGTGAGGTTGGAGGCACTGCCATTGGTTACGACGAAATCAGCAGCGCTCAATCCGATGATTGTTTCATTGGCGATGATGCGGGCCTCGAAGGTGGTGCTCACGGTTCCTGCCTTCGTTGCCAGCGTGATCATCGGCGGAGTCACATCACTGGTGTTGCTGAGCATGAGTACGTTGGAGGCAAGGTTGCCGAGCCCGGTGGAGTCGCTCATCACGTTCGCGGAGATCGCGATGCGCACGCTGGCCGCCGTAGGTTCCACATAAAAACTGAAACTCGTGCCCGAACTGGTGAAGCCCCGCAGCGTGCCGCCTGTGATGCCGATGTCGCTGGCGGTAAATCCGCTGGCCGCCTCGCTCAAATAGCCGATCACAGGAAACGAAGCGTTCACATTGCTGCTGGCGGTGGCGAGCACCACACTCAAAGGTGAGGGTGCGTGCATGACTGAGTCGTCAATTTGAGAGAGAAAAGACACGACTTTAGAGAGCTCGCTGTCGGTAAGATGT
Organism: Verrucomicrobia bacterium 12-59-8; assembly: GCA_002279765.1. The sequence continues at coordinate 27,977 of NCCR01000053.1, read as the reverse complement.
ACTCCTTGATGGGCGCGCACCGCATCAGCCAGCGTCGCAGCGCTGCCATCGTGCAGATAGGGGGCGGTGCTCCACAGTCCGCGCAGTGTGGGCACATCCAGACCGGGGATGGGGCCGTACAATCGCTGACCGCTGGAGGGTTTGAGGGTGCCGATGTTGGCGAATACATTGAGTGCGCTGTTCGTGAAACGGGTGCCTTCATGGCAGGCCGCGCAGTTCTGCGCGCGGAAGATCTGCTGGCCTGCCACCGCATCCGCAGTGAGCGCGCCGTTGCTGCTGCGGTTCGGACTGGTGCCAACGGTGGCGAGAGATTTCACATAGGCCGCCAGCGCATCCAGATCAGCGCTGACACCGGTTTTAGGGTCGCCCAGCGGTTGATCACGCGTTCCTGTGTGAAAGGCGTTGTCGCTCATCAGTCCCAGCCCACCCGCAAAGTTGCGGATCTGGCCTTCAAAGTCCTGGATCTCATCGAAGTTTCCCGTCCAGTGTGCGGGGCCATGCGTGGCGTGCCCCCGCAGCGAGATGTTGTTGCGCAGCCCTTCGCCGAAACCGGTGAAGTCCCACACTCGCCCATCTTGATCACCATCGTTATGGCAGGAGGCGCAGCTGATATACTGCTGCAGGGCCAGTCGCTGATCGTGTGAATCGTAGAAGAGCTTTTTTCCCTTCAGCACATTGGCGGCTAGCTTTTCGGTATTGATGCAGTTGAGCAGCGCGGTTTGCAGCGGCGTCGTTTCCGCTCCGTCGAGAATGGCGCTGACATCGTGAACGCTCACGCTGCGGTCCATGAAATTGTGTACGTACAGCGTGCGGCCATCCGGTGAGGTGATGACGCCCTGCGGCGCGCGCCCGGCGGTAAAACGTAGCAGCTCACGCTGGTTCCACGCATCCACCACGGTCACTTCACGGCTGCCTTCCAACGTGGTGAAGAGATACATGCTGGTGGGATCATACGTTGCCGTGCTGGCGATTCCCGCGTCGTTGAAATCAATGCGCGCGGCGAAGTCCTCGCTCTCTTTGCTCAGATCAATGCGCGAGGTAATGCTGCGTACTGCACTGTCATGCGTGAGCGGTTTGCCATCGCGCAACATGCCGCGTTTGATGTTGTCCTTCTTCGACGGCACCCACGCATTCGTGCCATCGGGGCTGATGACGGCGGGGCCGAGGTAATTCGGAATGCCGCGTCCGCTGATGGAGCTGTCTTCGTCATCGCTGTGGGCGAGAATGATGGTGCGGGTGACCGTCATGCTTACGGCATCGATCAGGCTGACCTGACCGCCATGCTTCCTGGTGCCATCTTGCGTGGTCACGCTCGCTGTTTCCTCGCCGGGCAGATGCGGTGTGATGAAGCGCGTGGCGAAAATCTTCGTTCCATCCGCACTGACGGACAGATGCCTTACGCTGCTCCCGACCATGGCGCTTGCCAGGACCTGCGCGGGCGCTGCGGGATTGAGTTTCAGCACCACACCGCTGTCCTGCAACGAAACGTAGGCACCGGCACCGGCAGGATCAAAAACGATGGCAAACGGGCGCGATCCACGCGGCAGCGGAATCGTCTGCACCACGTTCAAATGGGTGCCGATAATGGAGAGGCTGCCGCTTTCGCTGTTCACCACCCAGGCTTTGCCGTCCGGCGCGATGGCCACGCTGCGGGGAGCCTTGCCGGTGCTGATGATGCCGCTGCGGGTGCGTGTCACTGCATCAAAGACGGTCACACTGTCCTGATCCGGATTAACCACCCAGAGTCGCGCATTGGCACCGCTGCGCACCTGGTAGGCGATGCTGCTGGAAACGGTGGGTCGCTTCGGCGTGAGCGGTGCATGCACGGCCTGATGAAAACTGGTGCTGACCACGCTGCCTGTGTCATCGCGTGCGGTGAGGGTGACGAGGTAGCGTCCGGGCGCGGCGTACGTTTTACTGATCGTCGTGCTGCTGCTGAAGTCAGAGGGTGGCGAACCATCGCCAAAATCCCATTGGAACTCCGGGTTGGCGCTGCCGGTGGACGCCGCGGTGAAATCCAAAGCAGTGCCCATCGACACAGGTGCATGCGTCAACGGGGCGAGCACCAGATCTGAATGCACCGTCCAGAGAAACGTGACAGACGCCGGTTCAAGAATGGAGTCATTGATCGTGACGTTCACGTTGTAGTGGCCGACGCTCGCTGGAGTGCCGGAGATGAGACCGGTGCTGGGATCAATCGCGAGCCCCGGCGGCAGGCCGCTGGCGGTGTACACTTTTGCAGCCGGACTGTAACCGTATGCCTTGATGTTCACGGACACGGCGGCTTTACCCACAATGCTGAGCTGCGCGCCGGGATT
>NCCR01000053.1:0-25579 GCA_002279765.1 Verrucomicrobia bacterium 12-59-8 | reverse complement strand
GGCGAGCGTGGCGTCCACCAGCACAGTTTTAGAAACCGAGTACGGTCCTTCGGGCGAGATAGCAAACAGCATCCAATAGCCTGGTGTCAGCACGTTCACATTGTCGGGTGCATGCACGCTATAGGCTCCAGGCGCGGCTTCCGTAAATGGCAGTTCGATGAAGCGCAGATCGCTCGTCACGCTGTGCGTCAGCGCTGCCAGCTTGATGAAGGTAAAGCGCTTCATCCCGGCGGTGGCGCGCACCGTGAACTCCATGCCCGGGCCGATGACCTCCGGCACTTCGTTGATCTCCGGCCGCGCCGCCAGCGTGCCGTCGGCATTGAAGAGCACGGGTGGGGTGAAAATCTGCGCATCCTGATGATCGGCGGAGTTCCCGCTCAGTCCGCCGCCTCCAGACCAGACCCGGCCGTCCGGGAGCAGGATGGCCAGCGAGTGGTAGTTGCGCGGCACCTGCATGTCAGCGGCGCTGCGCCATGCACCGCTGCTGGGGTTCCAGATTTCCGGTGTCATCACGCTGCCCTCGTCGCTGAATTTTACCTGCGAGGTATTGCCGCCGATGGCCATGACTTCTCCCGTGGGCAGGATCACCCCATTGGCAAAGGTGCGTGGATGCTTGAGGCTGCTGGTCGGCGTTACCGTGGGCGTGCTGCCGTTGATGTCCACCACGTAGGCGAGGTTGGTCGCGCCACCGCTGACCGTGCGCCCGGCAGCCTGCAGGATCTTGCCTGGGGCAAACATCACCATCGCTCCGTCCTTTGGGTAGTAGTAGTCGGGCACCGTAGTGCTCGTGCTGATGAACTGGCCGTTTCCCGTGGTGTCCACCCAGTGCATGGTGCGCGTCGGTCCGGTGTGGGCGATGCGGCCATCCGGCGCCACATGCAGAAAGGGATGCCAGATGGACTCGAAAGTGTTCTCGCTGGTGGCCTGTGACCAGTCGATGCCCGTGTAGCGCGTCCAGCCGCTGCTCTCCTGCCAGCGCTCCGCCGTGTCACTGCCGCCGGAACCGGAGGAGGTGAAGACGCTGCCGTCCGGCAGGGCCACGCTGGTGTTGTACCAGCGCGGGTCCAGCATGTCTGGCGCTGCGCTCCACGTGCTGGTGCGCCAGTCAAACAGGCTGCAGTCGCGGAGGGTGTTGTTGCCGCCGTTCACTAGCAGGCGACCATCAGGCAGCAGCGAGACGCCCCCGCAGAACATGTCATGGCGTGGATTATTGATCTCCACAAATTCACCGGTTCGATAGTCCCAGACGGCCGCATACGTGAAGGTTCCCGGCGGGAAACTGGTGCGTTGGCTGGAGGCAAAAGTCAGCAGTCGTCCATCAGGCAGTTGGGCGCAGGCCACCGGAATGTGCGGCGTCCACGGAATCACCGCACTCCACAAGCCGAGCGTGGAATGCTGCGCAGGGGTCGGCGGCTGCATCTGTGGCACCTGCACGGCGGGCGCTAGCATTGCGGCTTCGGCCGCCAGTGCATCGTCCTGCTCATGCGTCAGATCATCCGCATGGGCGGTGGTGCCAACCAGCAGCAGTAACAGCAGCAGGCATTTCATCGTTCGGCAGTAGTGGCTGCACCAGCGCTGAAGTTTTCATCCGTCAGGGTCTGGAGAAAGGCCACCAGATCGGTCTTCTCCTGCGTCGTGAGTTGAATACCTCCCTCTGGATGTTTGGCGAGATTCGGGTCCAGCGTTGCGGAGTGGAGCACGCCGCTGCTGTAATGTTCCACCACTTCCTCCAACGTGGCAAAGCGGCCATCATGCATGTAGGGCGCGGTGCGCGCGATGTTGCGCAGGCTGGGCGTTTTGAACTTGCCGCGATCAGCGGCGTTCTGCGTCACCGCCATGCGGCCGAGGTCATCGTCTGCCAGTGCCAGACCATTGTTGGCAAACGGCTGGCTCGTAAAAAGCGTGCCGCCATGGCAGTGAAAGCAGTCTGCGCCGCGCAGCCCACGCCGGGGATCAAACTCCGTCACAAAGAGCTGCAGCCCCCTCTTCTCACTTTCCGTCAGTTCCGCCACCTTGCGCGCTGCACGGTCAAAGCGCGATTCCTGTGAGACGAGCGTGAGAAGAAACTGCTCCAGCGCTTTCGCGATGCGCTCCGACGTAATTTCCGTGGAACCAAAGGCCTGGTCAAACGCCTTCACGCACTCCGCGTCCGCACTGAGCTTGGCGATGACGTTCGGCAGCGTCTCATTCATCTCATGCGCGTCCTGGATCGGCATCAGCACCTGCTCACGCAGTGTGGCTGCTCGCCCATCCCAGAAAAACGCCTGCTGCCAGGCCAGATTGAACAGCGGCATCGCATTCCGCCTGCCCATCTGCTGCTGCGCGCCAGTGCTGAAACGCCGCGCATCGGCAAACGCATGCGTTTGATCATGGCAGGACGCGCAGGATTGCGTGCGGTTGACTGACAGCCGCGTGTCATGAAACAACTGCCGTCCCAGCGCCACGCCTTCCTGCGTCAGCGGATTGTCCGCAGGCAGTTGCACCTTGGGAAAACGCTGCGTCATCGCCGGCCTCAGCGCATGCGTGCCACGGGGCAGGGGAGCAGGCGTGGTGGCAAAGGAAGGACTTTGATAAATATCATAACTCAGGCTTCGAACCCGGAAGGCGTGCTCGATGGTTGTCTTCAGTTTGGCCGCCAGTTTATCGCCTTCACGCGAGTGGGTGGAGGTGCCATCTTTGCTGAATCCGACACATCCCAGCACGCTTTGTCCATCAAATTCCAGCGCCAATGTCAGCGGTTTTCCACCCTGAAAATCCACCAGTAGTTCCACCGTCATCAACTGCGGCGCATTGGCAATGTGGTAGGAAAATCCATCCTCCTTGCCGTTGTTTGAAAAGCGGCCTTCGAGAGCCATGAAAATATATCCGCCCTGCCAGCCCCAATGCAGGCCATTGACCTGCGGATTCAGCGCATGATCCGGCGCATAACGATGCGGGTCCGATTTGTTCGTGGCCTCATCCACACCGATGCGAAAGCGGATGCCCTTGTAGTGGCCCGCAGGTATCCCCGAGCCCTGGGCCGTCAGACGACCCGTCGCGGCACTCAGGTACGCAAACCAGTCCTGAGATTCCAGCCATGTGCCGTCCTGTCTTTGCAAAGCCAGTCCCGAGAGCAGGAAATCCATTCTTGTCAACCGTACAGCCAGCCCTGGTGCCAGCGGCTCATTCAGTCGCAGTGCCTGTCCGTCGGCCATAGGAACGATTTCCAGCCGCAGTTCCTGCGCCGCAGCCGGCAACAGGAGCAACCAAATTCCGCAGGACACCACCACCCATGACCAATGCCTGGCGGGTCCCCTTGCTAGCATGTTTCTCGTGAAAGCGTCGCGCATTGATAACAATTTATCGTTGGCGACACACCTTCTATAAAGATCATAGAGTCACAAGTCAGGTATTTGTAAATTGACGACGCAAGTCTGTGCGGGCTTGCGGTTTTGAGGGGGCTTTCTGTCTTGCCTTCAATGGAGCTACGCTCGTCCAGACCGGCAGAAGCCGGGATGAATGACAAAACACGCATCGTGAACGACTGTGTGTTGTAGGGTTTTGAGGCCGCTGCCTGCGCGTTTCACCGAATCCGACGGCGGCGGCGCAATGTCCATGCGATGCCACAACTGGCGATGAGGAGGGCACCGCCGGGCTCGGGAACAGGGGCAAAGGAGCCGATGACGAGGCCGTCCTGCCAATTGTTCGGGTCGGTTTCGTCTAAGAGGGTGTTGACGGTGAAGTAACCGTGCTGGGCGGCGTAGGTGGCGAAGAAACCCGAGGAATCCTTGGAGGCAACGTCGCTCAGGATGCTCTGGAAAATGGCGGAGCGGGCGTCATCCGTAGGATTGCCGTGGCCGGCGTAGTAATCCAGGTAGTCGCTCATGTTCGTGAAGTCCACCTTGGGCGGCTTGCCTTCGGTCTGGGAGAGGAAGTCCTGCACGGCGAACATCGCATTGTAGAATGAGTCGTTGTTGCCGAAATTGTTGTAGTCGCCGCTCTGCTCGATGAAGCGGCCCGAGGCACCTGCCAGGGTGTCCCAAGGCAGGTAGGTGTCCAGGACGTACTCCATGACTGCGACCTGTTTAGTAACGATGTCGGCGTAGAAAAGGGGGTCGGACTGGTAGATGTTGTTGCGCTCGGTGTTCTGCACGGTCCAGCCATCATGAATCGAATAGGTCTCTGCGGTGATGGTCTGATTGCTCAAAGCAGGCACGTTGGGCTCGATGCACAGCCACCAGTAGGTCTGGCCATTGATGACATACTCGCCGATCGAATTGCCGTTGTTGTCCAGTCCGGTCACGCTGATGGTTTCAGCAGTAGCCGTGACGGTCCAGGCCGCAAATATCAGAGAAAATAACCTTCGGAATGTCATGATGGTATGAAATTTATGGTAATAGCTCAATAAATCTAGGTTTAATTTATTAAAAATATAAAAAACAAACGCTGAGCGAGTGATTAGCGGTCTATATTGTGGCCCAATCACTGGCTTGTGATACTCTGGGGCTGTCCTAGGGTGCGGATTCTGATGTCGCGTTTGTTCCAGGGCTTTCCGTGGCGGCTTGCCGTCGCATTCCTCGCTGTCTGCTACCTTTTGGCAGACCTGTACGCCTTCAACGGCCCGTTGCATAAGGCGCTGACAGCGGGGCGGGAGCTGGGCGGGGTAGCAGCCGCGGAGGTGTGTGGGATACCGATCACTCGTCTGGAATTGGAGGAGGCGATGCGGGAGCACCTCTGGAAGCGCCACGAAGCATGGGCCAGTCTCGGTGCGGAGGCGCGGAAGAAGACGCGCTGGCTGGCGCTGGAGAATCTGGTCAACGATCGCCTCGTGCGCGCGTGCCGACTCATGGGTGGAGTCTTCACGGTACCGACCCGGGCAGCTGCCAGGCGTGAGTCGGAGAGGATGCAGCGGCAGTTTGCCGATGCAGCGGAGTTTCCCAGACGCCTGGCCGCGCAGCAACTGACGCCCCAGTCACTGCAAGCCCGGATCTACGACGCGCAGCTCGATGAAGCGTGGATCGCAGAGAAAATTCAGCCTCGCCTCAATGAGACCCCCAAGCAGGACGTGCGCGCCTGGTATGACGAATTCAAGGAGACCATGCGCATCCCGCAGGCATGGCATGCGGCGCACATTTTCCTAACCCGGCATGACAAGACGAAGCCAGACCGCAAGGCGGAGATCCATGAAATACAGCGACAGCTTCTGGCGAAGGAGAAGACCTTTGCGCAACTCGTGAAGGATTATTCCGATGACGCTCGGAGCAAGTCTTTGGGTGGCGACCTCGGCTGGTTCACGCAGGAGCGCATGCCGGCGGATTTCATTGCCGCTGTTCAAAAGCTCAAGATCGGCCAGTTCAGCGAGCCGGTGCAGACGCAGCTTGGCTGGCACCTCATCATCGTGCTGGAGCGCCATGCCTCACGCGTGCCGGCCTTGGTGGAAGTGAAAGAGGAGATCACCGCGTTGATCGCCAGCACTCGGCGGGAGGAGGCGGTGAAGAGTCTCCTTGCTGAGCTGCGGGAGGGTTCGCCGCCCTCGGTGTTGTATCACGCAGAGGTCATTGATCACACTGAACCGGGACCTTGACGGCGTGCTCGCCACTTCCTGATTTCTTCGATCCACAGCACACTGCTGCCGATGACACCGAGGAGAACGACGTCCACCAGCGGGATCGGCACCGTGTGGAAAATGCGGTTCATCGGTGCGGTGTAGATGACGAGGAATTGAAGAACGTTGCCGAGGATGAGGCCGCCGACGAGCCACCGATTGCGCAGCACATCGAGACTGATGGAGGATTTGGTGGCGCTGCGGCAGTTAAGAACATTGAACCACTGGGTCACGGCGATCAGTGTGAAGGTCTCTGTCTGCACGAGTGCAAACGGTGCGCCGCTGGCATGCCGCCATAGGAAGAAACCAAAGACGGCCACCACCGAGGTGCTGACCATGAGAAGCAGCCGTTGGAGCATCGGCCGCGTGAAGAGCGGCTCATTCATCGGTGTGGGGCGGCGGCGCATTTCATCGCCCTCCAGGCCTTCGAGGATCAGGTTCACCGTCACCGCGCCTTCGGTCACGATGTTGATCCACAGGATCTGCACCGCCGCCAGGGGCAGCGGGTAGCCGCATAGCAACGCGAGCAGCAGCACGATGACTTCATCAATGGAGGTGGCAAACAGGAACAGCACGACCTTCTTGAGATTCTGATACACAAGCCGACCTTCCTCGATGGCCTTGACGATGGTGGCGAAGTTGTCATCCGTGATGATGATTTTCGCCGCGCCCTTGGCCACCTCCGTGCCGGTGATGCCCATGGCAACGCCAACGTCCGCAGCTGCGAGCGCCGGAGCGTCATTGACGCCGTCTCCTGTCATGGCGACAACCTGCTTCTGCGACTGGAAGGCTTTGACGATGCGCAACTTCTGAGCCGGTTGCACTCGTGCAAAAACGGAGATGCGTTCCAAACTGGCGCGCAATTCAGTCTCGGACATCGCTTCGAGTTCCGCACTGTCCAAGGCGATGTCTTCGGGCTTCGCGATGCCCAGCTCGGTCGCGATGGCAAGCCCGGTGGCCTTGTGATCTCCGGTGACCATCACCGGCCGGATGCCCGCCGCCAGACACTCGGCCACGGCCTCCTTCGCCTCCTCACGCGGTGGATCCTTCTGACCCACCAGACCAAGAAAGCTCAGTCGGCCGCGCCAGGGTTCAAAACCAGCTCCTTCATCAAGTGGGACGTCATACACCTCGGCCACGGCGAGCACACGCAGGGCCTGCTCGGCGAGTTTCTCCGACGTTTGCTGAATCTGTGTGAGATCTAGCGTCGCAGGATCGCAGAGAGCCAGCAGCTTCTCGGGTGCCCCTTTGAACAGCACCCGGCACTTGCCGTCATGGTCATGCAGAGTGGCCATCATCTTCACGGCTGAGTCGAAGGGAATCTCCGCACCGCGCGGCCACTCATCGCGCAGACTTTCGGGCTCCACTCCGCCTTTGAGCGCGACAGTAAGCAATGCTGCCTCAGTCGGATCACCCAACGGCCGCCAGCGCGTTTCTTCCGCCTCGGGCGGCACGAGATTCGCATCGTTGCAAAGCGTGATGGCTTCCAGCAAAGCCCTGAGCGCGGCATCATCCTTGGTGGTGTCGAGCAGTTTGCCTTCAGGCGAATAACCAGCCCCCGTGGCTTTGATCTGACGACCATCCGGAAGGAGCAGCGTGGTGACGGTCATCTCGTTCTTCGTGAGCGTGCCGGTCTTGTCGCTGCAGATGATGCTGGTGGATCCGAGCGTCTCCACGGCGGCGAGACGCCGAACGATGGCTCCGCGGCGCGCCATCCTCTGCATGCCCACCGCCAGTGCGATGGTCATGGCCACGGGCAGGCCCTCGGGCACCAACGAGACCATCTGACTGATGGCTACCATGAAAATGGTCACAAAGGGAATGCCTCGCAGCAGGCCGAAAGCGAGAATCAAGACAAAGAGCACGATCGAGGCAATCACCAGCCAGTTCCCAAACTGCTTGAGTCGAACTTCCAGCGGCGTTTTGGGTTCCTCCGACGTTGAGGTGAGGCTGGCAATCTTTCCCACCTCTGTTTGCAGACCTGTGGCCACCACCACCGCCCGACCACGGCCTGCGGTGAGATGCGTGCCGGAGTAAATCATGTTCCTGCGGTCGCCCAGCCCCGCGTTCTCAGTCGTCACCTCGGTGTTTTTCAAAACCGGCAGGGATTCCCCCGTGAGCTCAGCTTCGGTGGCTTCCAGGGCCGCTGCTTCGAGCAGTCGCGCATCGGCCCCAACCTGATCTCCAGCTCCGAGCAGAAGGATGTCTCCTGGCACCAGTTCCCGCGCTTCGATGATCGATTCCTTTCCATCCCGGACGACGCGCACCTTGAGTGTTGAAAGTTCGCGCAGCGCCGTCATGGAGTGCTCTGCACGGCCTTCTTGCACGGCACCGATGATCGCATTGATCAGTACGACCACCAGGATCACCACCGCGTCACTGGCTTGTCCCATCGCAAATGAGATCGCCGCTGCGACGAACAGAATATAGATCAAGGGACTCGCGAACTGCGAGGCAAACACCCGCCACAGCGGCTTGTGTTTGTCCTCTGGAAGCTCGTTCAGGCCGTGCTGCGTCAGACGTGCAGCGGCCTCGCTGCCGCTTAGTCCGGCCTGGGCATCGGACTCCAGCGCCTCCACAATCTTTCCAGATTCTGCCGCGTGCCATGAGAGCGATGGAAATGCCTGCATGGCGCACCTTAATTTAGATCACGGCAATCGCCATGGGTTATACGCCCCATTGGGGGCAGACGACCCGTTGCACAGTGGGAAATGCGCGCTAAGGGCGTGGCATGAAACAAAACGTTGGAATTCTCGGGCTTGGCATCATCGGTAGTCGCGTGGCGGACAATCTGCGCAAGGCGGGGCATGAGGTCTTTGTGTGGAGCCGCAGCGCGCGCCCTGTGCCAAACTTCCTCGCTTCACCGCATGAGGTGGCCGAGGCGGCAGGCATCATTCAAATTTTCGTGCGTGACAGCGCAGCATTGATCGAGGCGATTGAGGACATGAAGCCGGCGCTCAATGCCGGGCATCTCATCATGAACCACGCCACCGTAAGCAAAAAGGCCACGCTGGAGGCCGCGCAGCTCGTCGAAGAAACCGGTGCGTCATTTCTTGATGCTCCCTTCACCGGCAGCAAGATGGCAGCACAAAACGGCAAGCTCTGCTACTATATTGGCGGCAGTGATCTGCTGCTTGAACGCGCCAAGCCCGTGCTGGCCGCCAGTGCTGCCAAGATTCTGCCGCTGGGTGGCATCGGCGATGCGATGGTGCTCAAGATCGTAACCAACCTTGTCTCCGCTGTGATCATGGAGGCCGTGGCCGAAGCGGCGGACATCACGAAGGCCAATGGCATTGCGCTCGAACGTCTGCAAGAGGCGCTGGAGTCAAACGCCAACTACTCCACGCTTATCGGCATGAAGCTGCCCGCTATCATCCAGGGCGACTTCGAGCCGCATTTCGCGCTGCGCAACATGCTCAAGGACGCCGACTTCGCCCGTGAACTCGCTGCGGAGGCCAAGCTCAATACGCCTGCACTCGAATGCACGGCGGCGGCGATGCGCGCAGGAGTGGACTCCGGCAAGGGCGATCTTGATTTCAGCGTGATTGGTCAGCGCTAAAAACGTCCATTGCAAAAAGACGCGGTGATCGCACTTGCCGCAGCGTTCGCTCTTGGCGAGGGGTAAAGCACAACCCAGACAATTTATGAATGAAGCCATTTTGTATCTCATCGCCGGTGTCGTGCTCGCCTGGTTCGGTGGTGAATTCTTTGTGAGAGGTGGCATCGGGCTGGCCGCTTGGGCGCGCTGGCCCACGGCTGTCATTGGGGTCACCGTGGCGGCGTTTGGGACGTCGTCACCAGAACTGATGGTGGCGATTGATGCTGCGCTGAATGGCGTGCCGCAAATATCTCTGGGAGATGTGCTGGGCAGCAATGTGGTCAATGTATCGCTGGTGCTCGCCTTGGTGCTGGCGCTCTCCGGCATGAAGGCGGAGGACGGTGGTGTGCGGCGGGACTGGTTCATCTCCTTGTTGGTCCCGGGCCTTGTCTATGTGCTGTTGATGGATGGCTGGTTCTCGCGGCGGGATGCTGTGATCATGATGGCCTGCTTCCTCATCTGGATGACGGTGGTGATCCGCCATGCCCGTGCCCATGCGGCGGGACGTGCAGCAGCGGTGGAAAAGATTCCTGTGATCAAGATGCTGGGCTTCAGCCTGCTGGGCCTGGGTATGCTGATCTGTGCGGCGCAGTTCGTGGTGCATGGCGGCAAAGGTGTGGCTGTCGCGCTGGGCTGGAGCCCGTTCATTGTTGGAGCCGTCGTTGTGGCCCTGGCCACCAGCACGCCGGAGCTGGCCACCACGCTCATCGCCCGTATGCGCGGCCATCATGATGTGGGCCTGGGCAACATTCTTGGCAGCAACATCTTCAATGTGCTGTTCGTCGCTGCCGTTGCGGCAATGATCCATCCATATCCGGTGAACCTGCCGGAGATCCAGCCGAGCCTGCTGTTTGGGGCTGTGAGCACGCTGCTGATCATCCCTGGACGCAGCGGTCATATTCCCCGCTGGCGCGGCATGCTGTTGCTGGCCCTTTACGCCGCCTACATGGCGCTGACCTTGAACCAAGGCGCGGAGCATTGAGCCGGATGGGCGGTCGCCCTGGTATGCACATCTCCCAAGGAGGGGGCGATGTGCCTTAAGGCTGAGGACTTGCTAACAGCGAACCTAGCTGGATCAAGGCGCTCTGGAGGCCTCTTTTTCACAGCAGATTTCGAAGGCTTTGAGCACGCCGAGTCCGAGGAGAACCGGTGGGAGCAGCCGGGTGGCGATGCTGGCAGACACTCCGGCCAGCAGGCGTGTGGGAAGCAAGTTGAGAACAAGACCCGTGCCAAGCGCCACCACCACCGCCTTCGTGGGTTCCTGGCGCACATAATCTTCAACGCGCTTCAGGGTTTGGTGAAGGGAAAGCTCTGCTGCGTGCGGTGGCTTTTGAGGATTCATGACTGCTTGAACGTATTCCATCTCGCTTACGTGGCTTCACGCATCTTGCGTGATACTGGGCGGAAGATGCTCTCTAAACGCCATCTTCGCCACCTTATTTTGACAGTCGTTCCAGCACATTCTGCGTGATGCGCATTACAGCGGTGTCTCCGCCCTGCAGGCCATGCGCCCAGTCGGTGGTGGCGGCGGTGAAGACGGTGCCGCCACGAGTATAAAGTCCCATGCAGGCCGCGCCCGTGCGGCCGATCTCCCACCTCTCATACCATTCCGCATCATCAGGGTGCCAGCGTACCGGACAGGTAGCCAGCACTTCAAAGGTCTTCGGCGTGCCGTCTTTGAAGGTGGGGAAGGGCAGCCCATTTTTCCACTCCAGTTCGCAGCCATCGCATTCGTAGCCGACGATGGTGTCCTTGCCGCCAAACTTGTCGCTGCGCTTCAGGCTGGTGCCAGCAAAGATCCAGTGATCGGGGCGGTGTACTTCATACTCCGCCGGATCGGTCATGAACTGCCCATGGCTCTTCCGATAACCACCCCACAGGAAACCGACCCCGGTGAGTCCGTTCTCTGGACGATTGAGGAGATGATGACTCCATGCGGTGCTCAGAGTTTTGAAGTCGCGGGTTTGGAAGACGGGGTCGAGGTGGTAGTTCTGCTTGCAGCACGTGAAGGCGCGGCCGTTGTCCTCGGCGCGGATCTGCCAGCAGCAGGTGTTGCCGCTGAAGAAGGCCACGTTGCCGCCCTTGCTGATCCAGGCTTCGAGATTGTCGCGCATCGGCGTGCTCCAGTATTCGTCGTGTCCGACACTGAGGACGAGTCTGTAGCTGGTGAGCAATTCGGGACGAAATTCGAGATCGTCGTTTGCGGCGAATTCGAGGGCATAGCCATTTTTCTCAGCCCACTGCACGATGGGCAACTCCCAGCGGCTGAACTGTGAGGGGCCGGGCCGCTCGAAGCTGACGCGATGGCCTTGGTTGTTCGAGAGGCTGCTGTAGGCATAGACGGAGAAGCCGCCCCAGTTATTGTAGGCGTTGTAGGTGTTCGTGCAAAGCTGCAGCAGAATCTTTGAGGTCGTCCCCGGTTTGGCCTGACGCACGATGAACCACGCGCTGCTTTCTGCGGTGCGTCTGCCACGCTGCGTCCATTTACCGCCTGCATCAGCAGCACGGAAGATCACCTCATAGTAGCCGGATTTCCATTGGGCACTACTGGGCACGCGGATGCTTTCCGGCCACCGGCAGCCATTTGCCGAGGCATCCTCTGGCACGGGATGCGCAACGCCGGGCACGTCAGATTTTTTCCAGACGACCTCCCGCACCGCACCGAGACGCGCCACTTCGATCTCATACTTCGCTGCCGTGGTGCTGACATGGATTGGTATCTCCTCCCCCTGCGCGATGCTGCGCTGTCCGACATAGCCTTCGATGAACAGCGAAACGGGATCCGCTGCATGCAGGGATGTGATGGCGAGAAGGAGGGCGATGGTGCAACGCATGAGACGGCTACGGAGGCCATCTGCTGCGGCTTTCAGCGGCTCACTGCTCAGCCTCAGACAGTTTCGCTGCTTCGCGCTTCAAAATGCGGCCCACACGATGCTTGGCCAGGTACACTTGAGCGGCGTTGACGCCCAGTTCCTTCTTCACGCGTTCAGGGCTCCAGCCTTTGATCACATAGCATGAGAAAATCTGGAACTGACGTGGTGAAACCAGCGCACGCACCCGGCGCAGCGCGATGTCCATCACCTTGTCCTGCCATTCCTTCTCCCAGAGTTTTTCGAGGGCGACACCATTGGGGTCTGCGCAGCGGTCAATCGGCGCGGTGCGGCGCTCGTCGGTTTCGTCGGCGTAGAGATTGGCTTCGCGGCTCTGCTGCTTCTTGCGTCGGCGGAACTGGTCCAGGATGCGCCAGCGGGCCTGGTTGAGAAGGAAGGATTTGAAGGAGCCGAGGCTGGTGTCGAACTTTTTCTTCTGCAGGTTCTTCGCCACACCGATGAAGGTTTCCTGAACGACATCGTTGGCTTCGTCATCACTCAGGCCGGTCTTACGGGCGACATGGAAGACGAAACCCGAATAGGTGCGGTAGAACTCATCCCAGCTGGCCCAGTCATCCCAGTTGTCCAGTTTTTCAATGAGCGTCTTCCGGGTCGGGGGCGATCCAGAGGTCTCCTTGAGGAGTTCTTCAGTTTCAGCGACTTTCGGGAGGTCGGACATGCAGGGATGAATAGTAACGGTGGCTTGGGTGGAGGCAACGACGTTTTGTCATCCATTCGATAGATCGCCCTTCAGAAAGGCGTATTGCAATGCCCCCCCAAAAAAACCAACCCCGGCCCAACCACCCCCAATGCCGGTCAGACTTTCTATGCCAAAACATCGCCCTTTCCTGCCTGCCGTAGCGTTTCTCACGCTACTGGCCATGGGATTGAGCGCCTGCAGCACGGGGTTTTACAAGAAGTGGGCGGACAAGGAGACCTTTGGCATCCTACGTAAAAAAGCGAGCAAGGTGCCAAACTCAGGGCAGGCCTTTCTGGACATCACGCCACCACCACCGGTGAAGATGGAGGAACTCCGCAAGAGCATGAAGCAGGAGGAGTTTCTGGGGGACCGCTCCTACATTGAGCACAATGCACGCGTGGTCAGTCTGGCCGAGGCGCTGGACTTTGCGGTGCATCGCAACCGGCCGTACTTGGTGCAGAAAGAAACGGTGTATCTGGCGGCGCTGAACCTGACGCTCGTCCGGCAGCAGTATGGTCCGATCATGTCCGGCGGAGGCTCCACTACCCAGGCCAGCACGGATGCGGTGACCGGCATCAACAATTTGGTGCGCACCTCGACGCTGACCACCACCGGCAATCTGGGCTTTTCCGCGCTGACACGCACGGGGGCGCTGATCGCGACGAACCTGACCACCAATTTTGTGCGCTTTTTCACCGGTGGGAAAGACAGCGGCATCTCCCAGCTCGGCTTCTCCCTGACGCAACCGCTGCTCAGCGGCGCCGGCTATCTTTCCGCTTCGGAGGTGCTGACACAAAGCGAGCGCAGCGTGCTCTACGCCCTCCGCAACTTTGCCCAGTATCGCAAATCATTCGCCGTGGACATTGCCACCCAGTACTTTGGTGTCATCCAGTCACGCGAGACCGCGCGCAATGCCTACCTCGCCTTCAAGGCCTTTGATTTCGTGGTGGCGCGCGAGACCGCCATGCAGAAGGAAAATGCGGCGAACAGCACCAAATCTTCCGTCTTCCGGCTGGTGCAGTCACGCATTGTGTTTGAGCGCTCCTGGATCGGCGCGATCCGTGACTATGAGCAGGCCATGGATGATCTGAAGGTCAATCTGGGGCTGCCGGTGACCGAGCGCATTGTGCTCGACTACAAAGACAAGAACGACCTGCAGATCATCGCTTCATCGGGCACGCTGGAAGAGGCCATCACGGTGGCCATGAACAGCCGGCTGGACCTGTGGAATCTGCGTGACCAGGTGGAGGATTCGAGCCGGAAAGTGCTGATAGCGAAACAGCAGGCGCTGCCAACCGTGAACGCGCTGGTCAACTACAACATGCTGGACAACCCCGACCACACGGATTTCAGGCTAGTGCCACGCAACCGCAGCTACAGCATGGGGCTGAACACGGATCTGAACCTCAACCAAAAGCCCGAACGTAACGTGCTGCGTGCCGCCATCATCACGGAGCAGCAGGCCAGACGTGCGCTTGATCTGGCGGAGGAGAACATCCGCAGCGATGTGCGCACCGGCTGGCGTGACCTGCAACTGGCGCGCAAACAGTACGATCTGGCCAAGGTGGGTATGGAGATCAGCACGCAGCGTCTGGAGGTTGAAGAAGCCTTTGCCGCCGAAGGCCTCGGCACCGCGATCAACCTTGTCGATGCCCAGCGTGACATGAACACCACGCGAAACTTGATGGTTTCCACCACGATCAACCACACTTTGGTGCGGCTGCGGCTGTGGCGGGACATGGGCGTGCTGTTCATTGAGAAAGACGGCGGCTGGGTGGACGTATTGAACAAGGAGAAGCCAAAAGGAGAATGAAGAAGGGAAAATCCAACAAAGGAATCATCATCGCAGGCGTTAGCGTTCTCGCTGCAGTCGGCTGGTGGAGTCTGTCCGGCGGTGGGGCTGCGGCTGAAAAGGTACCTACGCGCATGGTGCAGCGCGGCCCGCTGGAGATCAGCGTGCTGCAAGGTGGGGAAATCCGTGCTCTGCAAAACAACGAGGTGAAGAGCGAAATCGAAATCCCCACTAAAATTCTCAGCCTCATTCCTGAAGGCTACTTGATCACGGAAGAGGACGTCAAAGACGGCAAGGTGCTGATCGAACTCGACAGCACGGATCTCAAAACCAAGATCGAGACGCACGAGATCGATTTCCAGACCACGGTCTCAAACTACATCGATGCCGATGAGAACCGGGAGATCCAGAAAAGTGAAAATCAGACCCTGGTGCGCGACACCAAGCAGACCGCGATTTTTGCCCTGATGGATTTCGAAAAATATCTGGGGCGTGAGGTCACAGGTGCCATCCTGACGGCGGCGAAGCTGCCGTCGGACGTGGAAGCCTTTGAAAAGTATGCGGCCGTGCTTGAAACGCAGGCTAGCACCCCGGTCAACTCCGAGGCGGCCCTTGCCCAACGTGGCGTATCTTCCAAGGTGGGTGCCGTCAAAAAATCGGTGGTGACACCTCCGGTGAGCGAAATGATCGACTTCTCGCCTTTTCTTGAGCAGAAGGCTCAGAGCGATGGAGAGGCGCAGCAAAAGCTGCGGCAGTTGGAGGATGATTTGCTGCTGCACCGTTCGGAACTCGCCCTGGCCAAACAGAAGGTGGAATCCTCCAAGCGTCTGGCAGAGAAAAAATTCGTCACCGCCGCCCAGATGGAAAATGACTTGGTGAGTTTCGACAAGGTGCAGCTCTCGGTGAAGACCTCGGAGACGGCGCTGGCCTTGTTTAAAAAATATGAGTTCAGCAAGCAGTGCGCCACCAACCTTGCCGCTTATCGTGAGGCGCTGAACAAGCTGCAGCGCACCATCCGCGCCAACCGTTCCCGCATGGCCCAGGCGGAGACCCGATTCAGCACGGCGAAACGACGCTACGAAATGGAGCTGGCTCAGCGTGAAAACTTGGAATTGCAGCTCAAGGCCTGCGTGATCAAAGCCCCGCAGCCTGGCCTAGTGGCCTACGGTGATTTGAACGCCAGCTCATCCTACAACTACAACAACAGCATTGAGGAAGGGGCCACAGTGCGTCTGCGACAGACTATGCTCACCATCCCGGACATGAGCCAGATGGGGGTGCGGGTGAACGTGCATGAATCACAGATCAAGAAGGTCCGAATTGGGCAGCCGGTGAAGGTGCGTGTCGATGCCGAACCGGGTAAGGAGTTGGATGGTCGCGTTGCGGAGCTTGCCGTGCTGCCGGACTCCAGCAGCAGCCGTTACACGCCTAATTTGAAGGTGTATCCCTGCACCATCCACATCAATGGCTACCACCCATGGATGAAGCCGGGCATGAACGCTAAGGTCGAGATCATCGTGGATCAGTTGGCGGATGTGCTCTACGTGCCGGTGCAGTCCATCGAGGTCGAGCAGGATCATCATTTCTGCTATATCAGCAACAACGGCGCTCTGGAACGACGGGAGATCAGCACCGGGCTCTTCAATGATGAATTCATTGAAGTGCGTGATGGTCTGCAGGGCGGCGAAGCTGTGGCTCTTGCCCTCCCGAAGAAAGCCGAGGCCGACATGGGTGGATCGAGCAAATCCGAACCTGAGGGAGGGGTGCCTAAATCCAAACCGTCCAAGCCCAAGGAAAAAGCCGTGGCGCTGGCCAAACCGTGATGCCGGACACTGCGCCAATCATCAAGCTGGTGGACATCTGCAAGAGCTACCAGATGGGGGAAAACACCCAGCATGTGCTGCAGGGGGTCTCGCTCTCCATCTATCCAGGTGAATACGTCTGCATCATGGGCCCCTCCGGCTGTGGCAAGTCCACGCTGCTGAATGTACTCGGCTGTCTCGATCAGCCCACGTCCGGGGATTACTATCTCGGCGGTCTCAACGTGGCGCACCTGGAGGATGATGAGCTTTCCGCCGCACGGAATAAAAATCTCGGCTTCATCTTCCAAAGCTACAATCTCATCCAACAGCTCAGCGTTATCGAAAACATCGCCGTGCCGATGTACTATGGCGGGGCGAAAGACTCCGACATGATCGAGACCGGCACTCGTCTCGCTACCCAGGTTGGTCTGGAGCATCGCTTGAATCACAAGCCCAACGAACTCTCCGGCGGCCAGCAGCAGCGCGTCGCCATCGCCCGGGCGCTGTCGAACAGTCCTCTCGTCATTCTGGCGGATGAAGCCACGGGCAATCTGGACTCCAAGTCCGGCAAGGAAATCCTCGATCTCTTCGACGACCTCAATCAGCAGGGCAAGACCCTCGTCTTCGTCACTCATGACGAGCGCATGGTGCAGCGCTGCACGCGCATCATTCGCCTGCGGGATGGGGTGATCGAACACGACCAGGCGGGTGCCAAGGCGGACCGGCTGCGTGGCAAGGTGATCGGTCCGCATTACGGACTCGCGGCTTGATGGTTAAGAATTTTTGATTGTTGAAGTGTCCATCCTGATACGGCAATGGTCAGCCCATGGCCCAATACACTGTTCAGCCCGGAGATAATCCCTCGAAGATCGCCAAGTCTTTTGGCATGACACTCGCCCAGTTTCAGAAGCTGAATCCCGGGCTGGTCGAATGGGGCACGGGCAACTGGAAGGTGTTGTTTCCGGGGCAGATCGTAAGCGTGAATGGTGTGGTGACGGGGGTGCCGCCTGAAACCACGGCGAGTGCGCCGACGAGTTTCGCCGCGCCGCCGCCGTGGATGCAGATCGCCATCATGGAGGTCGGTGTGCAGGAGTGGTCCAACGGTGACAACCCGCGCATCCTGGAGTATTTGAAGAGCTGCGGCATCGGTGGCGGCCTGCTGCATGATGAAACCGCCTGGTGCGCTGCTTTTGTAAACTGGTGTGTTCTGCGCTCCGGCTACCAGCCGCAAGGAAGCGCCAAAGTTTCGGACTGGTGGGGTTGGGGACGCCCCGTGGCCGCGACGTATGGAGCCATCTGCATTCTACAGCCACTCACGGTGGATCAGGCCAGCAGCGGCCACATCGGTTTCCTGCATGCGCAGGATGCCACCAACGTGTGGCTGCTCAGTGGCAACTCCCAGAACCAGGTGCGCATCTCCGCGTATCCGAAGACCAAGCTGATTCATAACGCCCCCTATCGCTGGGCGTTTTGAGCAGGCGTGTGATGTGCGTGCGAGTGCGAACTGCTTAATCCGTTTCACACCCGCACCAATCCGCGGCGAATCGCTTCTGCGGTGGCCTGGGCGCGGTCATTGACTTTGAGCTTCATGAGGATGCGACTGACGTGCTGCTTCACGGTGTCTTCGCCGATGCCGAGTGCGGCGGCGATTTCTTTGTTGGCGTTGCCTCGGGTCACGAGCGTAAGGATCTCGCGCTCACGCGGGGTGATCTCAGGTTCCGCGAGGCGGTCTTTGAGCCGTTGGGCGATGTCGGTCGGCAAACTGCGTTCGCCTTTGGCCACAGTGCGGATAGCGGCGAGGAGATCGTCCCGCGAGGAGGATTTCTGCAAAAAACCGAGCGCGCCGGCCTTGAGCGCCAACTGGATTTCATCATCGCGGGCAAAGGTGGAGAAGATGAGGACTCGGGCATTGGCATGATCACGCAGCAGCGCCGCAGTGGCCTCGATGCCGCTGATGCCGGGCAGTTGCAGATCCATGAGGACGATATCGGGCTGCTTCTTCGCGAAGAGTGCGGAGGCGTCTTCGCCACGATCAGTTTCACCCACGACTTTGAAGTCGTCTTCAAGCTCCAGCGAGGCCACGAGGCCGCTGCGGACGACGAAGTGGTCGTCGACGAGCAAGAGTGAGATGGGGGAGGTGGACACGGCGAAAAGGGTCAGGCGGGAATGCGGTCAAGCGGGAGGAGAACGGTGACCACGGTGCCTTGCTTCGGCTGGCTTTGCCAATCGACGTTGGCGTTGATTTTGCGGCAGCGCTCGCGGATGCCCATGCAGCCGAAGTGGCCGGGCTGGCCGGTGGTCGCGGCGCTGGAGCTGAGGCCCTGACCGTTGTCAGTGAGGCGAAGTGTGATCGCGTCAGCGGTGGCGGAAAGATGCAGGGTTATGGCCGTGGCTTGCGCGTGCTTGAGGGCATTGGTGATGGCTTCCTGAGCGATCATGCGCAGGTGATGGGACACGGGGCTGGGGATGGGCGGAATGGGATGCAGGTCGAGCTTCAATGCTGGTGCATTCGGCGGCATGCGGGTGAGGATTTCGCGCAGCGCGCTGATGAGCTCCGGCGGCTGCTCGGTGTCACGCAGATCGGCCACGAGATTGCGTGCTTCGCTTTGAATGCGGGAGACGAGACTGCGGGAGGTTTCGATGAGTGTGCGGGCTTTGTCTTCGAGCGGTCGCGTTGTGGCGGCATCCAGCCGCAGTGAGAGGCCGGTGAGTTCCTGCTCCAGGGTGTCATGAAACTCACGCGCGATACGCTGGCGCTCATCCAGCGTGGCCTGCTGTACGATGCGGCTGCTCAGGAAACCGATCTGCCGCCGTTGTGCGGCGATCCAGATGAAGGCGAGCAACACAAGGCCAGCAAGGATGCAACTGGCGATGACGAGACGGCCTGCGGTCCAAAACGGTGCTGAATGGATCACCCGAATATCATTCGCTGAGCGCAGCAGGAGTGAGGCGCGCTCGGCCTGCGAGCGAAAGCCTTTGTCCGTCGAAGACTCGACCAGACAGATGCCGGTAAGATCCACGGTTGCACCCATTTCGAGCGCAGGTGCGTCTGATTGCAGCAGGAAGGCACGCATCGGCATGCCACTGGAGGTGAGGCGGAGTTCAAAGCCGTCTGCACTGCGAAAGAAATCATTGAGAACCGCTGGCGTGGTGAGGTGGACGAGATCGGCGTCATGCGAGCCGTCTTGGAAATCTTTGAGCGAAACAACCGCAGCGGCAGGTGATTCATCCGGCTCCGTGGCAAGCACGAGCGCATCGGCCAGCGAGGCGCTGAATCCGGCCATGATGGGAAAGCCGATGATTTCGGCGCGCTGACCGGGGATGAGATTGACTGGCGAACTGAGGCGAATCGCGATGGAGGGTGACTGCGGTGGCTTTGGTAGAGCATCCTTTGGAGTTTCACGGGGAGGTGGCGGTGGGGTGGCATCGCGCAAAAAAACACGGCCATCGGGGAATGCCGCAAGCACAGTGCCACGGATGCGGGCACGATGATGGGGCTCGTCCGCAGCACCGAATTGAAGCAACGTGACAACGGAGGTGATGGGCAGCGCTGCAAGTGCTGGTGCAGCTTTGGTGATCTCCACATCATTCCATTCTGTGACGCGAATGTAGGGGAAGACGAGCTGGCGGCGGTCATTGATGCCACCGGCTGCGAGTGCCGTGATGCGGAGGCGGGCGTCGATGAGCGCAGGGGCGGTCTCAAGCGGCGCATCAACGCGCACTTCAAGCACCCGGCTGCCGATGGCTAGGCGCAGCAGCGAGCGGTTTTCATCGAGTGGCGTCAAGGTGCGGCCAAGACCTTCGACGATGACGCGCTGGTAATGGAAGCGGCCCGTGGCGAGATCGTCATAGCTGGCGGGAGCGGCCATGGGCGGAGCCGCATGACCGAGGATTTGCAATTGGGCGACATCCACTCCTGGAAAATAAAGTCCGGCAGTCGTGGTGCCCTGGATGCGCACGTGATCGCCCACCCGCAGGTCATTGCGCGCGGGTCTGAAGTGCAGGTGCGTGCCTGCGGTGTCGTCTTGGACAAAGACGGTGCCACCGTTTTCGACGAAACCGACCGTGGCGGTGAGATCTACTGGCAGCTTTTCCAGACTGCGCTCATACGGCAGCATGCGGATGTCGATGGCGCGGGAGAGAGGTGCTCCTGTGGCGAATGACGAAACCAGAAGGATGAATGACGAAACCATGACGAAACGCCAGACTCCCGGCATCATGACGGGTTTCTCTCCATTAGTCATTCCGAGTTCGTCATTCGTCATTTTCAGTCATCCGTCGGATCCACGCCGCGCTGGAGTTTGCGCACGAGATCCTTCACTTCGTGGGCGCGGCGCAAGTCCTTGAACTGCACTTCGATGCCGGCATTGGCGGCGGTGGAGAAGTCGATGGTGCCGAGCCCTAGCAGGCCTTTGATGCCGGATTCGTACACGTCGATGCTGCGGATGTCGCAGATGCGCGCCTCCTTGGAGCTGCGACCGATGAGGCCCCAGATCAATTCCACGCGTTCGTGCGTGACGATGTAGTCATGCGAGTAACGCGAGATGCCAACGGCGATGAGCGTGGAAGAGGCGCAGAGCAGGGCGATGACGGCGTATTCGAGCTGGATCACACACAGGAGGCCGCCGGCAATGCTGAGCAGGAGGCAGAGGATCAGCGCCTTGGTGTATCCCAGCCAGGAAGGGTGCGCGTGGTGCAGGATGGTCTCGCCGCTGGGAGAATAATTGCGATTATCGTCTGCCTCCTCCGTTTCTTCGATTTCTTCCGCATCTTCATCATCCTCTTCTTCGGCCGCTAATTCTGCTTCTTCGGGAAGCTCCGTATCGGGGCTGATCTCGCGATACAGAGGGCGTGCGATCCGTGCCTGACCGCTGCTGGCGCTGGGGCGGCGCATGCCGCTGACCAGCTCCCCCACGGTGTGCATGTGGCCGGTGTCCTCATCCATGCACATCTCGCCACGGGCGAGGGAGCCACGGGCCACGAGCGTGTATAGATCCTCCTTGGACAGCGGGTCGCTGAAAGCCGGGTGCTGCTGAAGTGTGTAGCGGGCGGACATGATGAGAGCCTGTGCGCGGCCACAAAAGCACAGGCGGGCTGCCCGTGTCACGTCCAATCACTCAGCATCGGGCACGGGCGGGAGCAAATCTTCGCGTTTCATCAGGTCTGCCACCTTGAGCAGCAGCAGTTCGCCTTTGGGCGTGCGGATGATCTCGCCGAGAAACGGTGTGAGGCGGTCCATCTCCGCCACGGAGGAATGCACGAGGCTGGCGATGATGCGCGCATCATGGCGGTTCGGCGGGAACACATTCGTCACGCGAAACATCACCTGGCCGCTCTCCCATTCGAGTTCGAAATTGCCGAGGTTCAGATCTTTGTTTGTGCGCATGAGCAGCTCGCACACCGGCAGGCGGTGGGAGGACGGCACCTGCAGCGTGGAGTTGGAGACGACGGTGATGATATGAGTCTCCCCAAAAACCTGTACATGCAGCGGGATTTTGGTGTGGTGCGCTTCAAAGTCGGCCTCGATGACGGAATGCTCGGGGACTTCGCGGTAGAGCCAGCCCATTTCCTTGAAGGTGTTCAGGGCTGTGGCGTAGAGTGCGGACATGCGGGTCGGGGCGGCCAGATTCGAACTGACGACTTCTTGCTCCCAAAGCAAGCGCTCTACCAGGCTGAGCTACGCCCCGAAGGTTGTTTCCCTCCTTCGAAAACGAACGAGGGGTCGCGATAGTGCCGCAGGATGGAACAGACGCAAGAAGAAAGGCGGGGAATCAGCGACGATTTCGCCTGCGGACTGACGAATGGCTCAACGGGACGGTGTTTTGAGAGTCATGGTGCCGCTGAACGGACGCTCTTTCCCGCGTCTGTGCAAGGAGTCGTGAAAGGTACACAAGCGGCTGAGCATGTTCAAGCCGCAGGCTGAATCTTGCTCCAGACCGCCTTTTGAAACCATAATGGCATGGGATCACATTTCAGTTCGAGGTCGCTCCCATCCGTGATCTCCGCCACAATTAGCCGCTCCCCTCCATGATGTGAATTGTCGAAGAGGTAGGATCGGTTGGTGAACTTGACCGCCTTCATGAGCAGGTCCAGCGAACGCTGATAGCGCTGCGTGATCTTCGTTTCCGGCACGTCATGCCCGCCCAAACTTACGCGTGCCTTGACGCGCGCCACATTGATCGACGGGTCATCGGTGGCAATGTAGTATAGATAGGTCCTGTCGCCGAGCTTCTGTGCCTGCTGCAGCAGCGCCACCTTGTCTGGAGAGGACATCACCGTTTCAAAGGAAAACGAAACCCGTTTTTCCAACAGCTTCCTGCGCAGGAAATCTGCCGCTACGGATGCAAAGTAGGCATTCATTCTCACAGCATGGAAACTCAGCTTTCCGTCGGTGAAGCGCAGTCGTCCCGCTTCTTCAGTCAAACCAGCGCGCTGTAGCAGTTCGGAATGTGCGAAAAACGGCAGAATTTCTTCAGGCGACGTTTCCACTGCGTAGTTCTGCACCGTCAGGAAGCCGCACTGCTCGACCTCCTTTTGCATCTCATCTGGGTTGAGATAGACTCCCAGCAGAAACCAATCCAGCCCCACCGCACCTGCAAGCACCCAGCACGCGGTAGGGCGGGCTGTCCTCCAACCGCCGCCGCGCGTTCCCACGCCCCCTCTCCGCCAATCCCCCCAACCACTCTCCAGAACCTATGGTAATTAATCTATGTTAAACTTCAACAATATGGAAACCATCCTTATTATATTGCGGATATATGAAAATTACGGTATATCTGTTCGTAATTCCAAAAATATCCAGCCATGTACAACTCACGTTTGATCACCTCTGGCCTCTGTGGTGCCTTGATGGCCACTCTTTCAGCCTGTGCTTTGCCCAATCAACCGCTGGGCTCCACCTGGAAAAGCATGCGGAATAAAAGCTCCGCTCCCTTGCAAACCGGCGTCAAATACGAGGTGCGCAAGGCTTTGGCGAACAACGTCCCCTTCCGCCCCAGCGCGATCAAAGGCTACACCTTTGTCTTCGAAGGCGCCAAACCGCCGCTGGCGCTCGCCTCGAATTTAAATCGCAATTCTCAGATGCGCGTACGCACCACCGCCTACACGCACAATGAAAGCGATCACATCATTTACGGCGTCAAGAGCGCCCTCGGCACCAATCTGAAGTTTGGCACCGTGCGCAGCGCTGCCGCAGACTGGTCGCGCTTTCCCGTTGGCACCAGCTTCCGCATCGCCGGCCAGCCCGACATCACCTACGTGGTCGATGACTACGGCAGCGCCCTCGTCGGCACCGGCACCATCGACCTCTACAAACCCAGCCGTTCCATGATGGACAAGTGGGGCGTGCGCCATGTGGACATCCAGGTCATTCAGTGGGGCTCATTTGAAAAGAGCATGGAACTCATGCGCGACCGCACCAGATGGCCCCACGTCCGCGCCATGATGGAAGGCATCGAAGCACGCCTGCGCACCGCCGGCGTGCCCGCTGGCAAGACCCATTTCACCGCCGCGCTCTAATCAGAGCCGTCCCGAGCTCGCACCGCGCACACAAGCACCCAGCGCAAGGTAGGGCGGTTGGTCCTCCAACCGCCGCCGAGCGTCCCCACGCTCCCTCTCCGCCATTCCGGTTCCTGCCTTCCTGCCTTCCTCATTCAAAAATCCGGCTCATGGCGCAGCCGCCCCTGAAATAGAAATAAGGAAAGCAGGAAAGCAGGAAACCAATCCCACCCACCACGCGGTAGGGCGGCTTGTCCTCAAGCCGCCGCCGAGCGTCCCCACGCTCCCTTTCCGCCATTTCCTTTCGCCAAACGCCACATCAACCATATCGCGGGAAATCAGCGATATTCTTCCGCCGCCAGAGCCGTTAGTGCCCCCACTCATGCGTGTTGTCCTCCTCTCGTTCTTCCTCATCGCCACCACTTTCACTTCGGCACAAAATCAACCCGCCGCGTCACCGCCCATCACCCCTCGGCAGATCGCTGCCGCATTGAAAAAATCAGCCTCACCCGAGGCACAGCAGCAGCTCCATGACCAGGTCGTGCGCCTCTTTGGCCGGCAGAACCTCACGCAGAGCAGGGCAGGGGCCAAGATCGAGGCCACCACCGTCGCCTGGGCCATCATCGACCCCAAACCCGCTCGTGTCGTGCAGCAGGACGGCACCTTGATTGGCGAGATGACCCCCCTCGGCGATGACGGCCTCCAAGTCCTCGTCACCGACCTGCCCAACTGCACCGAAACCGGCTACCGAGTGGAGTCCGAGGGCATGCCCCGCCTCGCCGGCACCGTACACGTCGAGCACTTCGACTACACCCCCGACAGCCTGCCGCAGAAAAACGTGCCGCACGGCACGCTCGAAAAATTCGAGTGGAACACCAGCCAAGTCTTCCCAGACACCCAGCGCACCGTCACCGTCTATCTCCCCGCCGGCTTCCACCCCGGAGAGGAAACCTGCCTCATGGTCTGGCAGGACGGCTCCCGCCATGTTGATCCCAACGGCTCCATGCGCGCCTCCGTCGTCTTCGACAATCTCATCCACCAAAAGGACATGCCCCGCACCGTCGGCGTCTTCATTGATCCAGGCCGCATGACCAAACAAAAGCCCGGCTCCAAGGCCGCCAATCGCGGCTTTGAGTACGACTCCGTTGGCGATGCCTACTCGCGCTTCCTCATCAACGAAATCCTCCCCGAAGTCGAAAAGCGTTATCAGACCAAGTTTCGTCCGCAGCCCGAAGCCAGCGCCATCGCCGGCGGCTCCTCCGGCGGCATCTGCGCCTTCACCGTCGCGTGGGAGCGCCCCGACAAATTCCGCAAAGTCCTCTCCTGGGTCGGCTCCTTCGTCGATCTCAAAGGCGGCCACGTCTATCCCTCCCTCATCCGCCTCACCGAGCGCAAACCCATCCGCATCTACCTCCTCGACGGCGAAAACGACATCGACAACAAATTCGGCAACTGGCCCCTCGCCAACAAGCAGATGGCCGCCGCCCTCAAGTACATGGGCTACGACTACCGCATCGACTGGACCCCCTGCTTCCACGGCAGCAAAGGCATGGCCCCCAATCTCCCCGCCGCCCTCCGCTGGCTCTGGCGCGATGTGAACTGAGTGTTCAACCACCCGCCAAAGCCAGACGATCTGGCAGACCACCCCACGCCCGCAGCATCCAAACGTGAAACAGGCTGCCAGCCTGTGGTATGGAAAAACCACCCGCAAGCCGGACGATCTGGCAGACCACCCC
>NCCR01000313.1 GCA_002279765.1 Verrucomicrobia bacterium 12-59-8 | reverse complement strand
GTCGTCCTGCACTACTTAGCGGTTCGCGAAACTCACTTCCGTTTGGCAGGCAGGCTCGAACTTGAGGATGATGGGCTCCGACGACGGCTGGTTGAGGACAACCAGCCCTACCAGCGCTGGGCATGCAGGTGCCTAGCGTGAATGTAAGGCGGCTTGTCCTCAAGCCGCCGCCGAGCGTCTTCACGCTCACTTTCCGGAAATCCGTTTCGCACAACGACATCAAAGGATTGCCTTTTGAACCACCAACTTTCACCTCTCCCATCCCACGCATAGGAGCCTGATTCTCCCCTGCCGCAGTTCAAAGACCATGCTTGCTTCCGGCATGCTTCCCGCTAGTATCGCCCCCACCAATGGCCTCCGCAAACGCCCCCACAAAACACGCTGCCGACCCTATCAACCAGAAGCTCACCGCCGCCGACAAGGTGGGGCTTTATCGCCAGATGGTCCGCATCCGCCGCTTCGAGCAGGTCTCGCTGCAGCACTATCAGGCCGGTCGCATGGGCGGCTTCCTTCATCTTTACATTGGCCAGGAATCGGTGGCCGTGGGCACGATTTCTGTGATGGGCGAAAACGATCACGTCATCACTGCCTATCGCGATCACGCGCACGCCTTGGCTGTGGGCATGACCATGAACGAGTGCATGGCCGAACTCTTCGGCAAAGCCACCGGCTGCTCACGCGGCAAAGGCGGCTCAATGCACTACTTCGCGCCTGACAAGAACTACTGGGGCGGTCACGGCATTGTCGCGGGTCAGACGCCACTCGGCCTCGGCCTCGCCTACGGTCTGAAATATCGCGGCCTCAAGGGTGCCGCGTTGTGCTTCCTCGGAGACGGCGCGGTGAA
This sequence comes from Verrucomicrobia bacterium 12-59-8, assembly GCA_002279765.1. The sequence continues at coordinate 5,290 of NCCR01000313.1, read as the reverse complement.
TCAAGGTGCCTTCCACGAATCCCTCAATCTGGCGGAGCTGTGGGATCTGCCCGTCATCTATGTGATCGAGAATAATGGCTACTCGATGGGCACCAGCCAGCAGCGCTCGTCTGCCTACACCGACTTCCTCGCCAAGCGTGCCGAAGGTTACGGCATGGCCTGGGAGCAGTTCAACGGAGCCGACATTTATGAAGTCCGCGCCGGAGTTCACAAGGCCATCGAGCGAGCGCACACCCAGTCGAAGCCGAGCATCATCGAAATCGCCACCTATCGCTGGGAAGGCCATTCGGTCGCCGATGCCAACAAGTTCAAATACCGCACCAAGGAAGAAGTCGAGAACTTCCAAAACGAGCACGATCCGATCCAAGTGTGGAAGCGCAATCTTACAAGGAAGCGCAGAAGGAAGCGGAAGACTCCGCTGAATTCGCCAAGACCAGTCCGTATCCAGAACCCGAGTCCATCTTTGAAGATGTGTACTGGGAAGTGGACAACAAGACCGAAGCCGGCCAGACCGGACGGCATTTCTTCAACGACTAAGACAGGCACGGGGTTCAGACTCCGAGAACGGGCTGCTAGAGGTCATCGCTGGGAGCGTCGATATTTTGTCGGCTCTGGAGTGCGCTCCGCTAGGTGAGCGTGTGCCGCATTTTCAGTGGAGCCTCATTTCCTTTTGATGCAGCAAGGACACTCGCCCAGAGCCGACAAAATGTCGGCGCTCCCAGTACGGAATGTCCGCCGTTGAGCCCACAACCGTACTCAACTCATTGATTTCCAGTAACTTGGATCACATTACTTGGTGTCAGTAGTCGTCGTCACAGTATCCGCCTGGCTGGAAAGAATGACGGCATGCTTGTCGTAGGTCGCTTTAGCACCGACGAGTTGCGTGACGTAGTTCAGCGCTTCGTTCAAGGGAACATTGCTGAGCGAGAGGCTCAGCTTCTTCTGTCCCAGCTCTTCGCCCTTCACAATCACGTTGGGCACCACTTTGCCGCCGCTGGCATTTTTGGAGAGCGCGCGGAGAGCCTCGATGGCTTCGGCGAGCGTGACGTCCGCCATCTCCACTTTCGGCAAAGTGACGGAAGCATACTGAGTCTTGAGCGAGTTGTCGGCTGGCTGGTGATGCGCGCGGATGTAGGCCAGCATGTTGGCGGTCTCGGCGTGTTTCGGATTCGCGGCCGCCACACGGGAGAGAAGTTGAAACGCGGTTTGCATGTCGCCTTTATAATAGGCGGCGCGTCCTTGCTGATAGACGGCGTTCACGTCCTCCGCTTTGGCCGAAAAGCCCGCGCCGGACATGAACAAGGCAGTTGTCAGAAGCATGACCGCCGTGGAAACCTTGGACCCGATCAATGATGTTTTCATAGGATGATGGTTGATTTGCCTGATTTCACCAAATCGCCGCGCGCATGTCAAGATCGCACACGCCGCGACGCTTGAAGCCGTGCGCATCCTGCTCCATCGGTGCAGCATGCCGCCGCCCAAAAAACCCGCTGCCAGCCAGGTGAATGTCTTCATCGGCAGTGATGAAGCGCGCGTGAAGGAAGCCGCGCTTTTGCTCGTGCGGAGTCTCACGCCACCCGACGCTGGAGACTTCAGCAACGACATCATCGACGGCACCGCCGACAATGCCGAACACGCCGGAAGCATCTGCTCGAATGTTTGCATGGCCTTGCAGACGCTGCCTTTCTTCGGCGGCACGAAAGTGGTGTGGCTCAAGAACGCCAACTTCCTGGGAGACACCGGTCCGGGCAAAGGGCAGGACGCGGTGAATGGATTCGAGCGCATCCTCAATGTGATCGAAGGCGGCCTCGGGAGCGATGTGAGTTTTGTCATCAGCGCCACCGCCATCGACAAACGCCGCGGCAGCTACAAGCGCATTTCGAAGATCGCCAACTTCGAAATCTTCGACAAGCCCGACACCTCGCGTGCAGGCTGGGAAGGCCCCGTCCTCGCCATGGCCTCACGCAAGGCGAAGGACCTCGGCATTACTTTTGAAAGTGGAGCGCTGGAACTGCTCGTGCAGATGGCCGGAGATGACACGCGGCAGATGGAAAACGAACTCGAAAAGATCGACCTCTATCTCGGCGAGCGTCGTCGTGCCGGATTGAAGACGGTGCAGAACATGGTTTCCATGAGCCGCGCCGGTGTGCTGTGGGATCTCGGCAACGCCATCGGCAAACGCGATCTGCCACGTGCGCTCGAGCTGCTCGGCACGCTCATGTATCAGGGGCAGAATGCCATCGGCCTGCTGCTCGCCGCCATCGTGCCACGGGTGCGCAGTCTGCTGCTCATCAAAGACCTCGGCTCGCGCCACAAGCTCAACAAGTTCAACTACGCCGGCTTCTGCTCCTCGCTCGAAAGCCTGCCTTCAACAGCCACTTCGCATCTGCCGCGCAAGAAAGACGGCACGGGATTCAATGCCTATCCGATGTTTCTCGCCATCCCTGAAACCGGCAACTTCTCGCTCGAAGAACTGCACGCCGGATTCAAAGCCTGCCTCGTCGCCAACTCCAAGCTCGTCACTTCATCGCTCGATCCCAAGCTTGTGCTTGAGCGTTTGCTCGTGGGGCTGCTCGCCAGACAATCGCATTAATTCATCATGCCCACTTCCACCATTCTTACTTGTCTCGCCATCGGCGTCGTCAGCGGTGTCATCGCTGCTTTGTGTGGTGTCGGCGGTGGTGTCGTGATGGTGCCAGCGTTCGTGTTCTTCCTCAAGCTGCCGCAGAAAACGGCGGTCGCCACTTCACTCGCCATCATCATTCCCACCGCGCTGATGGCCACCACGCAGAATGCGCGCTCGGGCTATGTGGAATGGAAAGTCGCCCTCTTCACCGCGATCTCCGCCTCCATCTTCGCCTACTTTGGCGCAGGCTGGTTGAAGACGATGAGCAACGAAACCCTCACGCGTATCTTCGGTGTGATCCTCGTGGTGTTTGGCGCGCGCATGCTGCTGCAGGGGAAGGCGTGACGCCCTACCACACCAGCGCATCAAGAAAGAAAGTCGCCACCATGCCGAGCGCGACAATCAAGCGCAGCACCAGGCCGACGCCGGTTCCGAGCAGCGATCCCCATGCAGATTTTGCGGCGGGTTGAAACTGCTTCTTGGCGAAGACCAATTCGAAGGCCACGCCACCGATCAAGGGGCCGAGCACCAGACCAAAGGGCATGAAGAACATGCCAGCGATGCCGCCGACAAACACACCGGCGATGCCCCAGCGACTCGCGCCAAACCAGCGTGCACCCACCGCACCGCTGACGAAATCGATCACGTAGGACAGCACCAGGCCGAGCGATAAAATCACGAAGCCCCAGGCGCTCATGCCTGACTCCGGACGCAGCAGGGTATGTATGATGCCCGCAGCAAAGATCAGCAACGGGCCCGGCAGAAGGGGCAACACCGAACCGATGACACCGACGATGAGCAGACAAATCGTCAGCGTCCACACGCCCCACATCTGCCACGGCATGTCCGTGAAGAAGTGCGCGGTCGCATTCCAGGCGCTGGTGAACCATTCAGTCATCACACCAGATCGTTTTGGATTCCACGGGCTTCCGTACGCTTTTGGGCCAGTTCAATCCGACACGCGGCCAGCCGAGATAAATCAACCCCACGCAGCGATCTTCGGCACCGATTTGCAACCAGTCGGCAAACTCACGTGTGCCCAGGAGCGGCGGTGATGACCAGTAGCAGGCCAGACCTGCGGCCGTGGCGGAGAGCTGCAGATTTTGCAGCGCACAGGCCACCGCCTCGATCTCTTCCACTTCGGGAATCTTCGCGCCACCGCGACGTTCCATCACCGCCGCGATGACCACCGCTGAGAGCAGCGGGTTCTCACTCATCTTCTTCATCTTGTCCTCGCGGAACTCATTCGCCGGAGTCGTCTCGCGATAAACTTTCTGCATGGCTTCCGCGAGCCGCTGACGTGCCGCACCCTGATGCACGACAAACTTCCACGGCTCGGTCAAGCCGTGCGACGGAGCCCACGTCGCGTCTTCGAGCACCTGTGTGAGCGAGGCGCGATCCACACTGCGCGTCGCATCCATGTCCACGGGCTTGATGGAACGACGATGGCGGATGAGTGCGCTTAGCTGGGAGTGGGAGGGAAGGTCAGACATGAGCATCCCATCTTTACACCATCGGCAACAGTTTGCTCAAGCTTTGAAGCAGCCGGTCAGCAACGATGCGCTGCTCCAGCGTCGGCAGGGCATCATAGAGTTTGATCACTGCATCCGCATTCATAACAGCTCTGCACTTTACACCATCGGCAGCACCTTGCTCAAGGCCAGTGTCACCAGCAGTCCGATCACCGAATCCGCCGTGAGCTGAACGGACCAGGTGCGCAGGGTTTCCTTCTCGGTCATGCCGCTGAGGCGGTTCACCACCCAGAAACCGCTGTCGTTCATCCATGAGCCGCACATCGCGCCAAAGCCGATGGCCGAGAAAAGGTAGATAGGATGGCAGCCGAGAGCCCCGCCTGTGACCATCGGGGCCATGATTGAAGCGCCGGTCAGCATGGCCACCGTGGCGGAACCCTGCGCCACCCGAACCACGGCGCAGACCAGCCAGCCAAGCACCACCAGGTTGAGGCTGTAGTCCTTCGCCAAACTCTCCACCGCACCGCCCACGCCCGCCTGACGCAGCGCGTAGCCGAATGCTCCACCCGCACTGGTGATCAGAATGATCATGCACGCCGTCTCCAGCGGCGGCCCCATCAGTTCTTCGATCTTCTTCAAGCCAAAGCCACGCTGCCTGGCCAGCACGACGATGGAAATGAACGCACCAATGATCAGCGCGATGTTCTTGTGCCCGATGAAATCCACCCAGGCGCGCACCGCAGCGAATCCGCCCTCACCGCCCAGCGCGCTCACCATCGACAGACCCCAGCCTGCACCTTTGGCCGCACCTTCGTGAGCGAGCTCAAAAACCGTCGTCAGACTGATCAAAAGAATCGGCAGCACCACCGGCATGATGCTCCAGAAAAAGGAGGGCAGCTCACTCTCCGGCTTTGCGCTGATGCCTTGAAGATCCGAGAGCGAGACGCCGCCCTGTTCACGCAGCGGCACGTCGGTGCGCGCATTGAGCCACTTGCTCACGAGGAACCCAAAGAAGCAGGTGATCGCACCGATGACCAACCCCCCCACCAGCGACTCGCCCACATTCAGCTTCAGGCTCTCCACCACCGCCACAGGTCCGGGATGCGGCACCAGCATCGAATGCGTCACCGTGCCGCCGCAGCAGATCGCCATGAGATAGAGCGTGTAGTCTTTGCCCGTGCGCATGCGCAGC
>NCCR01000312.1:725-6113 GCA_002279765.1 Verrucomicrobia bacterium 12-59-8 | reverse complement strand
GTAGATGCCGCTGGGGCTGAGCAGGATGAGAACGATGGAAGCCACCAGGCCAACCGCGAGTCCGGCGACGGCACCCGTGGTGTTGAAGCGTTTCCAAAACACACTCAGCACGATGACGGGCAGATTTGCCGACGCGGCGACAGAGAATGCAAGACCCACGAGGAACGCGGCATTCACAGTAGGACCCAGGTAGATGGCGAACCCGATGCTGGCGGCGCCCACACAGAAGGCGGTGATGCGGGCAACGCGGATCTCCTGGCCCGGGCGGTTCTCTTTGCCGTGATGAATGACATTGGAATAGAAGTCATGCGCAAACGAAGCACTGGCGCTCATGGTGAGACCGGCGACGACCGCGAGAATGGTGGCAAATGCGACGGCGCTGATGAAGGCGAAGAAGAACTCGCCACCGAGTACCTGGGCCAGGACAGGAGCGACCATGTTGACATCCAGCTTGCCGTCGGTGGTGAGCTTGGCTTTTTCGATGATGGTCGCGGCACCGAACCCGAAGAGAGTGGTCATGATGTAAAACAGACCGATGATGGCCATGGCCCACACCACGCTGGAACGCGCCGTTTTCGCGTCTGGCACGGTGTAAAAGCGTACCAGGATGTGCGGCAGACCTGCGGTACCCAGCACGAGGCCGAGGCACAGCGAAATGAGATCGATCGGTCCCCAAGGACCTGCCACCGCGACGCCGAACTTGAGGCCTGGCTCCATGAGGTTTTTCGGAGGGGCACTGCCGCCGTAGTCAGCATGTGCGACGGAGTTGAAGAATTCACTGAAGCTGAAATGGTGAAACTGCATCACCAGGTAGCTGAGCATGATCGCGCCGACCATGAGCAGAAGCGCCTTGATGATCTGCACCCAGGTGGTGGCCAGCATGCCGCCGAAGACGACATACACGAGCATCAGCACGCCCACGCCGATGACCGCCGGCTCGAAGTTGATGCCGATCAACTGCTTGATGATGGCACCCGCGCCGACCATCTGCGCGATCATGTAAAACGTGGAAACCACGAGCGTGCTGAGGGAAGCGAGCGCGCGCACCGGACGCGGCTTGAGACGATACGCGAGCAGATCCGCCATGGTGTATTTACCGGCGTTGCGCAGCGGCTCGGCAACGATGAGCAAGACGGTGATGTAGGCGACCAAAAAGCCCACGGAGTACATGAAGCCGTCATAGCCCGCCACATAGATCATGCCCGAGATGCCGAGGAAGGAGGCGGCGCTCATGTAGTCACCGGCCACGGCGAGGCCGTTCTGCCAGCCGGTGATGCTGCGGCCTGCGGCGAAGTAGGCGCTGGCACCGGTGTTCTTCTTGGCCGCCCAGAAGGTGATGAGAAGGGTGAGGCCGACGAAGGCCAGGAACATGATCAGAGGGGTGTTCATCGAAAAGAAAAGGAAGCGGGAATTAAGCAGGAAGACTCAGGAGCAGCGCACGGCTCAGTCGTGACCGTGGATCACGGCAGCGGCGGCTTTGTCCCACTTGGCGGCGACACGCACGTAGAGGAAGGCCAGGACCCAGGCCATGATGAACTGCGAGAGCGCGAACACATAGGCCACATTCACCTCTCCCCAGACTTTCTGTTTCATCATCTCCGGGAAATAACCCACCAGCACCGGCAGTGCGAGGTAGTACAGCATGCAGAACACAAACGACGGAATGATGAAGGCTTTCTTTTGCGCCAGCAATGCGCGGAATTCCGGCTTCGCCTCAAGGGCCGCCCAGTTCACAGGTGATTTTTCGGACATAGTGGGCGCGAGAGTATGGAGACAGAGGCTGGATGGCAAGAGTGGAGATGAAAATGCGGCTGTTTCATTCGCGAGAACGGAGCAAGTCTTGACTCTTGATAAAGAACCTCGGAAAAAGGATGATGAAGCCACGCCAAAAATGCCCGCATTGCGGGGAAAGCGTGGATTTTCACGACGATTTCTGCCCCTCATGCTGGAGTCATCGAACCAAGGGCAAGGTGCTGACCGAGGAGCAGATCGCCGCGTGCGAAAAGCAACTGGCCGCTGTGAACGACAAAAAACGCTGGCAGGCTGACCTCGCTGTCTGGCAGACGCGGCTGCTGATTCCGGCCATCCTGATGACGCTCTGGTGCCTATTCGGGGTCTCCTTGCTGCTGCCGCCCTTTCTGAAATACGGAGCAGGCCAGTTGGAAATCGCCATCTCCTTCCTTGGCGCTGCCATTTTTGCGGGCGGCGGTTATTTGGTTGGAGGGGCCAGGGCGCTCCATCTCGCCTGTCCCTTGCTGATCATCGCCTGCCTTGTGGCCATGTTTCACAGCGGAGATTATCTGCTTGATGTGTTCCAGGGTGACGCAAGACTCGGCAAAGGGTCTTTCTTCAACGTCCTTCGCCTGATTTTCTGTGGCACGATTCTGGTCTCGGCCGTCAAGATTCTGCGCCTCAAAGGCCCTGCTGCCTGAATCACTCATAAGGCGCTGGTCACAGGTTTGCCAGAGCGATTGCTTCCATCGAAACCGCCCTTGCGGCGTGGTTTGCACGGCTTGTTCCTTGAGCGCTGCATTTCCCTGCGCCAATGATGCGGCCAAATATGGAAGCTTGGATCGTCATCGGACTGCTTGTCGCCGTCGTCATCGCCTTCTCCACCGAGAAAATCTCGGTGGATCTGGTGACGCTGGCCATGCTGTGCATCCTTGTCATGTGCGGCATTTTGACGGCGGAGCAGGCTTTCGCCGGTTTTGGCAATCGCGTGATCGTCCTGCTCGCTGCCATCTTCGTGATCGGCGCGGCACTGCGGGAAACCGGCGTGCTGGACATGATGGGCGGCGTGCTGGCGCAGACCTTCGGCACGCAGCCGAAGCGCCTCATGGGTTTCATGATGGCCGTGGTGGGCGGCGTCTCCGCCTTCATGAACAACACCACCGTCACCGCCGTGTTTGTCGGGCCGGTGATGAGTCTCGCGCGCAAGGTGGGCATCCCCCCCTCACGCCTGCTCATGCCGCTGGCCTTTGCCTCGCTGATAGGCGGCACTTGCACGCTGATCGGCACCTCCACCAATGTCGCCGTGAGCGGTGCCATCGCCAAGATGGGGCTGGAACCCTTTCGGATGTTCGAATTCACCGCCGTCGGTGTGGTGATCACCCTCACCGGCATTTTGTACATGGTCTTCATCGGCTCGCGCATGGTGCCGGAGCGGGATCGCGCCAGCGTCGTCACCGCCAATACGATGCGTGACTACCTTGCCGAGGTCGTGGTGCTGCCAGGCTCACCGCTCATTGGCCAGGCGGCGTTTGATTCGGATTTCTCCGCCCTGGAGTTTCAGGTGATCAAGATCCGCCGCAATGACCAGCCGCTCGATGCCGGACGCAATCTCCGCTTTGAAGAAGGCGATGTGGTGCTGGTGGCGGGCAAAGTCGAAAACCTCATCAAGGTCAAGAAAATCGAAGGGCTCGACATCCTCGAAGACGTCACGCTGCGCACTTCCGGCATCGAGATGCATGACGCCCAGGTCGCCGAAGTCGTGATCTCGCCGCGCTCCAGCTTTGTCGGCCGCTCCCTTCGCAAAAACAATTTCCGTCAGCGCACCGGACTCTCGGTGCTCGCGCTCATGCGTGGCGACCACCGGCTCATGCACCACATGGCGGACGAAAAACTCCGGCCTGGCGATGTGCTCCTGCTCCAGGGCCCCAAGGAGCGCTTCCGCGCCTTCGAGGAAGGCAGCGAGATGGTCGTCCTCACGCAGCATCAGTTCAGCGACGAGTCCCGGCGGCGTGGTTTCACGCTGCTCGGCGCCTTCGTGCTCGCCGTGATCGCCAGCAGTTTGGACTGGATTCCTGATACCATCGCCTTCGTGCTCGTCGCCATGCTGGCCGTGTTCACCCGCTGCATCAAGCTGGAGAACGCCTACACCAACATCGACTGGCGGCTGCTCATCCTCATCGGCGGCATGATGGCCTTCGGTGAAGCCATGAAGAGCTCCGGCGCTGCGGCCATGGTGGCCGATTTCATCACCTCCTGGCTGCAGCCCATGGGCGTATTTGCCGTGTTCGCCGGCTTCTGCATGCTGACCATGCTGCTCACCCAGCCGATGTCGAATGCGGCCGCGGCGCTCGTCGTGCTGCCGGTTGCCATGCAGGCCGCTGTTTCCATGGGGGCCAGTCCGCGCACCTTCGCCATCGGCGTCATGCTCAGCGCCTCCGCCTCCGTGCTCACGCCCTTTGAGCCCAGCTGCATCCTCATCTACGGCCCCGGCAAATATCGCTTTGGCGATTTCCTCAAAGTCGGCGGCGGCCTCACCTTCGTGGTGCTCATCGTCGTGCTGGTCATGGTGCCGCAGTTCTGGCCGCTGAAGTAGTGGCCGGCAGCGCCGCAATCGAGCGCAAACAAAGCGATCTCAAGTATCTCACGCTCTCGCCTGCACTTGCGACTGCAGCACCATCAGCATTCTCAATGCGCTGCGCTGCAGTCTATAATGCGATAGTCAGAGGTTCATCTGAAGTCATGAGTCATCGAAAAGCGACTTGTTCCCATCTCTTATGATTGGGGTGAACGAGGTTGTTTGAATCCTCATATCCGTAAGTACTGCGAACAAGCGCAACAAGTGTGTTCCGCCTTGAAACCACAAGGGTTCCACAGGCAGCCGGGCTGTGAACCGATCCGGCAGGAATTGTGAGTGAGGCGGAACAACCGGGACTGTTCAGCCTTCCTCTCATGACCTGCGGTTTTGTTGGTCCACTTGTCCACGAGTTGTTCGCAGCAGTTCACGGAGGGCCGGATTGTCGAGCGCAGCCTGCGCGGCCAACGCCCACGGACTGGATGAGTTCCTGAAGCTGTCCCTTCGGATTGATGTCCAGCGGGCCGCGGTTCAGGGCTTCGAGATCCTCAGCGAAAAGTCGTGCCGCAAATTCGTGCGCGGCGTCGGTGCCTGAATCGAGATGAATGGCCCCTGCGACGGCTTCGAGCGCATCGGCGAGCGTGGATTCGCGATCGCGGCCGCCGTTGGTCTGCTCACCACGCCCCATGTGCAGATGCGCGCCCAGACCGATACGCCGTGCGATTCTGGCGAGCGCCTTGGTGGAGACGAGCTGGGCGCGTGCCTGGGTCAGCACGCCCTCATCCGCGTGGGGCAGGCGCTGAAACAGCAGATGGGAAAGGGTGAGCTGCAGCACGGCATCGCCGAGGAATTCAAGGCGCTGGTTGTCGGACTGTGCGCGCTGGCTTTCGTAGCCGACGCTGCCATGCGTGAGCGCGAGCTGGAGCAACGCGGGGTCGCGAAAAGTGTGGCCGATGACTTGCTCCAGCGTTTGCATGTGTGCTCTGTTGTAGCCGGAAGTCCGGCAGCACTCCATGAAAAAAGTGGGGTGACCGACGGGACTCGAACCCGCAACAACCAGAATCACAATCTGGGGCTCTACCGTT
>NCCR01000312.1:0-699 GCA_002279765.1 Verrucomicrobia bacterium 12-59-8 | reverse complement strand
ATGAAAAAAGTGGGGTGACCGACGGGACTCGAACCCGCAACAACCAGAATCACAATCTGGGGCTCTACCGTTGAACTACGGCCACCATCTCTACCGAGAGTCGCAGACAGTAGCCGGTCAGGACGGTTGCGCCAGCGAAAAATCAGGGGTCGGGAACAGAGGGCCCCTGCCCCGAATGTGACCAAAAAGTCAGTGAGTGAAGTGTCACCGCTCAGTTTTTGAGCTCAGCGACGTGGCTGGCTATGTTCGGGGTATGGAAACGCTCATTGGAATCTTCACCGCCGTCCTGGATTTCTTTTCCGCCGTGAAAACGTTTTTCGCGGGGCTGGGCAGACTGTTTCAAGACTTCGACGCGGTGGAAATGTGGATGGCGGGGGTCATGCTCGCCGTAGCCGTGTCGGGAATGGGGGCGTTTGGGCCCTGGACCCGCAAGCGCAGGTCGGGCGAGTTTCCCTGGAGGTGATAGAGAAGTTGTGTTCCCCTGCGCAGCGGATTGAAGCTGTTCCAATTGGGAAGTCCATTGTCGAATGTCTTGACGCATCCACTGCCTCCCGCCAGCATCGCGGCCATGTTTCTTCTTGCCGCAACCTCGGCCAGCTACTGGCCTTTCGTCGTTCTCGCTGTCAGCGTGACTTTCATCATCATTGCGATCAGCAAGCTGCGCATGCATCCGTTTCTCGCGCTGGTGCTCGCGGCGCT
>NCCR01000311.1:4128-9046 GCA_002279765.1 Verrucomicrobia bacterium 12-59-8 | reverse complement strand
TCGTCGGAACCGCCTCACAACCCTGTGACTGACATTTGTCCATCAAGTTATAGCAGTTGAACACCGAGATCTCCCAACAATCAATATCCAATCTGCGGTCCCGATGGTACCTGTGCTTCATTATCCGGCAGGCCCGACCTGTCCGAATCTCCGCCGCCCGTTTGGCCCGATCGGGCTTGGGATAGTGGAGCTTAAGCGACACCGCGGTGTCAAGCAGCCAGTCATTCAAACCACACAAGCGACCGCGATCCAACTCTCCTATCGCGATATCAATTCCCTGTAGGAACGCCCTCCGGGACAGTGTAGTAAACAGCTCCGCTGCCGGTAACAACGGATAACGGGCCTGATTATTAGCCAACAACATCGCATATGAGATCGCCATCGCCCCAGGCTGCGGCGTCTCTCGCCAGGCAACGAGCTGTCTGGTCAACGCGGTGAACGGTTGACGACTACGTAGAGCACTAGCGTACAAACTCCGGGCCGTGTGAGCTCCCCACCAGATCGCCGCCTGGTAGCCGTCAGCCAGCCCGGCGTCGATCATCTCTTTCAAGGTCTTCATAGAAACTCCCCGCCGTCACGGCGCTAGCTGCGTAGAAGCTGCAGCGACTGAATGGACTTAAAGATCAATTTCGCTGACCCGAGAGGTTCCAACGTGGTGGCGTTACGTAGAAGTTCAAGGTCGAACTCGCCAATCAACCTGAGGGTTATGTCATCGTAGAGCAACAGATCAAGCAGCTCGGCATCACCATGCTGCTCCTGATGGCTTAACGACATACGACCCAGATTGACATACATCGACTGCGCGGCACTGTTGAAACCATAGAACAACGGGGTCTCGAGCTTGAAACCCAACGCCCCACGGTTCTCGGCCAGCTGGATCGGATTCGATCGCCCTCGCAAATACATCAGCTGGATCTGCCGCTCGACAAACTCCAACGGGGAGGCGGCAAACTTCGGATCCGCCACCCCGATCGTAATCAACAACAAATGCGACTCGGGAACCACTAGCTCCCGGCCGGTTGCACTTTTAAACCAAAACATCATTACCTCGCTTTACTGGGATAACTCCGACGGGAATATCACCGTCGCGTCAACCACATAGGCTCTCATCAAATCTGGATCCAACCCGGTCACACCAATGATCTGATTGGCTATTTCCAGCATGGTCAGCTGCAGAGTTCCAGGCTTAACCGCAAGCCACACCCTCGAGCCGCCTCGCATCACAACCTCAATCTTACCTCGCTTAGCGTCACAGCGAACCAGCATCACCCTACCGATGCGATAAAACACCCGCTTCAGACTAGCAGCGCACAGCTGAGAAAATCCAATCAGCCTACCCCAGTCGCAGTCCGCCACCGTAACCCCGTAGCTAGTACCCTCCAGATAAGCATAGTAATTTTCAAACGCCCATCCGTCCGAACCTCTCGTCTGCGTCACTACCGAAAAGTGGTCCGTTTCAACCAGCATTGAATTTATATGATCCTGCGAACAATTTATTATCATGTTTCCCCCTAAAACCAATCGGTCTCACAAGTGCCACTCGCCGCCAGTTCCCGCTGGGTCAACCCGCTGTAAGGGCCGACCACCTGCGGCTCTTTACTTCGCCAATAAAACAGACGAAGCTTCGCTTTACCGATCAGATGACTGATTCGATTGTCTTCATCGGTCTCGTCGTCCCACAACCGTGGGTCACGTCGCAACCGGATCAGTAGCTTCCGGTAATACCCCACCCGCTCGTTCGCCTTGTCGCTCAACTTTGCCATTTAGTTTCTCCACAACGCGTTTAGATGCCAACTCGATGCAGTGCTGCTGCACCGCCGCCCCGACTAACCCCTGGCAATAATCAACCGCCTGTTCGATCAGCTCCGGCCAATCGATCAAGATCCTGGTCGCGATCTTCCGCACCCCTTCAGGATCAAGTCCCCCTAGGTAAACCGGATACTCAGCCCGACCAGGACGAATCAACGCCTCGTCGAGCGACTCCGGTTTATTGGTAGTCACAATCATCAACAACCCGTCAGCCTCATCCATACCCGACATGGACTGCAGCAGCGTATCGAACCTTAGCCCGTGATCTTTGCCAACCGGCTCCCGGCCGTTGAACGTATTATCGATATCGTCCAAGACCGCTATAGCGGGCGAAGCGCCACGCACCCGACCCCACGCTTCCCGGAAGTCGTTATCGTCCATGCTGCCAAGACTAAACACATAAACCGGCATGTTTAACTCACGCGCGATTGCCCGCACCAACGAGGTCTTTCCGGATCCCGGCGGGCCAACCAAGTTAGCGCCCAGCTTCCACGGTATCTGACGACTGCCATACCATTCCGACAAACCTCGCCACCGCCGACAGATCTCAACGAAGTTGACAGCTTCGGGACACAGCGCCAACCCGCCGAGCTGTACCGAACTCTTGGTTGAAACACCAATCTCGTCGCGGCCGCAGCTGAACGGACACGCCCCACGGGGCAACATCGTCATACTAGATGGATCCGATTTAGGGTAATCCTGTGAGGCTACGCCGGCTGGCTGCTGCATTACCCGCACGCGATCACCCTGACCGGTCAACAGTACGGTTGTAAACCGATCTACCGTATCGCTGTGATCCTTACTGTTCGCCAGCTTAACCGCACCGGTCAGCAACGTATCGATCTTCACAGTTCCACGTAGAAACACAATCGAATACGCCGTACCGCCGTTATTCAATAACGCCGTACCGCCCAGCCAGATCGGCGACCAGCCGTGCCAGTAGATCCCGCCAGAGTCCCAGCCCTCGTAGGCTTGCCACTCGCTCCGGCCGGTGGCCCGCATGCTGTAAACACCAGAGTTAAATCGACGACGTCCCAGCGGCGATCGCCACACCTTAACGTTGAGATAGTCCCACACCATCGAGCTCAAATCCGCATCGAGCGTATGGTTCACGATCAGAATCGAAACCAAGTAGCCGACAACACCCCGCAGATAATTCCACACCGACATCAACCCACCGACCAGCATCCCGCCGGCTAGCCACTTGTAATCAAACATGCACCACCCCGTAAATGAAAAACGGACGGCCCGCCGAAACGAACCGCCCGCCCACGCAACTCAAATTCAACCGACCCTACTGCCAGTCGACCTGATCAGAAGACTTGATTTCCCGACCGTCAACGTAATTGGTATTCCGCGTATCCCAGAAGGTATGTTGACCCGCCTGGCCCTCTTGAAACGCTTGTAAGGCCGCCGCCCGGTGATCACCTATAAGCGAATAACCCGGCTGGCCCGATCCGGTCGACGGATCAAACGACCTGGCGGCTAGAAACGGGTTATCGTTCAACGGCCGGCCGACCACTACCAAAACATCTGCTACCCTCGGAGGCTTATTCATCTGGCTTTCTTCTTCCTTTTCTGAAACCAATAGGTCGACTGCGGAGGGCAACACTTACACCCCGAACACAAGTCCACCGTAACGTTACGCTCAGTACGACTTACCCAGCCTAACGCCGCCACCTGCCGACGCAAATCTCCTAGACCCCCACAGGACGTCTTGCCATTCGGACCGGCCTCCTGCTCGGATTCCCAGGCGATCCGCCGCCTACAGACGTCACACTGCAGCTCAAGCTGCCGTACGGCCGTCACCTCTCCGTCGCGGCGTCGCCGCGTTCCTTCCATCCTTCCAGCGTGTCGCCGAGCCGCTTGTCCATCTCCTCCTCGGTCTCCGGATGAAGATGCTTAAGATTCACCAATCGAAGATGAAACCCTCGCCACCAGGCCCGTATCCGCAGATCAGGATGCTTAAAGCCTAAGATCTGAGATGCATTGCGGACGTGGTCCATGAAGTGACCCGGGATGCAGTCCTCATCCCGAACAAAATCATCTACCCTGTCCTTCACCATGATCTCCCACTCGGTCCAGTCTTTATCCAACGAAGGACCTGTAAACGAACCACCCCCCTCCTCCCCGGGTCTGGTCAGTATTTTACCGTCCGTTGCGGATAACAGGATACTCCGCCGCAGCCACCGAACAATGTACTTCGGCGATGAATACTTCGGCATCCCGTCCGGACCCCGAACGCAAGTCAACAACACGGTCTGCTGCATCATCGGTATATCCGATAGCCACTCTTGAACAACTGATCTACCCACCGGTCTCCTCCTTCCTGTCCGCCTTCGCGGCCGCACAATAGTTCTCGATCTCGCGCTTCCAGTCAAAATTACTCCACGCGCCACCCGCTGAGTCATAACCGAGTAACGAACTCAAACAATTCCGAACATCTTCCTCAAACGCCGCCGCGGCACAATCCGCAAATGGAAACTCAGCCACCATCGTGTTCGGCTTGATGCCGTGGTTGAACGGCTCTACCGACGGAGTACCGCTGTTCGTCAGACAAATGAATGCCGCATGCTCCTGCGACATCATCGGCTCGAACCAGTACTCGCCCGAACGATCGTTCAACTCGCTCTCCAGCCGTTCCGACAAGACCTGCGTGTCTTCCTCCAGATCCTCATCCAGATCGGTATCGACCGACATCAAGACCCCCTCGGCCGACTCCAGTACGGCCGCCCGGTACCGCTCAGCCCACTCGCGATACAGCTCCGAATAGTCATCCCCCGTCAGCATTTTTCTTACCACGGTTAACCCCTAAATAACATCGCGACCAGTAGAATCACTAGCGTTAAAATCAACCCGGAACCTACAAACAAAACCGTATCCCACAACCGCCTACGGCTAATGTCCCGATGGAGCTCTTGATGGATCACCTCCTGGGTCAGCCCCGCCGTGTAGCCCCACCGAATCGCCGCATGGGTCTCCGGTACCGACCTGGCCGACCGCAGCCGATCTTGCAGCTCGCGTCGTAGATTCTCAACTGTCCGGTGCGGCATTCAGCCCCTCGGCTTTCCGGGTTTGTACCGCCCGCGGTTTACGACCACGAGGTTTA
>NCCR01000311.1:3330-4096 GCA_002279765.1 Verrucomicrobia bacterium 12-59-8 | reverse complement strand
GAGCTGTGATAACAACCAGGAATTGATACTAAGTTGGGCCGTCGTCGCTTTGGCCACAATCTCGTCATACTGGACCTTGGTACACCGCAGGGTAATCATCTCAACCTGCTTCGCCGGAACGACCGGCGGGGTGCTGTCTGGCTCTAAATTCTCAGTCATGTTCACCTACAACCCTCCGTTTAAAAGTAATCGTTATTCGGGAACAAGTTCACGTTTAACCAACCCGAACGCACGTGAGTTACAGTTAGCGCAGTCAATCTCTGAGTTCATGCCCGCAAACTCCTCAAGCGGTAGTTTTCGTATAAAACCGCAATGAGTACAGGTAAACTGCTGAATTAACTTAGACGAAACTTCAACACTCGGTAGTTTAGCCGCTTGACGGATTTGTTCCAGCTCGGTCAGGATCTCGTCCAGCGTCATCCGCATACTGGTGGTTGTGAATATCTGCGATATCCCGCGACCAGTCACCCGCACAAAACTGCCGTCGTTTACCAGCTTGTTTAGCGTAAGCTGCTCAGGTTCCTCCATCGCGATATCGCCCACAAGATCTAGCGATCGACACTGATCAGTATCGTAAGGTATAATCGAGTTGCCGTGCGGCCGACCTAATTCCTTGTGATACTTAATCTTGGCTCGAATCTGCTGCTCGAACGATACCCACTCGATTGTCTCATCCGTGTACTGTAGCAACAGCGTACGGACCTTCTCCTCCTCAGGCATCAAACGCTGCAGCTGGCTCAAGTTCTCAATCGCATTCAAGAGCTCG
>NCCR01000311.1:0-3261 GCA_002279765.1 Verrucomicrobia bacterium 12-59-8 | reverse complement strand
CTCCATCGCACATCAGCCAGTAGGATCTCCTCGCATTCAAGAAAATCATCCATGAACTCTACCTCGCCGATCGCGGTCAGGAGCAAATAAGCCGCCGCCATCCGGATACCGCTAGCTGTCGGAGCTACCCCGTATTCCAAGCTGCTTTTGGCCACACAGGCCTCAAACAACGTCCTGGACCCCTCGGACTTGAACCACTCCAGGTTGTCCATACTGCCGCTGGTACTCAACGTATACCCGAAATAAACCGTCGGCTTCGCTTCATCAAAATAGACCCTCTGGTCCGACAAATACGCATTGTTCGACATTCAAACCTCCGTTAGATTTCATATTTGGCCAGCAGCCGGCGGAAGAAGTCCCGACTATCCGGATGCTTATCAACCAGGTCAACATAACGCTGCCGGATCTCCTCGTCGGACCACCGCTCAACCGCGTTCTTACGGCCAAGCTGAAACGGCGTACCGGCCAACCCCGACCAAAAGAACAGCTCGTTCTTGAACACATCCCGAAGTTCATCAGCCGGTTTGGTCAAATCAAAGCGACCCGTGTAACTGTCCTCAGGCCCCCACTGGATCACATACCGGCACTTATCATACCCGCCTTGATCATCCATAGTCTGGCCCCAGCGATCCAACGTGTGCTGCGCGATGTAGAAGGGCGACACGGTCCAGTCATCATGAAACATGCCGCCTCGGCCGTCACCCTTACGAATCTCATGATGACACTTAACCGGCTCGTCGCACTGCTCAATCGGACCCTCCAGCCGGGTCACCTCAACGAAGTCAATCTTGATCGGATCCTCGGGCTCCAGCACCCGCCAGTTCGCGATCGGAACATCACGGCCTTTGTACCAGGCGAGCTCGACCCCGTTCCACTCCTCGATCGCGAGAATCTGACCCGCGTCAGGGGTCGGATTGCGAACTAACCGGTGGTGCGATACGCCGATGTTCAGAAAGTGCTGACGGTCACCGACCTGCGGCACCGGCATACTGGTGTCTGTCTGCATACTGACCCCCGGGTATCTCTAAAAGGGCAATTTGGTCTAGCACGTCCTGCTCACGATGCTCAAGCAGTCGCTTAAGCTGCAGGACCACCGGCGCTCGGTTTGTTCTGGACGCCACGGGCAAGCCCGCCAGGTAGCCAAACAAGAACATGATCCGCTGCTCGAGCTGGACCGCCGGAGCGAGTCGGTCAAACCAGTCGTCACCGAACCGATCTGACATCAAACGCTCAAACGCAAACCCCACCGGACAACCATTCAGCAGATCCTCTTGCAGCCAACGGGCCGCTTCCTGATCTGTAACTCGATTCTTCAACATAAATTCTCCTTCAGGCCGGTTTCTGCCGGCCGGTACGTTTCCTTACTGTCTTCAATAACTGGGCAGCGAGACGCTGATCGCGCCGCCGCTCCCTGCGATTCTTCGGCGGACCGATCGCCGCCGTCAACGACGGTTTCGCCGTAGAGGGTTTCGGCGCATCGGCAAACCGCCAATCGCCATTGCCCTGATAACCATAGCCACCCGCGTCTCGAAACAAACTAAGCATCGCGGCAGACGTATAGCCGTTCGCCCATGCGAACCCCGTAGCCCCCTGATCATAAACCTGATAGGGCCTTAACTTCTCATAAGCCGGGTCGAGCGAGATGAAAGAAGCCGGCAGCTCAAGCACCTCGTCACCCTCCCGAATCTCACCACGATCCTGATCGCTTTCCACCATCACCAGCTCGTCGCCCTCGGGCAACGCAGGGATTTTACCAGCTTGTAACATCTCCCGCACGGCTGCCAGCTGGAAGGCATTACCGATCAGCATTACTCGTCGACCTACCATGCTGCCCTCCTACGGACAAACTGAATGTTCACCGCCGTTACCTACTATCCGCTTGACATCGTCATCGGCGTCCTGCAGGGTATCGTACCGGTACGGCCGGCTGTTGTCTTCACCGTCCAGAGCCTTGTTGAACTTGGGCGATATTACGGCCCAGCTGCCTTTGTACGGCTCCTTCTCGACCTGAATGGTTGGCAGCGGAAACCCGTTGAGCGTCACGCCACTGTACGGCACAGCTACGAAACCATTCGCGAGCGGACGCCAGACCGGGAAACCAGCATAACGAGCGTGGACTTCAGCGCCAAAGCACAACCACTCAGCTTTGTGCTTCTTCTCCTCTTCCGACTCCACCGATTCTGACTGCACCGATTCCGACGACTCTGACGATGCATCGGTCGGCTTACCCCACGCCATACTCCAAGAGTCTACCCGCTTGCCTTCCACCAACGGCAACTCGACCTTAGGTAAATTCACCACCACCGGATCTGTCAAATCCATCATGGCCAGCGCCCCTTCGGTGACGAACAACGAACACTTCAGTTCACCCGCGTCACCAACACAATACCTGACCAACTCTTGTTGTTCCGACAACGACTCCATCAGCTCGTTCAACATGGCGTCGCCGTAGAAACTAACCTGGTAGAGCAGCTCCACGATTGCCCCAACCCGCGTCAGAGCCAAAGCCTGGTGGACGAAAGTTTTGTCGTCCTTCTTTACCGTCAACTTCATTCGAAACATTTTGTGCCCCCATGTCACAGCCGATCCACATAACCAACGGATCGGTAAACCCGATCCAAACGTCTTCCCAGTGACGCACCAACACGTTCTGGCCCCGTATCGCGACCACCAGGCCGTCTGAAGTCGGGAAGCTTCCAAGATACCGATATCGGCAGCTCACACGCTGACCCGATACCACCCTGAGGGTCAGATCAGCCAGATTTTTAATCTGAACCTCTGACCCTCTTGAAATCACCATCATGTCACCGCTCCCGTAAGTGTAGCGCGTACGAGTAAGACCCATCAGATTCTACATGGGTTACCGTCGACTTGCCGTCCATCATCTCGGTAAGCATAGACAATAACGAGTAGCCCCAGTCGAACACGTTGAGGTTTTGCAACAACGACAACAGGTTCAGTATCGCGTTCTGCTTCGACGTGCCTACCGCGTGATAAGTAGCATCTCGCTGCATGCCCTCGCCGGTACCGTTGTAGCGATCGAGCCAAATCTCGAACTTGATCTTCGGAGGCGGCTCGGCCCGCATGACCGGCGGTCCAGGTAGTAACTGATGGATCGCCAAGTAATCCTCTGCGGATAAACCAGTTACCCCGATGTTCTCCAAAGCGACCTTCGCCTCTTTGATCTGTCGCAACTCCTCAGGATCAACTATACCACCCTGGTTCGCCTCATCTAATGACGTCATATTACCTCTCTTGTTT
>NCCR01000052.1:24645-46962 GCA_002279765.1 Verrucomicrobia bacterium 12-59-8 | reverse complement strand
TTTAGATATGTTAAATAATCTCTCAAAACAATAGATTCGGCAAATCTTTTTTTTGGCTTTGAGATTTTGATTCAATCCAACTGCTACGGAGGCATTGGATGGCTTCACTGAGTGCCTTTGCTACGGGCGCGGAATATGACCTATTCAGAGGCCCCTCAAAGCCACATGAGATGCCGCAAACCGCTGTGCTACTTTTTCAGCCAGCGCGGGATCAGAACCAGCAAGGCCAACCCTACCGCCACGCCGGCAATAAGCGGCCCCTTTCGGCCACCTGCGGGGGCTTCAGGCTTGTCCGGCGAGATCGACACCACCTCTGGAACAAACGTGGCCTTGGTCTCCGCCTGGATCTGGGCTGGTGCAGGGCTGGGGGTGGCGGTGTCTGCGGGCATGGGCGCGCTGGTTTCTGCCACAGCGGCCAGCGCCTTTTCCCAATCGAGATTGAGCAGGATGTCCCAGCCTGGGCTTTCATTTTTCAATCGGCAGCCGCAGCGGCCTACGAGGAACATGCAGGCGTCCTCCAGCGAGGCATCATCCAGAATGGCCAGCGGCCAGGCTCCGAGCACCCTGCCCCGGCCAAACACCGCACCGGCAAAACTGGTGGTGGCAGGGTCCAATCCCCCCTTTGGCCCGGCCAGCATGTGCAGCAGCATGATCTCGGCAGGGTCATCCCGCCGCAGCCTCAGCACGGTGAACTTCAATTTCAGCGGTGGCCCGGGGCCTAGCTGGCTGTCTGGATCATCGGGGTCCTGAATCGGCAAGGAGGCCACCTGCTCCAGGAATTTGAGACGTTTCTCGATGCGCTCCGCTTCCGCCGTGTCGAGCGGCGATCCACTGTCGGAGATGACCCAGATGACCGAATCTCCCGCCAGGAGCTGCTGAACGAGTTTCTTGCGCGCGGGAGAATCCAGCACGGCGCTGAGCGCAGCGGCATCCAGCTTCCCAGACCACACCTGCTTATCGCTCTCCCGCGAATAACGCAGAACGGTGTCCTGCTGAGTGGCATCAGTCGCGGTGGCAAAATCGAGATTGGCCTTCCCATTGGCACGCAGCGGCCGCAGCAGATCCTGGATCGCAGGCTCTTTCGCCACAGATTGTGGCAGCACCAGATGAAACTTATCCGCCTCCCAGCGATCCAGCGCAAAACGAAAGACCGGGATGGTGCAGGCACAGGCACCGCTGGTGCAGAGGGTGATGATGAGGGTGGCGAGGCGCATGGCTTTATTTCCCGAAGCACTGAAGCCGCCCATCCATGGTGCTCACATACACGCGCCCCTGAGCCACGGTGATGCCATCCCAGACGGCAGGGCTCGTCAGCTCAAGCCCGGCGCTTTGCTCACCGGTTTCGGTGTTCACGGCCCACATCTTGGCACCGCGTTTGCCGTCGAGTGCTTCGTCCTGCTTCTTGAGTTCTTCCAAAATCGCGGGGTCTCTGGCAGCGAGGCGTTCAAAGGCATATTCTTCGTCGATCGTGTCGGGTGCGCCGCTGACGAGCACCGTCTTGCCAGCCAGCGCCATGCTGCGGGCCACGATGGGCACAAAGCGGTCCCAGGTGTGCTTCACAAAACTGCCGCTGCCTTTGCCACCTTTGGTATCGCCGCCCCCCTTAAACCACAGCGCGCCGCCCACTTTGCCCTTCCCGGACTCGACGCCGGCACCCACGCCGTGTACGTCATTGCCGGAGCTGTCGCGTGAATCGCCATTGTCAAAGTTGCAGAAAAGCACGGCGTCCACTGGCTTCAATTCCGGCTGCTCGAAACGCTGCTGCACCTCGGCGGCGCTCAGCGCTTTGTGATAGACGACGAATTGATCGAGCAGTCCGCTGTATGCACCTGCATTTTCTTCAGCGACACCGTTGCCATTGCCCACGATCAGCGGGTTTGCTGGCTTGGCAGCAATCAGTTCTCCGGCCATCCCTTCAGCGACGAGTTTACCATCGATGTAGAGAGTCATCTTTTTGTCGGCGTCGAGGACACCTGCAATGTGATGCCAGCCGTCGGACAGTGCCTCGGCAGAGACAACGGTGCTGACCTTGGAATCACTGCGAATGTGGAACTGCGGCTTCTTGTCATGGAAATCGAGCGACACACCCAGCCTCGGGCCGCCGTGGTTCAAAATCGTGCCGCTCAGCTTGTCAGGCAGCACCCAGGCTTCGACGGTGAGCGGCGTCTGGGTGGGATCAAGCACCGGCACATTGGGAAACTGCACGCTGCCGGGCAAAGGCGCACCGCTGGCCTTTGCAGCGGCTTTGGCTTCGCCTTTTTTGCCTTTGCCCTTCCCTTTCTTCTTGGCTTCGGCCTCGGCCTTCAAGGTCTCATTGTGGCCCACCTGGGTTTCCTTCTTCGGCTGCACCGCCAATGGCACGCCCTTTTCATCCAGCACCACGCTGTTGCCCTTGCGCTCGGTGGTGGCGGATTCGGTGTCGTAGGCTTCATCTGGCGGCGCTTTGGGCGTGGCAAAGAGCGTGTACTCCATTGTGGTCGTCCACTTGTAGTACTGCGCCTCGCGACCGTAGGAGTACACGTTCTTGTCATCGTGTACGAGGATGCGTCCCGCCGGGGCATACTTACCGGCCTGGAAGTAACCGCCGTGGCCACCTGCGAAGCTCTTGCCATAGACCCAGTAGCTGCGGTGGAAGTTGGAATCATCGAGGAAGCCCATCGGAGCGAAGAGATGCTGCCCCTCACCTTTGTGCGCACCGCCCTGCTTGTCGAAATCTCCGCTCACGGGGCCGACTTCCACACGTTTCCCATCCGGTGCGATTTTCTGCGTGCGCAGGAAGGTCCACTTGCCATCGCTGCTCAGGATGTCGTTCAAAGCGACCGGCATCTGCAGGGTCTTATGTCGGTCATTCAAGTCGCCCCCTGTGTCTGGATCACGGTCATCGTAGTTAATTTTCACCTTCATCTCGCCGGTCTTTGCATCGACGCGGTAGAACCACAGGCCACCATCCAAGAAGCAGGAATGACCGGAGACAAAGCTCACAAGGCCGTTTTCCACCAGAACGCTGCCATGCACGGGCCAGACGCTCTCCATCATCTCCCACGCGCCGTGGCTTAGCATGACCGGCGCTCCCTGAAACTTCCACACCAGCGCACCGTCTTTCGCACGCAGGCAGTACACGTTGCCGTCATTGCCGCCGACGTACACCCTGCCCTGCCAGTAGGTCGGCGGTGAATCCATGCGGCCTCCCGCGATGAAGTGCCACGCTTCCTTACCGGTGGCGGAGTCAAAGGCATGCAGCGTGTGCTTGTCCACCTCGGAGACAAAGGTCAGCCCAGCGGCGCTCGTCGTCGTACTCAGCGGCGGGGTGAGCTTCACTTCCCAGGCCATGCCGAGATCCTTCTTCAAATCTTGATTGGTAAATCCGCTGCGGCCATTGTCGGAGCGGTAGGTGGGCCAGTCCTTGGCATCGGCAGGAGTTTCCGTGATCATTTCGGCATATGCAGACCCTTGGGTCAGACGTGCGCTGTCCGCCGTGTGCGCCGGCATGGGGTAGCGCGGCGCAGAGGCCATGGCAGCCATGCCGTCCAGCTTGGCTTCAGGGTAGCACGCGCAGTTGTGCGGCCCGGCGTAGGTCAGACCATTGCAAGGCAGCACACCGTAGAGGCAGGCACCGCGCACCCAGTGGTTCAGATCCCAGTGTTGATTTTCCAGATCGACATACTCGATGCCGGTGCGTGATGGGATGATGAACTTCTCCGTGGCCTTCGCCATGTAGCAGCGGTGGTGGAACCAGTAGGTGCCCTGCGGCACGTCGGGATAGAACTGCTTTTTCACCTCGCCCGTCAGCGGATCGCGGCCTGTGTACTCGCCGGTCTGATTCCCCTGCGTGGTGCCAGCATTCCATACCAGCCCCTGCGCCACGATCACATCCTCCATGCTGCGATAGCCGCTTTTCTCATGGGATGAACTCCACAATTCCTTGCCCGTGTCCGCGTTGATGCCCTTCATCAGGCCATCGCCCCCGGCATACAGGATCACATCGTCATTGAGCACCACACGGGGGGCGAAGTTGAATTCATAGAGCTTGCGGCGGGCCTCCGGAACATCGGCAAATTTCACCTCGCCCGTCTTCACGTCGCGGCTCGTCAGGCCGTCGCCATTGTAGTACACCATGCGCTTGTCATCCAGGGCGATGGTGATCGGGCCGACCTTGTCATCAGCCTTCCACAGCGTCTTGCCGCTCTCAGCGTCGATTGCCATCAGGTGCCGCGTCTTGCCATCCCAGTTGAACTCCGTCTCCACACGCTTCTGATCGCTCTGCTGCTTCACGGCAAACTCTTCATTCAGACGCCACGCTTCAGGGTTCACCAGGGCATACAGGGTGCCATTGCGGTAGAGCAGTTCCTCCGCGCCCTTGGTCTGCGGATACTCGCGGATCAGTTCCCCCGTGGCGCCATCGAGGCATGAGATGGGATCTGTAATGCCCATCGTCACATAAACCTTGTCACCAATCGCCGCGAGGCGGCGCGTCAACTGCGTGGGGCCGGACTTCAGGGGCCACAAGTGCGTGCTCCACTGCGTGATCGACTTCTTCCAAAGCACAGTGCCATTGAAGGCATCCCGTGCGATCAGCGCAAACTTGGCCGGCATCAGGATGGAGATGCGGCTGCCTTCGTCCATGATGTAATAAAGACGCCCGCCCGCGCTCACCTCGGCGCTCACCGAAGACATGCGGTCGTGGTGGCGGCTCCAGCGCGGATTCCCCACCCACTGCATGCGTGAAGGCGGCCCGGTGAGCATGTCCTTGGAGGTCGGATTGCCCTTCGAATCATACGCATAGTGCGTCCACTCATCCATTTGCTTTGGCCAAGGCTTCACGATCTTCTCCCAGCCGCCGCCTGCCTTGCGCACCATCGCCACACCCAAGGGGGTGAGCACCCGGTCGATCTCTTCCTTCGCCACCGCAGCCGCGTCTTCGATCACCAGCAGGTTCACGTAATTCTCGATGTAAGGCAGATGCGTCCCATCCCAGGAATCCACCGCCACAGGGCCATACTTGCCTGACTGATGAATCGTTTCGCGAATCCCCGGCAATGCCGCTGCGTCCTGCGTCAATCCCTGGACCTGGTAGCGTTCACTGGCCCGCAGCCCCTGCGTCAGTTTCCCGTCACCACAGCCCACATGCACCACGATTCCCCCTTTGACGCCGGATTGGGAGATCAGGTCGGCGGCATCATCGGCCAGCAGCGAAGAAGAAAACAGGAGGCAGGTCAGGAATCGTTTCATGGTGGAATCGGGAACGCGTAACGAATCGCGTATGCGGGATGTTTCTGCCCTTTTAACGTTGAATCAGATTCTCGACAAACCCCGCCAGCCTTGATACAATCAAACCACCATGACCCAAGTAGCCATTCAACTTCCTGGACTCAGCGAAGCTGAACAAAAAAGGCTCGAAGGTCTCCGCCGTGATATTCAAGTCGGAGTCGATCAACTCGACCGTGGCGAAGGAAGCGAAATGAATTGGGATGCGTTTTTCGCAGATCGTCACCGCGCCTATTCAGATCATCACCGCGCCTCATAGGAGTGGATTTAGACTGTCGCTTGTGAGACATCATCCCCTCACCCCTTCTCCATACCCATGCTGCGCTTTACTCTTTTTGGCTTCCCGATCCAGATCCATGGCATGTTCTGGCTGAACACCGCGCTCATGGGCGGTGCGTTCAGTGCCAACACCCCAGAGCAGTTTCGCGGTCTGCTGGCCTGGGTGGTGGCGGTCCTGCTGTCCATCCTGATTCACGAACTGGGGCATGCGCTCGCCATGCGGAACTACGGCGACCACCGGGTGGGCATCGTCCTTTATGCCTTTGGTGGTCTGGCGATTGGCAGCAAGCCACGCACTCAGCAAGAAGACTTCCTCGTCAGCGCTGCGGGCCCTGTGCTGCAGATCCTCTTCGGACTTGCTGTCGGCTGGTCGGTCACCCTCTGGCCTCCGCCGTGGCTCTGGCTGCATCAGATGCTGGATGCCTTCACCGTAGTCAGCATTTTCTGGGCATTGCTCAATCTCGTGCCCGTGCTCCCGCTCGATGGCGGCCGGCTCTGCCAGGCCTACCTCGGCCCGCGCAAGCTGCGGCAGGTACTGACCATCAGCATCGTCAGCGCCGTGATTCTGGCCCTATTGTCCTTTGAGCGCGGCATCTGGCTAGGTTTGCAAAACGGCGTCTTGAACTTCGTGGAGATTCGCGCGGAGACTCGTGTCGGCGGCGGCATTTTCACCCTGCTGGTCTTCGGCATGCTGGCCTGGAACAATTGGAAGCAGTTGAAGAATGAGCCGCAAATTCCGTGGATGAACGCGCGTTGAAGGTGCATTGGACAGTTTCCGTCCCCTGATGCGCCTCCTCCGATCACTTTTTATCCTTTCTGCGGCCACGACACTTGCCGCCGCACAGTCCCCCAAGCCGGAGCTGATCTCCCCCCAAGTCAAAGCCTCGGTGGAAAAAGCCGTGGCCTGGCTGATCAAGCAGCAGAAATCGTCCGGCTTCATCGTGGATGAAAAAACCGATGCGAAGCCCAAGCG
Source organism: Verrucomicrobia bacterium 12-59-8 (assembly GCA_002279765.1). Next base: position 40,445 of record NCCR01000052.1, on the reverse strand, counting down.
CGGCGATCTTCCCTCCCACAGCGCGGCGATGACCTCGCTCGCCCTCATGGGACTGGCCTCCGTGGGGCACATGCCGGATGATCCCACGCCAGAAGGCATCGCCTGCGGCAAGGCCCTGCGCTTTGTCGTGGAAGGCGTGGAACCGGATGAAAACGGCTACCTCGGGCGCAGCGACCGCTCACGCATGTACGGCCATGGCATCATCTCTCTCATGATGGCCGAAATGATCGGCCACTCGCCGGATGAGGCGACAGACAAGCGCCTGCACCAACAACTGAAGGGCGCGATTCAACTGATCATCCGCTCCCAGCAGGTGCCCAAGAGCGAGGCCAACCGCGGCGGCTGGCGCTATGAGCCGAGCTCCAGCGACAGCGACATCTCCGTGAGCGTCTGGCAGGTCATGGCGCTGCGTGCCGCCAAAGACGCGGGTTTTGAGGTGCCCAAAGGAGCCATCGACAACGCCGTGTCCTACATCAAACGCAGCTATCGTGTGGAACGTGACTCCAACGGCAATCCCAAGAGCGACTCCGCCGCCTTCAGCTACGAGCCCTATGGCGGACGCCAGACCTTCTCCACCACCGCCGCCGGACTGCTCTCCCTCCAGGTCTGCGGCCAGTATGAGACCGCCGAGGTCCTCGGCTCCGCCAACTGGCTGCTCAAGTCCCCGCCCGAGATCAACGAGCCCTGGTACTTCTACGGCTGCTACTACTACGCCCAGGGCATGTACCAGCGCGGTGGCGACTTTGCCGCGACCGCGCGCCAAAAGACCGAGCAAACCCTCATCGCCGCCCAAGGCCAGGACGGCAGTTGGTACCCGCGCAACGGGAACGAGAAGAGCGCCGGAGCCGTGTATGCAACGTCGCTGGCGTTACTTAGCCTGAGCGTGCATCATCACTTTTTGCCGATTTATCAGAAGTAGGAGGCCCAGGGGGCCCCCAAGCGTCCTCGATCCCGGCGCTGAGCCAGTATGGGGTTCGAAGTAGCATGACGTGGCATTCTTCTGGACCGGCTGGGGGTTTTGTCGGTTTCGTCGGTGTGTTTGGGAGAGGTGCGAAATTTTTTCGCAGTGTAAAACCGGCGCAAAGGAGCTGGCAGTCTGAAGATACTCACCATTGAGAGGAAAAACGCCCTCAAGACCGGCCCAATGGTACTGACAAAACCGACGAAACCGGTTTCGTCGGTTTTGTCAGTACTTTTTAGGAGGAGTGATTTTTTTCGTGATGACATGTCTGCCCACCTCCCTGGAACAGACCTCAGGCTTACACAGCAGGAAAGCATGCAGCGAGAGCGATGCATGTGATGTGGGCACTCCTGCCCGCGAGACGAGCGTCCCCCGGACATCCACTAGGGGTAGGTCAAGCTATGTAGAATCCATTCTCATCAGCAAGACCGCGAAGGATGAACAAAAATACACCTGTCACTTCCAGTAAATATGAATACCACTACTTGGTATGATGAAATACAAAAATAACACCATTCCCTGCCAGCCAGACAAACCATCGAACGTCCTCTACCCTCTGCCAGTTCCAGCCATCACTCCGTCCGTGAAAAAATTTCACTCCGCCAAAATGCACTGACGAAACCGACGAAACCGGTTTCGTCGGTTTTGGCAGCGTCTTTGGGTGCTGTGCGGAACGATTTCCTTCTCAATTTTGATTTTACTCACGTCAAATCACCAACGCCTTCGCCCCGTTTTCCCCTCGTAAAAAAATCCACCCCTCCAAAATGTACTGACGAAACCGACGAAACCCATGGCGGGGCAGGCAGCAAAAAGCGCACGCCATGCATGCTCGGCTGCTGCTTGCTCACCGCCGCACTCCCGGCCTACAGTGTGAAGAGCTACAAGGTGGATCCTGCGGCACCACGCAGCCTCACGATCTGGGGAGGAGGCGGCCCTCGGGGAGCGGTAAATACATCGCAGACGGCCGCTTTGTCGTTGAAGAACAGTATCGCTTTGATCGTGGACTTCAAAAGCTGCGCAAAGTGTCAAAGATCAGACTGACCCCTGAGCAGTGGCAGACTTTTTGGCAGACAGTGGATCAATGCCACATCCAGCTTTGGAAGCCATCCTATGTATCACGCACGGCAAATTTGACACAATGCCATGGAACGTGGTCGCTCGAGATGCGTCAAAACGGCAGGCTGTTTCAAAGCGGCGGTGAAGAGGCCTATACTCTGAAAAAAGATCCGAAACGGACCGTGGACAGTTTTTCTCCGAATAAAGGCCCAGGGGTGATCGCAGAACCTGCGGGTGAGGACGCGTTTTTGCCGTTGGAACCCCTCTTTCAAAACCGCCTCGCAGCGGAAGCCAAGCACTGAGCATGCATGGCAGGAATACAGGCAGAGTGGCGGAGTTAACGATAGTTGGACCAATCCTCCCAGAACGCCTAAGTCTGCACCGCCATCAATCGTCAATAAATGCCAGCCATCCTCCCTCGCTCCTCCAGCGACGGGCCATCAATCTCACCCTCTCCAACTCATGCCTCGGCCAGCCTCTCTGCGGCTCCCTTTCCTCGCCTGCCTGCTGGCGCTCTCTGGTGCATGTGCGCTGGTGTACCAGATGGCGTGGCTGCGGGAGTTTCGGCTGGTCTTCGGTGGTGCCACGCCGGCGACGGCAGCAGTGCTGGCGATCTTTATGGGCGCAATGGGCGCAGGCAGCGCGCTGTTTGGCCGCAAGGCGGAGGCATCCTGCAATCCGCTGCGTTTGTATGCGTTGATCGAGCTTGCCGTGGGTGTCGCGGCGTTGCTTACGCCGCTGCTGCTCTCGCTGGTGCGCTCTCTTTATCTCAGCACTGGTGGCATTGCTGCACTGGGGCAGGTGCCTGCGACGCTGCTGCAACTGCTTCTCGCCACCGTGGTGCTGGCACCGCCCTGCCTGCTGATGGGCGGCAGTCTGCCTGCGGCCTTCAAATGGGTGGAGACAGATCAAGACGCGCAGCGCGGCAGTCTCGGGGTGCTGTATGGGGTCAACACCCTCGGCGCACTCGCAGGCGTGCTGGTGAGCACCTTCTGGCTTCTCGAATTTTGGGGCATTCGCACCACCGTCATGACGGCAGCGGGGGTGAATCTGCTGATTGGTGGCATGGCGTGGTATGCATCGATTGGTGAAAAGCCGGTCGCCATTTCAGTGAAAGAAGAGATGGAGGAAGAAGATTCCAGCCCGCTGACAGCACGCTTCCTCTACCTCGCCGCAGGCATCACGGGCTTCACCTTTTTCCTCAGTGAACTCGTCTGGTTTCGCATCCTCGCTCCCTTGCTGGGCAGCTCCGTGTATGGCTTCGGCTTGATCCTCGCGCTGGCACTTGCTGGTATCGGCCTGGGTGGATTGCTCTATCGCATGCTCTGGGCCTCGCGACCCGGTGCGGTCACACTGGCAGCACTCGCACGCGTCGCAGCATGGCAGGCGTTTTTTCTCGCGCTGCCCTTTGCGCTGGGAGACCGCATCGCCGTCTTTGCCATTGATGTGAATCAATTGCGTTCCCTCGGCCTGCCCGGACAGATCACCGGATGGGCTTTAATTGCCAGCCTGCTCGTGCTGGGGCCATCGATCCTCGCAGGCGTGCAGTTCCCTTTGCTCGTCGGCTTGCTCGGCAGCGGCAGTCGCAATGCGGGCCGGCACGTGGGGTATGCGTATGCGACCAATACTCTTGGAGCCATCGCCGGATCACTCGCCGGAGGTTTCATCCTGCTGCCATGGCTGACCGCACTCGGTGCCTGGCGTTGGGTTTTTGTGCTCACCTTGCTGCTGAGTCTGGGCGCGGCAGTGCTTGGAACACGATCCGCATCACGGTGGTCCTGGCCTGTCATTGCTGCGTTATGGCTCAGCGCGGGCTGGCTGATGTTCGTTCCCCCCGGTCCTACGGCAGCATGGCGGCACAAGCCCATCGGCTACGGCCGTGTGGAGTCACTGCCCACTTCCATCAATGGCCTGCGCGGTTGGTTGCATGCCAGCCGCTGGAAGATCGCGCATGAATTTGAAGGACGTGAAGCCAGCGTCGCTGCGGTGGACAGTGATGACGGCTACTGCCTCTACGTGAACGGCAAATCTGACGGATCGGCCTTTGGCGATGCCGACACGCAGGTCATGCAGGGCCTCGTGCCTGCGCTGCTGCATCCTGCGCCGCACACCGCCTTCATCGTCGGCCTCGGCACCGGCACGACGGCAGGCTGGGTCGCCGACGTTCCAGAAATGAAGCTGGTGGATGTCGTAGAACTGGAGCCCGCCATGGCCAGTCTGGCGCGCCATCACTTCGCTCCAGTGAACCGCGATGTGCTGAACAAAGCCAACGTCCACCTCATTCCCGGCGATGCACGCGAAGCCCTGCTGGCAGCAGGCAGCCGCTACGACCTGATCATCTCCGAACCATCGAATCCTTACCGCGCCGGCGTCTCCACCTTGTTCACGCAGGAGTTCTACGCCGCCGCCAAAGCCAGGCTCCATGAGCACGGTCTCTTTGCCCAATGGGTGCAAGGCTATGAAGTCGATGCGCAGGCCATCCGCCAGGTTTATGCCACGCTCACCTCCGTGTTTCCCCATGTCGAGACCTGGATCTCCGGCCCCAACGATTTGCTCTTCATCGGGCACCTCACGCCACCCGCCTACACTTTGGAACAGTTGCGCTCACGCATCGCAGAGCCCCTGATGGCTGAAGCTCTCAAACGCGTGTGGCTCACGAACTCCGTCGAAGGCGTGCTCGCCCATCATCTGGCCTCGCCCGAGTTTGCCCGCAGTCTGCTACAGACCACACCTGCCGACATCAACACCGACGACCGCAACCTGCTGGAGTACGGCTTTGCCCGCGCCCTCTCCAAAGACAACGCCTTTGAAACCACGCAGGTGCTCTCCATGGCCATCGAGCAGGAAATGGATGTGCCCGCACACCTTTCCTCGAAAATGGATCACACACGCCTCACCTATGAGCGCCTGCGCATGCTCGCCGCAGACGGCGCCACCTCTTCCATCCCATCCGATCTCGATGGCGATGACCAACGCCGCGCTGACGCTACCGTGGCCTTTGCCAAAGGAAACTTCGATGAAGTCCTCGCCACATGGACAGGCACACCATCCAGTCCTTTTGAACAATTGATGCTGCTGGAGTCCGCCGCCCAAGCAGGCACCGCCGAGCTACTGCCGCCCTACCTTGCAGCCGTGCGCCAGGACTGGCCAGCGGATGCGCACTTCGCCGCCGCGCTGTCCGCCTTCCGGCATGAATCCTATGACGACGCCGCCTCTCAACTGCTCGATGGATTCAAAGCATTGCGCCCCCAAGTCTGGGTGCGGCTCTCGTCCGTGCAGGGCGCACTCTCCCTAGTGCCACCCCTCGCAGCGAACAATCGCGATCTCGTGCCGCAATTCATGGCCGTACTGCAGCAGCCCTTTCCCGGTGGACTGGCCGAGCCAAGCCGCATGAACACGCTGGTGGAAATCATCCCCCTACTCTCCTCAGCGCAGCAGATCGAAGTGCTGTCACTCTTTGAACCCAATCCGCCTTGGCAGCGCCAGTTTCTCGAGTTCCGTCTCAAAACCTACCGCGACGCCACACATGCCCTCGCGCCGCAGGCGGAGCGTGATTTGCAGGAGTTTTTGCTCCATGCCGACCGCCGCCTGGATGAACCGACGGCCAGCGAGCGTTGATTCCACATGTTCATCACCCTTGTCGTGATCCTGGCGGCTGCGACGGCTGAACCGCAGCCCAACACGCAGATCGAGGCGCTGCCGCCATCGGCCGCGCTGCACACCGACACACCCGCAAAGATCGCCCTCGGTCGTCTGCTGTTCTTTGATCCCATCCTTTCCGCCACGCGTGATGTCGCCTGCGCCACCTGCCACCATCCGCAGCACGGCTGGGCCGATGGCAGACCAACCCCGCTCGGCGTGCATGCCAGCGGCATCGGGCCAGCGCGCAAACTGGTTCAAGGAGCCGCTTTTTTACCCCTTACACGCAACACACCCTCGATCCTCAACGCAGCCTTCAACGGCATCGAATCCGGCAAGCCGTTTGATCCCGCCAAGTCTCCCATGTTTTGGGACAACCGGGTAAGCAGCCTTGAGGCGCAGGCCTTGGCCCCGATTCGACAGCGCGAGGAAATGCGCGGTGATGTGTGTAGTGAGGCCGATGCTGTTCCAGCAATGATCGTGCGTCTCAAAAGCATCCCGGAATACGTCAAACTCTTCGAGACTGAGATCACCGCCGAGAAAGTCACGCAGGCCATCGCCGCGTATGAGCGCACGCTCATCACACCCGATTCCCCCTTTGACCGTTTCATGCGCGGCGACAAAACCGCCATGACCGCCGAACAGCAGCAAGGCATGGCGGCCTTTCAGAAGGCAGGCTGCGCGCTCTGCCACAACGGCCCCATGCTCTCTGACTTCAAGCTCCACGCCATTGGCCTTACCGACTCCGCCACGAATCGCACCGAGTTCCGCACACCCTCCCTGCGCAATCTGAAACACACCGCCCCCTACATGCACCATGGCGGCAACACCACGCTCGATGAAGTGCTGCTGTTTTATGACCGCCTCATGGACCAGGCCGCCGAAACCCTCGAAGGTGGCGACACCAGCACTCTGCCCCCGCTCGATCCTCTGCTCCGCCAGATGAACATGCTCCCCGAAGACCACGCACCCATCAAAGCCTTCCTCGAATCACTCAACAGCGACGACTATGACAAGTCCGTGCCTGAGCGGGTGCCGAGTCAGACCGGAGGATAGCCTCCGGCCTGTCAACGGATCGAGGCGCCCCACCTTCGACTCTGAACTTAGGCGAGACGCCCCAGTCCATCGTCAGGCAGGATGCCTGACCTCCAGCATTCACCATGCATCGGTGCGGAACGGCTGCGCAGGCAACCCATCCTTATTGAAGAAATTTGCCCACTGGAAGGCATCGCTCCAGGCATAGCGCACGGCGACAGGATGCGGGACATCCTTGCTGGAGACGATAACGCCATCGCTTTCGATGACGGCATCGGCCCAGACAAATTTCTTATCCTCGCCGGCAATCATAAAACCCTGCAATTGATCACCATTCTTGAAAGCAAGACCTTTGCCCATGTGCTTGAAAGACAGCTTCATCTTGTCCTCTTGAATGCTGTGTGAGGCAAGCTGCGGGCCGAGGTATTCATTGCCTTTGTCATACGCCACCGCGAGCGCCACCTGCACCGCACGCGCGCCGTAGCCGGACTTGTTCGGCGGATGAACGCCGTTGCCGAGATCGCTGCTGATGACCATGTGCGTATTCTTGTGCTTCATGATCTGCTCAAACGCGACATGTGAATTATAGGGATGGGGCGGAGCCGGGATTTTCTCCGGCAATGGCGCAAACTTCTCCGCGAGACGATTCATTGGCCGCGAGTAATCGAAGGCACAGCCACCACCGCTCGGCTTCTCCACATAGATCCATGGAAAGCTGCCCTGGCCCCAGTCCTTGCGCCAGCCGTTGATCAGCGCCCCCATGATCGACTCATGGCTGACAAGATCGATGTTGGTGCCGGACTCGCCTTGATCCCACAACACACCTTTGATGCCATAGCCTATGTATGGACCGATGAATTGTTCATAGTATTGACCTATCGTACCGGAATTGGCCCCAGCGACCTTGCGCACGGGGTCAGGTGCACGCGGTTCAGGTGGCGGCGGACGGCCCATCTTTTGCGCGACAGCAGCTAATTTTTTCCAGGCAGCCAGGTCCACCGCATGCTTCGCCATGTCCGCATTATACTTCGCGACGAGCGCCTCGTAGTTGTAGTTCGGATAGTATTTTTTGATCGTCTCCTCGCACGCGGGATCGCTGCGCCACATCTCTTCGGTCAGCCAGTAAACCGAAGGCGTGCCACTGACGGCACCCACCATCAGGCCAATCGGTACGCCGGTCTGCTTTTGCAAGGCGGAGCCAAACGAGAACAACAGCGCGCTAAATTTCGCATTCGACTCTGCTGTGGCCACCTCCCATGTGGCGTTTGGCTCTTTGCGCATCAGGCGCAGTTGTGGGTACGTCTGCGCCGCCGCTGCGGCCAGCACAGGGTCATCCTTGATATAACTGACGACTTCCATGTCCATGTTCGACTGGCCGGAGCCGAGCCATACATCCCCCACCAGCACATCTTTGATCTTGGAGCTGCCAATCATCAGCGTGCGCGGCTCCGCGCTCGCCTTGAGTGGCTCCAGTTTCAAGCTCCAGAATCCCTGGGCGTTGGCCTTGGTCGATTTGCTCTGGCCCGCAAAAGTCACCGTCACCACCTCGCCCGGATTCGCCGCGCCCCATACCGGCACCGCCATGCCCCTCTGGAGAACCATGTGCGGTGTGAAGACCTTAGACAGCCTCACCTCGGCAGACAGCGTGGAGGCCAGCAGAAGAAACAAAGAAAGCACGAGCAAGGATTTCATGGGCAAGGCCTGCACAAAGGCACGTCTGCATGCTTCTGTCCATCACTCTGCCCCCGGAGTCCTGTCGTTCAGGCATCCTGGCTGACCGCCATAAACGTCCACGCCAGGATGCGGCTCTTCTTCTGCCCCTGCGCCATGTCAATGACCTTCACCGCAGCCGCCTTCACCTTTCGCAGACCTTGTTCGAGACGCGGCAGATGCTCGCTCTTGGAAACCAATGTCGTAAACCACCCGCAACGATCAGCAAACTCGACACTCTCCGCGATCATGCGACGGATGAAACCCAGCTCGCCGCCCTCGCACCAAAGCTCGTTAGCCTTGCCGCCGAAGTTCAGCCCCGTCTTCTTTCCGCCGAGATTGCGCAGCTTTCTCAGCGTGCCTTCCGCTGCTTCGGCTGCGGAGGTGTGAAACGGTGGATTGCACAAGGTCAGATCAAAGCGCTCCCCCGGTTGGATGATGCCTTGAAAACACTGCGCCGCCGACTTTTGCAGCCGACACTCGATCAAGCCCGCCACACTCGGATTCGCTGCCACCATCTTTTGCGCCCAGCGACACGCGACCGGATCGACCTCCGCACCGACAAAGCTCCAGCCGTATTCACTCGCACCGATCAGCGGATAAATGCAGTTCGCCCCGGTGCCGATGTCCAGCACCCGCACCGATGGACCGCGCCGCAGGGCGATCAGATCCGCCAGATGATGAATGTAATCACTGCGCCCTGGAATGGGCGGACAAAGATAACCCGGCAGGATGTCCCAATGCTCTAGACCGTAGGCCTGCTTCAGCAGTGCCAGATTCAGCGCCTTCACCGCCAGCGGGTTCGCATAGTCAATGCTGTCATCGCCATACGCATTCGGTTTCACAAACGCCGCCAGCGCCGGACTGCACGCAATGAGCTGTGGGAAATCGTAGCGTGTGTTGAAACGATTGCGCGGGTGCAGTCCAGCTTTGAGAGCACTGTCCATTTTCACCGTCCACCTCCCGGCGGCGTGCGGTCATCGCCGAAGTATTTCTCGCTGCGGTAGCGCAGCCACACGCGCAGCACCTGCGGCACCTTCTCCCGCTCCACCTCGCTCAGGGTCTCATAGAGCGCCATCGCCTTCTCGCGCTCGCCCCGGCAGGCGCGGTTGTTGTGTGCATCCCAGTAGCCCCGCGCCACGCGGATGCGTCGGCACACCTCCTTGATCAATGCGGTGCCGGTGAGCGGCTGGGTGCTGGGTTTCTTTTTCGCGGGCATGGGTGAGGCCAGATAAGCGAAAAGGCTAGGAAAAGCGAGACATGCGTCGATTCAAATTGCCTTACCTTCTCAGGTGCTGTTGTTTTCGTGTGCCGACATTCAAGGCAAAAACCTCATGCGCCGCGCCTTCGTTTCCCACAGCACTGCCGATGACTCTTACGTCGCAGAAATGGAATCGTTCCTACGTGCCGCAGATTTTGACGATGTCTTCAATGATGTCAGTTCGATCAAGCCCGACGAGCAGTTCTGGCCGGAGATCGAAAGGGGAATTGGAGCTTGCGAAACACTGTTCGTTGTCATCACCTCCGCGTCCAACGATTCGGCTTGGGTGAAGCGCGAAGTCGAATACGCACGCAGCCTTTCGAAGAAGATCATCCCCATCTGGATCGAGGATTGCCCCGTTCCTTCGATATTTGCAGGCCGCGATGTCATCGACTTTCGTCCCCGCACTCGACAGGCACGCAGGATCGAGATCGACCGCATCGGCAAATATGCTCCGGCGGAACTCATCGGGCGCGAAGATGAGACGAAACTCCTGAATGAGGCTTGGCAGCAAGTCCTTCGTTTTGAAAAAGGCCGTCCGCACGTACTCACCTTCGTGGCCTTGGGTGGCGAAGGAAAAACCTCCCTGGTTGCCAAGTGGGCTGCGAGCTTGGCCCATGACAACTGGCCCGGCTGCGACGCCGTCTTTGCGTGGTCCTTCTACAGCCAGGGCACGCGCGAGCAGACCGCCGTCTCGTCCGACTTGTTTCTCGCCGAGGCCCTCACCTTCTTCGGCGATGCGGCCCTGGCGGGCAGTGCGCAGGGCGCGTTCGAGAAGGGCAAGCGGCTGGCCCAGCTCGTCGGCGAACGGCGCGCGCTGCTCATCCTCGACGGCCTCGAGCCGCTGCAATACGCGCCCACCTCGCCCACGCCCGGCGAACTCAAGGACCAGGGGCTGAGCGCGCTGCTCAAAGGCCTGGCCGCCACCAGCCACGGCCTGTGCGTCGTCACCACCCGCTATGCGCTGCCGGACCTGCGCGCCTTCCAGGGTAAAAGCGCGCGGGAGGAAAAACTCACCCGCTTGTCCACTGACGCGGGCGTGGCTTTGCTCCAATCATTCGGTGTACAGGGCAGCCTGCGAAAGACCCACCCCAGCCCCGACGGGCGCACACATTGGAATGAGTTCGAAAGACTAGTCGAAGACGTGAAAGGCCACGCCCTTACGCTCAGTCTGCTCGGCAGTTTTCTGCGCGACGCCCACACTGGGGACATCCGCCGCCGAGATCTCATCAAACTGGAGGAAGCCGACGCAGAAGAGCTCGGCGGTCATGCCTTCCACGTTATGGATGCTTATGTACAATCTTTTGAGAGCGGAGGCAAGACCGAGGAGGACCATGTGAAAGGCCAGCGCGCTTTGGCGATTCTGCGGCTGCTTGGATTATTCGACCGGCCCGCCACCTCTGACTGCCTGGAGGCCTTGTGGAAAAATGAAGCTATCGCCGGACTGAGCGAGCCGCTCACGAACATCAGCGAGGCGCAGCGGAATCTGTCTCTCCAGCGGCTGGAAGACGCTCGACTCCTGACTGTAAACCGCGATGCCTCCCACAAGCTCATCGCACTCGACGCGCATCCTCTACTACGGGAGTACTTCGGCCAGCGCCTGCGCGCGCAGCGGCCCGAGGCCTGGCACGCCGCGCACCGGCGGCTCTACGAACATCTTTGTGCGGCTACGCCGGACAAGCCCAACGCCACCCTCGAAGACCTCCAACCACTCTATCAAGCCGTGGCACACGGATGCCTAGCAGGGGCGCAGCAGGAGGCTTACGAGTGTGTTTTACGCAAGAGGATTTTCCGTGGTCACCCTGTTGTCGCATATTCATGGGTAACGCTAGGAGCCGTTAGAACGGATCTCGGCGCATTGGCTTGTTTCTTTGAAGGCTCCTACGACCTTATCTCTCCTTCGCTGGGCATTGCCGAAACAGGTGAAGTCCTTGGACTAGCTGGATTCCTCTTCTGCATTTCAGGTCAACTGGAAGAAGGGGTGAACCTGCTGACAAAAGCTTCTCGACATGAAATCACCCACGACCGGTTGCTTCCTGCTGCACGCGCAACAGCAGTGCTTGCTACATACCAACTACTGAAGGGAAAAATCGAGTGTTCAATTTCAAACTCCGAGCAGGCGGGACGATTCGCCGAGCAGTGTAGCGAACGCGAAGGATGGGACTTGAGAATGCGGCATCTGGGTTCCCTCGGAGACGCCTATCATCAGGCGGGAAATATTAAGGCCGCCAATAAGTTCTTTGTGGAACTTGAGCAGCTTCGCAGTGTGAATGTGTCTCCGCTGGGCAATCTCGCCCTCCTTGGAAGCTTTCAGCACTGCGACTATCTGCTCGCACCCTTCGAGCAGGGCGCATGGAAATGTGTTTTGGCCTCAAGTTATCCGAAAAGCCCTTCCCGAACCGCAATCAATGAACAGGTTTCCACCGTCATACGGATAGCAAACGATGGTCTCAAGAGAGCAAGGGACGGCAAAGTTTGGTCTCTTGTTGGCTTGAATCTTTTGACCTTGTTCCGGGTTAAACTCTACCAATCAATCAAGTTCTTGACATCGAATTCGACTTTAGTGGAGAAGTTCAAAGTCGAAGGGAATGACATCACCGACATCGGAAATCTCCTTCACAGCGCCGGTCAGCGGCAATACATTCCCCTCGGGCTCCTCACCCGAGCTTGGCTGCACAGTCTCACCGGCGCACGCACCGGCCCCGAAAGCGCTCAAACCGACTTGGACGAAGCCTGGGAAATCGCCGAGCGCGGGCCGATGCCTCTATTTCTGGCGGACATTCATCTGCATCGCGCTCGGCTGTTCTTGCGCGAAGCCAAATATCCCTGGGAGTCGCCGCAGCATGATCTGGCGGAAGCGCGGCGGTTGATATACAAACACGACTATCTGAGACGAAAGGATGAACTGGAGGATGCGGAGAAGGCACTGAACGGTAAGTAGTACCAAGTTGGCGGTGTTTCAAACGCGAGGGGCGTTGCAATGTGAACAACGCACCATGGGCACTAGTACCCGTCGATTGTGGGCTCGACCACGCAAGAAGTTCACGAACTTTCCAGACCCGACAGCAGAAGTGCCCGTCGTACTGGTTGCGGTGGCCGTTTCCCCGGTCTATCTCGCCCCGTGGAAGACACCGATTACAAAGTTAAACTCGAGATTTTTGAAGGCCCGCTGGACCTGTTGCTTTACCTGATCAAAAAGGAGGAGATCGACATTTACAACGTGTCGCTGGAGCGCATCACGCGGCAGTACCTGGATTACATCGACACGTTCAAGGCCCTCAACATCGAGCTCGCGAGCGAGTTCATCGTCATGGCCGCCAATCTCATGTACATCAAAAGCCGCGAGCTTCTGCCGCAGGCGGTGCAGCCACCGGAAGAGGATGCTGAAGAGAGTGACCCGCGCTGGGAGCTGATCCGTCAGCTCATGGAGTACAAGAAGTTCAAGGAAGCCGCGCACTTCCTCGGCGCGCAGGAGGTGAAGGGCGATGAACTGTTCGTCACCACCCCCGAACTGCCTGACTTGGAAGCCCCTGTAGAGACGATCGGCCAGGTGGGCATCTTTGACCTGATCCGTGCCTTTCAGCGCATCCTGAAGCGCTTTGAAAACGCCAGCGACTTCCGCGAGATCGTCAATGACCGCTACACCGTGGCGGACAAGATCGAGCACCTGCTCCAGATCGTCGCCGTTGGCACCAAGGTGAAGTTCGAAGACCTCTTCACCAGCGCCGCGAGCCGCGGTGAGGTGATCGTGACCTTCCTGGCCATGCTGGAACTGATCAAACTCAACCACCTGCAGGTGGAGCAGGAGCAGCTTCTTGGAGACATTGTCGTGGTGAGACCTGCGGTGTAGGGCAATCGTCTCGATTGCCAGAAACAAGCGAGACGCTTGTGCTACTTCCCCTTCGCCACAGCACCCACAGTTGTCGGCGGAGTCGGTGCCACCCGGCTGAACTTCGTCTTCTTGCCGAGCACCCAGAACATCCCGCCGATGCCGCCGATCAAGGCAAACGCCGCCAGCACGGTCCAGAGGCCGGGGAGGATCGGTTTGCGGTAGCGGCGGCGTCTTGCCATCCGGAAATGTGACACGACTTGCCGCACTGTGCCAGTGCGGCTATGATCTAAAGATGCTTCCTTGGTTCGAAAATGACCGCTTCCCGCTGTATCTGGCCCCCATGGCCGGGGTCACGGACGTGATCTTTCGCCATTTATGCAAAGAACAGGGCGCGGACGTGATGGTGACGGAGTTTGTCAGCGCCGAGGGCATCCTGCAGCGCGATGACCGCACCCGCCACTACACGGATTTCGATGATGCCCAGCGCCCGCTCGGCGTGCAGCTCTTCGGCTCAGACGGCGTGCGCATGGGCGAAGCCGCCCGCAAAATCATCGATTGGAAGCAGCCAGACTTCATCGACATCAATTTCGGCTGCCCCGTGAACAAGGTCGTTTCCAAAAACGGCGGCTCATCCCTCCTCAAAGATTGCCCCCTGCTCGCCAGCGTGGCACGCGAAGTCGCCAAAGCCGTGTCGGTTCCCGTGACGGCCAAGATTCGCATCGGCTGGGATGCAAGCCTCGTCAATGCCATCGAAGTCGCCCGCATTCTCGAAGACTGCGGCATGCAGGCCATCGCCGTACATGGCCGCACACGGGCGCAGGGCTACACCGGCCTCGCGGATTGGGATGTCATCGGTCAGGTGGCCGATGCCGTGAAGATTCCGGTCATTGGGAATGGCGACATCTCCAGCGGTGTCGATGTGGAGATCCGCCGTGCGCAAACGAACGTGAAGGGTATCATGATCGGGCGTGCCGCCATGGTGAATCCCTGGGTGTTCAAAGAAGCCAAGCACTACCTCGCCACCGGCACGCATGCCGCCCACGCAAGGGTGGAAGAGCGCTTCAATTTCATGCGCCGCCACTGCCAGATGGCCATCGCCCGCAATGCCCACATGGGCGAACTGCCAACGATACGCTCCATGCGCAATCGCCTCATGAACTACACCAAGTCGATCCCTGGCGGCAAATGGCTGCGCCAGCGCTTCTCCCAGGTCGGCAGCGTGATGGAGCTTGAGGACATCTTTGCCTCGTATATCGAACACCAGGCCACGCAAGGGCATGAACATGAGGTACACGTCAATGAGCCAACAGTGAACGCGGAATCCTGAGCGGACATGCAGGCACCGGCTCACCGAATGGCGGCCACGTCCTGGAGTGCGCCGGTCCTCCGGCGCTTTCGGACGTCTCCCTGCCTGCGAAAAGCTCCAGAGGACTGGAGCACTCCAAAACGCTCTCGCGGAAGCGGACACGCGCGGACGTCATGCGAAGCGCCTCGCAGCATCACTGGGCAAACACCTTCTTCAGCCACGCATCCACCACGGGAGTCGCCGGGTAGGAAGGATCGCCCAGCTTGCGATTGATTTCCGCGTGTCCCTGAAGGCCGCGCCCTTCAAAGCCTTTGACCTCAGCGGGCGTGTCCGCCTTGCGCAGGGCTTCGCAGAGTGCAATGGACTGCGCGGTGCCGTCCTCACGCTGCACGTGAAGGATGAGGAAAGCGCTGACATTCGGCGCTGCCGCCTGCACCGTGGGAGAGAGACCTCTCTGTCTGTTCAACTCGGTACCAAAGGCCTGCAGATAGGTGTCGTGCATGAAGTTGCCCCCTTCGGCGATCTGACGTGGAACATCATACGCAGCACCATCGAGCAGAATCGCACCGCGGATGGCTTTCCTTCCCACTTCCGCCATTTTCAAAAACCGCAGGTCCGTGCCGACCAAGCCGACCAGATGCGCACCAGCGCTATGCCCCATCAGCGCGATACGATTGCCATCGAAGCCCAGCTTCTCCGCTTTTCTGATCAGATACGCGATGGAGTTGGCCACATCCTGCGTCTGGTCCTCCACAGTGCAGGCAGGGACGAGCCGGTAATTGATCGACGCAAAGGCATAGCCCTGCTGCAAAAAATGCGCCGCCTTCTCTCCCACCGCGTCCCGCTTGTCGCCACGCTTCCAGCCACCTCCGTGAACGAAGATGACGAGAGGTGATCCGGGTGTTGTGGGTTTCCAGTAGTCGAGCCTTTGCAGCGGATGCGCGCCGTAGCTGAATTCTTCGCCGCCCTGCATAGCGCCCGCCTGCCTGCGCTGGGCAAT
>NCCR01000052.1:0-24581 GCA_002279765.1 Verrucomicrobia bacterium 12-59-8 | reverse complement strand
TTCGTTCACGCAGCAAGCCGCCGAGCTGTGCGGAGGCCGGGGTGATGCAAAGCAGGGTGAAAAGAAGAAGGAGAGCTTTGGACATGGCGGGCTGGTTTGGAGGTGGTCATTGACTCAAATGCCGCACAGCGCGAGTGGTTACACAATATTTTGGCAACGTGGCTGCACCTAGGCCATCTTTCCAATCCAACCAACTCATGGGCCTTCGCCCACCTCCAGCATGACCTTTTCCAATCCCTGGTTAATCGCCGCTGTCTTCGGCGTGCTCGGCGTATTTCACCTCGAAATTGTCGCCACGTTTCTGAACCTCGCGCAGTTCCGCCACGCCCTTCCGCCACGACTGAAAGAGATATTCTCTGCCGAAACGGTGCAGAAAGCCGGTGAATACGCCGGCAAATCTGCCCACCTCGATCTGCTGCGCAGCACTGCCTCTGTGTCCATGCTGGTTTTGTTCTGGTGGAGTGGTGGCTTTGACTGGCTGCAGCGCTGGAGTGCTGGCTGGGGCTGGAATGCGGTCCAGACAGGCGTAGGCGTCATCGGCCTGCTCATGCTGGTGCAAAACGTGATGTCCCTGCCCTTCGACGCCTGGGACACCTTCAAGATCGAAGCTGAGTACGGTTTCAATCGCACCACACCGGGCACCTTCATCAAAGACCGCCTCAAGGGGCTGCTGCTCACCGCCCTGCTCGGCGGCCCCCTGCTGGCGCTGATCCTGTGGTTCTTCCAGACACAGACACAGGCGGTGCTGTACACCTGGCTCACAGTTGCTGGATTCAGCATTGTCATGGCCTGGCTGTCTCCCCGGCTGCTGATGCCGCTGTTTCTGAAATTTCAGCCGCTGGCCGATGGGCCGCTGCGTGAGGCGCTGCTGGCGCTGGCGGCACGGCTCAAGTTCCCCGTCGTCGATGTTTCGGTGGTGGATGGCTCGCGCCGCTCCAGCAAGGCGAACGCCTTCCTCAGCGGCTTCGGCAAGAACAAGCGCATCGCCCTGTTCGACACCTTGATCGAAAAACACTCGCAGGAGGAGCTGGAGGCGATCCTGGCCCATGAGATCGGGCACCACAAATGCCGTCATGTGCCGCAGCAGTTGGTCTTGGGCCTGCTGGAAAGCGGCCTGATGTTTTACCTGCTGCATGCCGCTTTGCAGTCGCCCGCATTTTTCCAGGCTTTCGGAGTCACGGGGCAGCCGCTTGGCCTGGGACTGGTGCTCTTCAGCATCCTCTATCAGCCTGCCAGCCTGCTGCTGGGGCTGCTGAGCAGCGCACTGAGCCGCAGACACGAATTCCAGGCCGACGCCTTCGCCCGCCAAGCCTGCGGCAGCGAGCCGCTGATGGCAGGTCTGAAAAAGCTCTCGCTCGACCATCTCACGCACCCCAATCCCCACGCGCTGACAGTCTGGCTGCATTACTCCCACCCGCCCATTGGTCAGCGGTTGGCAGCTCTGGAGGCATGATGGGTTTATTCACAGTGTTTTTTCGCACCTTTGATAAATGCATCCCCTCATGGCCGTAGCTTGATTAACCCCTTGATCCTACCCTCTATGAAAAGCCCCTTGCGAGCTTCTCTCTTTATCCTCGCCATCACTTCCTGCGCTTTCGCTATTGACCCTGCATCTCCCGCAGCGCCAGCCGCGACATCTGCTGTAGCAGCAACCCCTACAGCCACGCCAACCGCTGTGCCTGGAGTCGATTTTGTGCGGGATGTGCAGCCCATCTTGGAAACCAAGTGCCTGGAGTGCCACAATCCTAATAAGATCAAAGGCAAGCTGCTGATGGATTCCGCCGCCGCTCTGCTCAAAGGTGGCGCTGAAGGCCCCGCCCTCGTCGCTGGCAAGCCTGATGACAGCGAAATGATCAAGCGCATCGTGCTTCCCAAAGATCATGATGACATCATGCCGCCCAAAGGCGGACCGCTCGCCGCGAATGAAATCGACGTGCTCAAGCGCTGGATCACCGCAGGTGCCCAGTGGCCGCAGAACCTCACCCTTCAGTACAAAACACCCGAGCAGCGAAAAGCCTTGGCCGAACTGCAGAAGAAGCTGCCCACGCTCAAGAGCATCCAGATTCTGCCAGAGAAATACTC
This sequence comes from Verrucomicrobia bacterium 12-59-8, assembly GCA_002279765.1. Next base: position 22,499 of record NCCR01000052.1, on the reverse strand, counting down.
CCTGGAAACCAAGCGCGACTTCCACCGCGTCGTCGTGCTGGCCACCTTTCAGGATGCCACCACCAAGGATGTCACCGGCGTGTGTGATCTCAAAGTCGCCGACAGCAAAATCGCCGCACTTGATGGTCTGACGCTGAAGCCCGTCGCAGACGCAGGCAGCACCGAACTCATCGCCTCCATCGGCGGACAGACGGTCAAAGCCGCAGTCGAAGTCAAGAACGGCACCAATGATCGCGCCATTTCCTTCCGCCTCGACTGCATGCCGGTGTTCATGCGTGGCGGTTGCAATCAAGGTGGCTGCCACGGTGCCGCACGCGGCAAGGACGGCTTCCGCACCTCCCTCTTCGGCATGGACCCCGCAGGCGACTACACCCGCATCACGCGTGAAATGCCCGGCCGCCGCATCAATCTGGCCATCCCGGAAGAAAGCTCGCTCATTGAAAAAGCCGTGGGCGCTGTGCCACACTCGGGCAACCAGTGCTTTGAACCGGACTCCGTTTACAACAAGGCACTCCTCGAATGGATCTCCGCAGGCGCACCTGATGACGCTGCTGATGTGGCCAAGGTCACCGGCATCGAAGTCTTCCCCAGCCAGATCGTCATGGAAGGCAAGAACGCCACGCAGCAGATCACCGTGCGCGCCACCTATTCCGACGGCACCGACCGTGATGTGACGAACCTCGCGCTGTTCATGTCCAACAACGACCCGACCGCGAGCATCGACAAGCAGGGCCTCGTGACCTCCGGAGATCGTGGCGCCGCGTTCATGCTCGCCCGTTTCAACGTGTACTCCGTCACCGCCCAGGTGCTCGTGATTCCTGCGCAGCTCAAGTATGAGCGGCCTAATCTCGCCGAGACGAACTACATCGACACACTGGTCGATGAGAACCTCCACAAGCTGCGCATCCTGCCTTCAGGCATCTGCACGGATGAAGAATTCGTGCGCCGTGCCTTCATCGACATCGCAGGTGTTTTTCCAGAAGCCAAAGACATGCGTGCCTTCCTGGCCGACACCAATCCCGACAAGCGCGCCGCCCTGGTGGACAGCCTGCTTGAGCGCAAGGAGTTTACCGAACTGTGGGTCATGAAGTGGGCCGAGCTTCTCCAAATCCGTTCGGGCATCGCCGGCAACAACAACGTGCCGCCATTCTACAAGAACGCGCTGCTCTATTACAACTGGCTCTCCGAGCGCATCGGCAAGAACATCCCGATCAATGAAATCGTGGTCGAACTCCTCTCGGCTACTGGCGGCACCGTCTCCAACCCTGCGGTGAACTTCTACCAGACCGAACTCGACCAGCTCAAGCTGACCGAAAACGTCGCCCAGGTGTTCATGGGCATGCGCATCCAGTGCGCCCAGTGTCACAACCATCCCTTCGACCGCTGGACCATGGACGACTACTATGGCTTCAAAGCCTTCTTCTCCCAGATCGGTCGCAAGGCGACCGACGACCCGGCGGAAGTCATCATCTACAACAGCAAGGGCGGTGAATCGAAGCACTTCCTCACCCAGGCCGTGATGAAGCCCAAGTTCCTGGGCGGTGACACACCAGAAATCAAAGCTGGCGAAGACCGCCGCAAGGTCCTCGCCAATTGGATGGCCTCACCGCGCAATCCCTTCTTTGCCCGCAATGTCTCCAACATCATCTGGTCGCACTTCAACGGTGTCGGCGTGGTAGAGCCCGTCGATGACGTGCGCGTCTCCAATCCTCCCTCCAACCCCGCCCTGATCGCGGCATTGGCCGAACACCTGACCGAGTACAATTTCGACATGCGCAAGTTCGTGCGCGACATCTGCACCTCACAGACCTATCAACGCAGCACGCAGGTCAATGAGACCAATGCGGGTGACAAACGCAACTTCTCCCATGCGCAGGTCCGCCGAGTACGCGCAGAAGTGCTGCTGGACGCCATCTCACAGATCACCGGTACGCCAAACAAGTTCCAGGGCCTGCCTCTGGGTGCCCGTGCCGTACAGATCGCCGATGGTGCCGTCTCGAACTACTTCCTTACCACGTTTGGCCGTGCAACGCGTGAATCCGTTTGCTCCTGCGAAGTGAAAATGGAACCCACACTCTCCCAGGCACTGCACCTCATGAACGGCGACGCCGTGAATGACCGCATCAAGCAGGGACGCGTCGTCGCCAAGATGATTCAGGAAAAGAAGAACGACCGCGAAATCGTGGAAGATCTCTTCCTCCGCGTCTTTGGCCGCATGCCCCTGGACAAGGAATGGACCAACGTGCAGCAGGCCATTGCCGAAGATGCAGGAGCCCGCCAAAACGTCCTCGAAGACCTCTTCTGGGCCCTGCTGAACTCCAAAGAGTTCTACTTCAACCATTGATCGACTGCGCAATCTGAATTTCGAAGCGGGCGGTTGGGCGAAAGCCTGACCGCCCGCTTTTTCGTCAAAGCGATTTCATCGCCGGGAACTCATCATGGTATTCCACCACCCAGACTCCCCGGGAAGAATGGGACGCCAGCACGCGGCCCAAATCTTGCCATCAATTTTAACGGCGGTGTAACTCTCGTCAAAGGGCAGCAAACGGCGCAGTTGTGGCAGCTCCGAGCCATCCAGCAGGACGTTCCATGCATGGTCCCCGTGCGCGTTCGCGCTGGGGGAATTGGGAGTCGGCCAGTCTTTAGGCCACTTCACAGGTGGCGAATCCAGATATTTTAAATCGTCTCTCAGACGCACTTCAAACTGACGGGGAGTCCAACGCTGTGCCCGCGGAGGCTGCGTTTCGGCCAGAGCTTTTAAATGATCGTACAATCTCATGAACTGAGGAGGAGGCCCGCCAGATTCAAAAGAACGCAGTTTCATCCCCTCCGCGTTTTCACGCAGTACATATTCAAGCGCGTACACACTGACAGCCGTTTCATGCCGTCCATCACGCACATACATTTGCGCATAAGAAGCATCCATCACCATGTGATGATCATCCAATGCTGCATAAGAGCGCAGCGGTTTCATGGCAGCCAGCTCATGCACCAGCCTGCGTAGGGCATCCAGCTCGGCTGTTGAGAGGGAAAATGCACGTTGCTGCTTCCACTTCGTTCCCCAAGCCGTGAAAACGACCTGCCCATTCTCATCGACTACCACGCGGGGAGTGGGCCCGCTCACATCCAACGCATTGGTATAAAGCAGCACGGCGATAGGTCGTGGTCCATCCCGGGGACCCCGAGCCGAGCTTCGGGTGCTGCGACAACCAATCGACAAAAGCATAAACCCTGCCGCCATGAGGCAGAACAGCCCGTGCCGCATCCATCTGATTTCCACAGGCTTCATCATGGCAGCATTGCGTAATTTCGACTCATGCCCAAGCTATTTCGAAACTGAGGCGGGACGCCCCAGGCCGTTGTCAGGCAGGATGCCTGACCTCCGTAGGCTCACTTGATCCCCGGCATCAGCTTCGTGATCCAGCGTGCGAGTATCAGCAGCACGACCCCGGAAATCCCGGCAGTGATTGCCACATGGAAGAAACGCTCGGGCATCTGCGCGGTGGCATCCCCCGTCACACCGCCCGCCAAGATTCCCGCGAGAATATCACCCAAGGAACTGCCGAGAAACCAGATGCCCATCATCTGACCGGTGAGGCGTGGCGGCGACAGCTTGGTGACGGCACTCAAGCCGACCGGGCTGAGAAAGAGTTCTCCCAGAGTGTGCAGCAGGACGACGGACATCAACCACGTGGGCCACACGGGTCCCATGCTTAAAGCGCGATACGCCGCCCATCCCGCGACCACAAACCCCAGTGCCAGCATGAGCAGCGCCCAGGACATCTTGGTCGTCAACGAAGGTGCACGATCACTGCGCGCAAGCCGTGACCACAGCAACGCGACGAGCGGAGCCAGCGCGATGACACAGAGCGGATTCAGCGCCTGAATCCAGCTCGCCGGAACCTCCCACCCGCCGAATTTCCGCAGGGTATATCGTTCGGCAAAAATACTGAAGGACGACCCAACCTGCTCAAACCCCGCCCAGAACATCGCCGAGGCCAGAAACAGCACGAGGATGACCACCATCCGCTTCTTCTCCACCACACCCAGCTTGGCCAGGAAAAACGCCCAGAGGAAATACAACAGCGCCACACCGGAGATGAACCACGCAGTGTGGTGGGCAAACTTGATGGCATCGATGTGGATGATCCCAGCCACCCCCAGCCCGACCAAGACGACCACCCCGGCCAGCCCCAGCAGCAGCAGCGTCCATTCACGCCGCACATTCTGACCTTCATGCACCACGCGTTCGCCGATCTGTGCCACATGTTGGTGCGTGAACTTGAACTGCACTAGTCCGAGAAACATGCCAACCGCCGCCGCCGAGAATCCCCAGCGCCAGCCCACCTCCTCCCCCAGCCAGCCGCACAACAACTGACCAAAAAGCGCGCCGACATTGATGCCCATATAGAACAAGGTAAAGCCGGCGTCACGCCGCGCCCCTCCTTCGGGATACAGTTGCCCCACCAGCGCGCTCATGTTTGACTTCAGCAGCCCGGAGCCAAACGCCACCAAAATCAGGCCGATGAAAAACGCCTGCGTACTGTGCAGCCCCAGTACCACATGCCCGGTGGCAATGATGATACCGCCCCACCACACTGCGGACTTCGCCCCTATCAGACGGTCCCCCACCCAGCCGCCCGGCAATGCCGTCATGTAAACGAGCGCCGTGTAGAGGCCATAGATGGCGGCTGCCATTTCATCCGTCAGCCCCATGCCCCCGCGATTCACCTCCGCCACCATGTACAGCACCAGCAGCGCCCTCATGCCGTAGTAGCTGAAGCGTTCCCACATTTCGGTGAAGAACAGCGTGTAAATGCCGCGCGGATGGCCTGTGGGTTCGGAAGTCATGGCGTGAGAAGTCCGCCATCCAAAGACAGCAAGCCCCTCAATGCGAGCTTTTACTTACTCTGCCGCCACCAGCTTCGCCTTGAACTTCACCATCGCCTGCTGGATCAACGTATCGTTATAGAACTCTTCAGGCGAAGTGGGGGCGGAGGCTGCAGGCACATCAGCCTTCATCAGCTCCGCCTGGAGCGCGGTTTTCACCTCGACTTTAGGCTCAGCCTTGGCTTCAGCCGCTGGCTTTGTCGCAGATGCTGGCTCGTTGAGCAGACCCAGATCGATCTCAGCAAAAGCAGGAGCTTTGAGGCTCGTATCGAGCACAAACTCGAACTTCATCGCCTTCCCCGTCAACTCCTGCGCCAGACCTTCCAAAAAGCTGATCTGCGCCGGTCGCATCAGGCTGTCTCGCGCAAAGCTCTCACTCGGTGGGAATCCCACCTTGATCGTATTTCGGGAGATGCCCATCAGCGTGGCCGAGTGCAGCCAGGAAACTGCCAGAGGGCGACGCACCTGCACCTGCGAAACGAACTTCGACCAGAAAACATCGTTGCCAAACAGCTCTTCCGGGTCATCCACAGGAGATGCCTCTTTGACCTTAGCCGCCACCACGGGGGCCCGTTCGGGTGCTGGCTCAGGCGCTTTCTCCACGACGGGCACCGCCTTCACCACAGGCTGCGGCTCAGGCTCCGGTGCCCTCACCACGGCGGGCGCGGAAGGCTCTTCGCGCACCACGGGCTGGGGTATCACCAGCGGGGCGGCTTTCATCGGCTCTGCGGCGCGGCGCAAGGGTGGCGCTGCCTGCACGCGGGGGGCCTGCTTGGGCACCCCCTCACTGCTGCCGGTGTCCAGCGCGTCGATGACATCACTGATGGAAACCTCATTCAGGCTCTGCACGGAGGCGATGACGCCGAGTTCAAAGTGCAGGCGCTTGTTGCTGGCCCAGCGCATGCGCGCATCGACGTCAGCCAAGCCATCCACGACACGCAACAGTTGCTCCGTATTCGCCATCTGCGCCTGGGCCACGACTTCCTCGGCCACTTCCGGGCTCAAATCTTCCGCCGCTGCTTCAGGATCGGCCTGCTGCACCAGCAGCGTGCGGAAATGCTGGATCAAATCTCCCAGAAAACGGCCCAGCTCCTTGCCAGCTTCGTTTTGCTCATACACCGCACGCAGGGCTCCCACGGTGTTGCTTTCAAGAATGTGCCGCGCCAGTTGCGCCACGGCTTCACCTGAGGTGAAACCAAACACATCCAGCACATCCTGCTCGGTGATGTTGCCACCGCAGAAGGCCACGAGTTGGTCCAGCATCGACTGCGCATCGCGCATCCCGCCTTCCGCTCCTTTGCCGATCGCATAGGCCGCCTTTTCATCCAGGCTCACATTCTCCAGTTTCGCGATGTGCAGCAGGTGCTTCGCGATCACCGCATTTGGAATGCGGCGCAGGTCAAAGCGCTGGCAGCGACTGATGATCGTGGGCAGGATCTTGTTTGGCTCCGTCGTGGCAAAGATGAACTTCACGTGCTCCGGCGGCTCTTCCAGCGTCTTGAGCAGCGCATTGAAGGCCCCCGTCGTGAGCATATGCACCTCATCGATGTAGTAGATTTTGTAACGGCAGCGCGACGGGGCGTACTTCACGTTGTCCCGCAGCTCGCGCACCTGCTCCACACCGTTATTGCTGGCACCGTCGATTTCCAGCACGTCCATGCAGCGCCCTTCGGCGATCTCGATGCACAGCTCGTCATTCGGATCGAAATCAACGCTCGGGCCATTCTTGCAGCACAGCGCCTTGGCAAAAATACGCGCCGTGGAGGTCTTCCCCGTGCCACGCGGCCCCACAAACAGGTAGGCATGCGCCAGCCGCTGCTGGGCGATGGCATTGCGCAGCGTCCGTACGACGTGATCCTGTCCGAGAACGTCTTCAAAAGTCTGGGGGCGATATTTGCGGGCAAAAACTTGGTAACTCACCCTTTCAGACTATCGAAGCGTATTCTGGAAGCCACCGGAACTTTGAACTTTGAACATTGAACTTTGCCCCCTGCACAGCGAACATCCCACCTGCCCTGACGTTCTTGATGGCACAGCCTTGACGCGCTTCGGCCGCCGCCAACCGCCCACTGAGAACCGGCTCAACTCTTCCCCCTTCCCATGCTCCTTTCCCTGACCTCCCGCATCCTCCAAACTGTCGATCCCCTCTGCCTCGCCAAAATCGGCTGGAATTTCGGCTACAAAGGGGCGCGCTCAGTCATGCTGCACAAGCAGCGCATGAAGCAGGGCCAGTACTTCCCGCCCTTCTTCTACATCTCCATCCTGAACTCCTGCAACCTCCGCTGCCAGGGCTGCTGGGTGGACGTGGATAAACCCCGCGAGTCGCTGAATCTCGATGAGCTCAACAAGATCGTGAACGACGCCAAACGGCGCGGCAACTCCTTCTTCGGCATCCTCGGCGGCGAGCCCTTCATGCATCCCGAGCTCTTCGATTTCCTCTCGATGCACCCGGACGCCTTCTTCCAGGTCTTCACCAACGGCCAGATGATCACTCCGAAGGCCGCCGAAACCATGCGCAAGCTCGGCAACATCACCCCGCTCGTCAGCATCGAAGGCACCGAGATCGTCAGCAACGAACGCCGTGGCAACAAAGACGTCCTCACCCGCACCCTACGCGGCCTGCAGAACTGCCTCGATGCCCGCGTCCTCACCGGTGTCGCCACCAGCCTCTGCAAAACCAACATCGACGACCTCCTCACCGAGAAATGGCTGCGCCGCCTCATCGACATGGGCGTGCACTACGCCTGGTACCACACCTACCGCCCCGTCGGTCCCAAGATCAGCGCCGACCTCGCCCTCACGCCCGAGCAGATCACCCAGGTACGTAAGTTCGTCGTCAACATGCGCGCCAAGATGCCCATCGCCATCGTCGATGCCTACTACGATCACAACGGCCAGGCCCTCTGCCCCATGGCCAATGGTATCAGCCATCACATCAGCCCCACCGGAGCCATCGAGCCCTGCCCCATCATCCAGTTCGCCAAGGAAAGCGTCCGCACGAATGACGACCTCTTCGACGTCTTCACCAAAAGCGAATTCCTCCGCGACTTCCGCAACATCGCCTCCGCCAACACCCGAGGCTGCATCGTCCTCGAACGCCCCGACTTGGTGAAAGCCGTCGTCACCAAGCACACCGCCAAAGACTCCACCATCCGCCAGACCGCCATGGCCGAAATCGAATCCATGACCCCACGCACCAGCCAGTGGCGCGAAGGCGAAGAGATTCCGGAAAAGCACTGGATGTACTGGCTGGCGAAGAAATTCTTCTTCAATGACTTTGGGGTGTATAAAAACCTGAAATCCGGAAGATAGCCGTCCCGGCTGTCAGCGGAGGATAGGCCTCCGGCCTGTCTCTTAACAGTGGCCTTTTGCCTTCGATTTCAAACTTAAGTCAAGGCACTTCAGGCCACAATCAGGCCGGAGCCCTAACCTCCAAATCCCCATCCTGCCCTCTCCCATTCGGGATGTACATATCGCACCCATTGCGCCTCAGGAATCCCAGCCTTGCCAGGATTCCTGCCAATGTAGCGTAGCGCTCTCCAAAGGTGCTCCACATCGCGTACCAATGTATCGTAACTCTCCGCCTCCCAAACCTCACCGGAGCGGCCCAAGCGTTTATTAATTTCTTTGGCGGTGAAGCTTTTCCACGAGTGCAGCAGGTCCGCCAGATCCATTCCCACAAACGGCCTCACCAGCACATGCACGTGATTGGGCATGATGCAGTAGCAGGAAAGAAAGCAGCGCTGATCATGAAAGTGATGCAAGGCACGGCTGACGACATTAGCGCAAGCCAAGTCGCGTAGCCAGCATTCGCCGCTGCCAGCGTCCAGCCAATCATCGACACGGCGCATGCTTTCGCGATGAAGTTCCTGCCAGACATCATCCCCACGTGGTTCCGGGTGCGCGAGCAACCACTCTTCACGAAAGCGCTCCATCTCTCGCAATTTTTCAGCAGGCAGCGAATCTGCGAGACGAAACGTGATGAAGTACGTAGCTCCATCCTGAGTCCAGTGCGGCAGTTTGCGCCGGAGTTTGATGATGGGACGTGATTGGTCGAGTGGCTCGAAATCAGGGGGCCCATCGCGGAAACTCATGCGTCACTCTGGAGGATAGCCGTCCCGGCTGTCAATGAAAGATGGGCCTCTGGCCTGTCCTGAGAGCAGATGATTGCAATGGGATGAAAGCGCGGGACGCCTCAGGCCTTGGTCAGGCTGGAAGCCTAACCTCCGATCATTGGCGCTCGATCCTCGGCGCAATCTGCAGGCACTTCAGCTTCCCACCCTGCAACCAACCCTCATCATTGCGCAAAATCACGCGCAGTGTCTTCGGCGGTTTGTTACCGAGGTAGGCGTCGGCTTTGATGAGGGTGATGGTGAGAGTGCCGTCGGAGTGAGGCCGAATGGTCTGCGGCTTGTCGCTGTCGAACCAGCCGTCTTCGGTGAAAGCGATGATGGGATCATCCTCACGCTGGTTTTTCCTGGGGCGGGCTTCGGCGGAGGCGGGCTTGAGTACGAGGGTGATGGTGTCGCCTTTCTCGCTGGCGGTGGAGGCCCACGCATCACTGGTCTGTTCGGCGCGGGCGCGTTCGTCATTGAGCAGCTTGTGCCACTTCGCATTCAGCTCGGCTGTTTCAGCCACAGGCAAGGTCAGGCTGAGATCCATCGAGCCGGGGTGACAGGTGTTGCCGCAAGCCATCCAAGACGCAGTTCCAGTGAGTGTGACAGATTCACCCACCTTCAAATTCGCCGGTGGCGTGATCTCCGTGCGCAGCATCACATCACGATCAAACCCCTGCGCCTTGATCTTGAACATCAGCGTGCGCTCAGGCTCGGGATAGATGAGTTCACCCGCCTTCCAACCACGAGGCAAGTGCCATTGGATCTGCGTCGGCACCCCGACAATCCCGGGAAACCGCCAGTAGGTGTGATAACCGCGATCATGCTCCAGCCAGAGGCCAACCGTGAAGGGCTTGCCGGGAACGATGGCGGACTGCTCAGAGACAAGCTGAATTTTGACCCCCTGCTGTGCAAAGGATGAATACTGAAGGACGAATGACGAAAGCAGGAGGGTGAGCAGCAGCACAAAGCGGCGGCTCGGACCATTCGTCATTCGGCATTGGGCATTCATCATGGGGAGCAAGGCGGGGATTGAGTTATTGGCAAAGCGCTGCCCTCTTAGGCTACGAAGCCAGCACAGTATCGGATGTCCGCGCCCCTCAATAAGCAGCATGCCCCGGCGTCCGAGCAAAAGGAATCACATCCCGGATGTTGGGAACTCCTGTGACAAACATGAGCAGGCGCTCAAAGCCGAGGCCGTAACCGGCATGCGGTACCGTGCCGTAGCGACGCAGGTCGGCATACCAAGAGTAGTTCTCAGGCTCCAGCCCCTGCTTGGCCATCAGCGCTTCCAGCACCTCCAGCCTCTCCTCGCGCTGGCTGCCGCCGACGATCTCGCCGATGCCGGGCACGAGCAGGTCCATGGCGGCCGCCGTTTTGCCATCGTCGTTCTGGCGCATGTAGAAAGGTTTGATCTCCTTCGGGTAATTGAAAATGGTGACCGGCCCTTTGACGTGCTCTTCAGCAAGGTAGCGCTCGTGCTCCGTCTGCAGCCCTTCTCCCCAGACCACCGGATTTTCAAAGCTGCGCCCGCTCTTGAGCAGGATCTCCACGGCATCCGTGTAGCTGATGCGCTCGAAGGGTTTGGCCAGGGTCTGATTGAGGCGTTCGATGAGGCCTTTGTCGATGAACTTGTTGAAGAACTCCAGTTCGTCCGGGCACTCATCAAACATGGCCTGCACGAGGTAGCGCACCTGCTCCTCCGCCAGCGTCATGTCGGCGGCGAGATCATAGAAGGCCATCTCGGGCTCGATCATCCAGAACTCGGCGGCATGCCGCGTGGTGTTGCTGTTCTCCGCGCGGAACGTGGGACCGAAGGTGTAGATGTTGCCGAGCGCGCAGGCAAAAGCCTCGCCCTGAAGCTGTCCGCTCACGGTGAGGTAAGTGGGACGGCCAAAGAAATCCTGCTCAGGCTTCGTCGGCGTGTTCGGTTTCAGCGTCGTGACCTGAAACATCTCCCCCGCCCCTTCACAGTCACTGCTGGTGATGATGGGTGTATGCACGTAGAAGAACCCACGCTCCTGGAAAAAGCGATGCACCGCATAGGCCATCTTGCTGCGCACGCGAAACACGCTGCCAAACAGATTCGTGCGCGGCCGCAGATGCGCGATGGTGCGCAGGAACTCCGGCGTATGCCCCTTCTTCTGCAGCGGATACGTCGCATCCGCCTCTCCCAGCAGCCGCAATTCTTTGGCCTGCATCTCCCACTTCTGCCCAGCGGCGGGCGAAGCGATGAGGTCACCCGTCACCTCGACAGAGGCACCCGTCAAAATGCGCGGCAGGAGGTCAGCGGAAGCCAGCGTGGCATCCACCACGACCTGCAATCCCTTGAAGCAGGAGCCGTCGGAAATTTCCAAAAAGGAGCAGGCTTTCGAATCGCGCTTCGTGCGCACCCAGCCCCGTGCGATGATACCTGGCCGGGCCGTTTCTGAATGAATGAGGGAATTGATGGTGTCGAGAGACATGGGCCTGAAAGCTAGCGCACTCGCGCCATCGGGCAAGCCGAGAGCAAGCAGCCAGTGGCAGATAGGTCCTATGAGACCTATCGGACCTGTCTTCGCGGGCCATGCCCAGCCCCTACTTCCCGAAATACCCCTTCACCTTGACCTTGCGGCCATAAATCTTCTCACCACCGGCCACGTAGAGAATGTCATGGTCCTTGCCAGCAAACTCAACGCTGACCACCTTGCCCAGCGGATCCGGTTTCGCAATAATCCCAGAAAGACGCCCCGCCGTGTCGAAAATCTGCACGCCGAGTTCAGTCGTGACAAAAGTGCGACCCTTTTCCTCCGTCGTCGAGCCATCGCCCGCAGCCGATTCTTTGCCAACAGGCAGCCACATGGTCATGTAGGGCGCGCCACCGGTCAGGCTGCCATCGTCTTTGATGCTCCAGGACCAGACATGCTTGCCACCGTATTCGGACACAATCAGCGTGCGCTCATCCGTGGAAATGGTGATGCCATTGGGCTTCACCACATGCCCCTCATCCGCAACGACGTGCTTCTTGTCCTGGGTGATCAGATGAATGCGCTGCGTAGGCGTCTCCGTGAAATACAGGTTCCCAGTTTTGCTAACAACGAGGTCGTTGCACTTCACGCCAGTAAGCAGCACCTCCACATCCCCCTTCATCGTGATGGCGATGATGCGGCCTTCCTTGTTATGACATGCATAGAAGCGCCCATCCGGCCCGATCTGCAAACCGCTGATGCCCGGCAGATTGTCCAAAAACAAATCCACCTTCCCCGTGGCGGCATCCAGCTTGTAGATCCCCTTCCCGCCCTTCACATCGGTGAAAAACAGATTGCCCGCCGCATCACAGCACAGGCCGTCGGTAAAGACATAACCACCCGCCACTTCCCGCCACGGCTCCCCCTCAATGAGGTAGTCATGCAGCGAGGTGTCCTGTGAGAACAGCGAGGTGGAAAGGAGACAAAAGGAAAGGAGCGCGTGCTTCATGATGCTCTGAATTCAATGTTCGATGTTGAGTGTTCAAAGTTCAAAGTTCACTCTCCCTTCTTCCAGAGCCAGCGCAGCGTGTCTGGCAGCATGGAGGCGCCGTGCTTGCCGTTGTGCGTGCCTTCACCGAGGACGAACTTGAAATCATACCCCGCAAACTTCAGCGATGCCGCCATGTCCTGATTCGCCAGCGGCCAGTTGCCAAACTGATTGTCGAGATCATTGCTGCCGTCTTGCAGGAAGACCTTGAGCGGCTTCTTCTCCGACTTGCGGATCAGCGCCGGATAGGCGTAACCGCCACGGATGTTCGTAAAAGAACCGATGTGGCTGATCACCTTGCGGAAGGCGTCAGGACGCTCCCAGGCCACGGTGAAGGCACAGATGCCGCCGCTGCTGTTGCCGCAGATGCCACGGCCTTCCGGGTCCTCGGTCAGCTTGTAGGTCTTGGACACTTCCGGCAGGATTTCTTCGATCAGGAAGCGCGCGTGCAGATCGCCAAGGGAATCATACTCAAAGCTGCGGTTGCTGCGCGGCTTCTCCTTCGGGTTGGTCGTGGGAAACACACCCGGATTGATGAAGATGGCAATCGTTACCGGCATCTCGCCTTTCGCGATGAGATTGTCGAACACCACCGGCACGCGGAACTGGCCGTCGGTCTTCACAAAGCCGCCGCCATCACAGAACACCATCACATTCGCAGGTGTCTCTGCTTTGTATTGCGCTGGGACATATACCCACCAGTCGCGCGTCGTGCCCGGATAGATCTTGGAGTTCGCCCACGCCGGCATCTGCGACACCTTGCCCTGCGGCACGCCTTCCTTGACCTGCGAATCGGGTCCAAGGGTGTACTGGTCATCCTGCGGGGCAGAATGGGCGAGTGTGGCGAAGAGCAATGAGGCAACGGCAAGAGGAAGAAACTTCATGGACGAATCCGAACGGGAGAACAGCAGCACATCTTACACGCATGAGAGGACGGGCTGCGTTCTGTCGTTTGAAAGTGCTCCTTCATGATTTTTCGTTTACTCCTACCCAGCCTGTTTGCTGCCACTGTGGCGACCGCCGCCGTCGATTTCTCCCACCAGATCGTCCCGATCCTGCGGGAGCACTGCGCGGAGTGTCATGCGGGTGACAAGAAGAAGGGCGGCTTCTCCTTTAATGATCGTGAGTCCTTGATGGACGGCGGTGAAGATGGCGCGGTGGTGGTGAGCGGCAAAAGTGCGGAGAGTGCGATGATCAAAGCCATCCTCTCCGCCGATCCCGATGACCAGATGCCGCCGAAGGGCAAACGGGTGCCTGCGGTGCAGATCGCGCTGCTGAAGCAGTGGATCAATGAAGGTCTCGCATGGGAGGAAGGTTTCGCCTTCAAAAAACCTGCGTATGAGCCGCCGCTCAAACCCCGCATGCCCGTGCTGCCCGCCGCGTTGGATGGACGCAGCAATCCCATAGACCGCATCCTTGACCCATACTTAGCGCAAAAAAATCTCCCCCGCCCCGCGGCCATCGACGATGCCACTTTTGTCCGCCGTGCTTACCTGGATCTCATCGGCCTGCTGCCTTCCCCCAAGGACCTGGAGACCTTTGCCAAAGACACCTCCTCCGACAAACGCACCCGCCTCATCGAGTCCTTGCTCAAACGCGACATGGACTACACCGAGCACTGGCTCACGTTTTGGAACGACCTGCTGCGCAATGATTACGGCGGCACCGGCTTCATCACCGGCGGCCGCAAACAGATCAGCAACTGGCTCTATCACGCGCTGATCACCAACATGCCCTTCGACCAGTTTGTGCGTGAACTCATCGCGCCGCCGAATGACGAGAGCCGTGGCTTCATCGACGGCATCAAATGGCGCGGCGATGTCAGCGCCGGGCAGACGGTGGAAATTCAGTTCGCCCAGAGCGTCTCGCAGAGCTTCCTCGGCATCAACATGAAGTGCGCCTCATGCCACGACAGCTTCATTGATCGCTGGAAACTCAGCGAAGCCTATGGACTCGCCGCCATCTATTCCAGCCGCCCGCTGGAGATCAACCGCTGCGACAAACCCATCGGCCAGCAAGCCGTGGCATCGTGGTTGTTTCCAGAAATCGGCCAGGTCGATGCGAAGGCTCCGCAACCCGAGCGCCTCAAGCAACTCGCCGCCTTGATGACCCATCCGCAAAACGGCCGCACCACCCGCACCATCGTCAACCGGTGGATGCCATGCAGACGGAGCCGTGGAGTTCGGACCTTCTCGACTATCTGGCCGCACATCTCGCGGAGCATGAGTACGATTTGAAACAAACCCTCGCCCTCATCGCCACCTCACAGGCCTATCAATCTCACTCTCAGGTCGTGACCAAAGGCATCGACGATCACGGCTATGTGTTCGCCGGCCCCCGTGCGAAACGACTCACTGCGGAGCAGTTTGTCGATGCCATCTGGCAGATTACCGGTGCAGCACCGACGAAGATGGATGCAGGCGTGCTGCGCGGTAAAGTCGATCCAGAACTCGCGAAGCAGATCAAGATCCGGGGCCAGTGGATCTGGGGCCACAGCGCCAAGCCCGGCAGCACACCGCCCTCCGGCGAAACGATCACGCTGCGCAAAACGATCAAGCTCGACACCGAGCCCGCCAGCGCCAGCGCGGTAGTGACCTGTGACAATGGATACACGCTGTTCGTGAACAACCGTAAGATCAGCGAGGGTGACGACTGGACGAAACTCGCCGCCGTGCCTCTGCAAACCGTGCTCAAGAAAGGCGCGAACTCGATCTTCGCCATCGCCAAGAACGCTGGCAACGGCCCGAACCCCGCCGGATTCTTCTTCGATGCCCGCGTGCGTGATGCGGAAGGTAAGGAGTTCGCGATCAGCAGCGATGACTCCTGGGAGTTCACGACGACTCCGCAGACGCTCAAGGAAGGTCGCATCGGGATCATGCCAAACTCGGCATGGCAACCCGTGAGTCTGGTCAAAGCGTTGCCGGTTTGGCAGAAGACCATCGACGCGCAGGCTCCTGCATTACTCGCGCAAGGAGCCGCCGGATCCAATCACATGATTCGCGCCTCACTGATGAAATCCAACTTTCTGATGCGCACCCTGGGCCGCCCCAACCGGGACCAGATCGTCACCGCCCGCCCCAACGACCTCACCACGCTGGAGGCCATCGACCTCGCAAACGGCAGCATCCTGTCTGACGCCATCGCCAAAGGGGCGCAACGCTTACTGACGACGAAACACCCTTCTCCTGCCACTTTGATCACGGGCCTGTATCACCAAGCTCTCTGTCGGGAGCCTTCGGCCAGTGAACTCGCCACGGCGCAAAGTCTGCTCGGCGCAAAGCCTACTCAACAGTCGCTGGAGGACCTACTGTGGGCCGTTTGCATGCTGCCCGAATTTCAGGTAGTGCGGTAGTAGGCGGTCCATGATCCACGGCTTCAGCTCTTGATTTGAATCGGAGGCCGGGAATGATGCGAACCACCACGCCAACCTCCATGAAACCGATCCAACTGCTCACCATCCTCTTCGCCACCGCTGTTTCACTCCAGGCCGTCACGCCTGATGGAAAGCAGAAGCTCGTTTTCATCGCCGGCAAGCCCTCTCACCCACCGGGCATGCATGAATTCCGTGCGGGCACGATGCTGCTGGAGCAATGCCTCAAGAGTGTGCCTAATCTCGTCGTGGACCGCCACGAAATGGGCTGGGTGAGCGATGAAAAGACCTTCGAAGACGCGGATGCAGTGGTCATTTACTCCGACGGTGGCGGCAAGCATCCTGCCGTGGTGGACGGGCACCTCGAAACGCTGCGCAAACTGATGGCGAAAGGTGTTGGCTTTGGCTGCATGCACTACGGTGTGGAAGTCTCTGCAGGCCAGGCGGGCAAGGAGTTTCAGGAGTGGCTCGGCGGCTATTATGAGAATGCGTATTCCTGCAATCCGATCTGGGACGCAGACTACACGCTGCTGCCCAAACACCCGATCACCAATGGAGTCCTGCCCTTTGCCACCAAAGACGAATGGTACATTCACATGCGCTTCCGCCCTGCCTTCGGTCATGGCGTGGCGCCAGTGGCTGAAGGTGGGGTGAAGTTTGCGCCCATCCTGGTGGCGGTTCCGAGCGAAGCGACGCGCAACGGTCCCTACGTGGCACCGAAAGGCCCCTACCCTCACATCCAGGCGGAAAGAGGCAGCCCTGAAACGACCATGTGGACTGTCGAACGTGCCGACGGCGGACGCGGCTTTGGCTTCACCGGCGGACATTTCCACGCCAACTGGGGCAATGACAATGTACGAAAAGCAGTGCTCAACGCACTGCTGTGGGTCACGAAAGTAGAGGTGCCTGAAAATGGCGTGGCATCCAGAGTGACCCCCGATGAACTTGCGCAAAACCTGGACCCGAAACCAGCGCCTAGGCCCAAGAGTGCCAGCAGCGAAATACCACGCGTTTTCCAGCGCGTGGCAGTACGTTGATCAGAGATATTTCTTCGTGAACAAGGTACGCTGGAAGGACGCGAGCCGCTCAAGGATGGTTTTCAGCATCTGCTGATGCTGGTCAATCATGGTGAATTGCGCTGGCTCAGAGAGTTTCATGTTGTCACACTGTGCATTGACACGCTCGACGGCAATCTTGAGTTCCTTCAGCTTCTGACTGAGTTCTGGGGTGATCCGACTCTCCTTGACGGTGTTGCCGAGGACTTCAGCTTCACGTGAGAGGTATTCCACCGTCTTCGGCAGCGCGGCGCTGCCGCCGACCAGCGCACCACTGTAGGTATCGACCCTGGGTTTGCCAGGAAGGTTGGGCTTCTGCGGCACCACCGACTGCGGCTCCGGCGGCAGACCGCCCAGACGTGCATCAATGATGGTCGGAGTGATGAAGAGCATGAGACTCTTGTGGTTCTTGCTCCGGCTTTTATAATCAAAAAGCCATTTAAGCCCCGGGATCTTGCTCAGAAAAGGCACACCAGTCTGGGCTTCTTTTTCTGTGGCTTCATCTAGCCCGCCCACGGCGACGGTATAGCCCGACTCAATCTCCACCGGCGCGCTGTAAACACGCGAGGATGCAATCGGATACGGATTGCCGGAGATGACCTGGCTGCCAATGATGCTGGATACGGTGACCGCCATGTTGAGCAGCACCTTGTCCGCATGCATGCGCTTGGGCAGGATGTTTAGCACGGTACCGATCGGCAGATAAGCAACTTTGGTGGTGGTGGTGGCACCAGAACCACCAGAACTAGCAGTGGAACTCGCATCCAGCACCGGCTGGTTGACCACCGCACGGATGGCCACTTCGCGGTTGCTGAGAGTGACCATTCGTGGATAGGAGGTGGTGTTTGTTTCCTGGTCCTGCATCAGCGCCCGCAGTTTGACGTTCACATCCTGGGCGCTGAGAATACTCGTGGCAGGAAACAAGTTGTTGCGCATGCGGTTGACGTCAAACGTGCTGAGCAAAGCCTGCACGGAGGTGGCATAGCCACCGGACGTCGGCACATTGGAGTATTTGGCTGTGGTGCTCGCCAGGCCGGTGGTGGGATCTACGGTGGTTGAGGAGTCAGTGATCTGCCGGAAAGTTCCCCCGCTGCCCAGAGTTGAACTCCAATCGATGCCAAACTCGCGCGAAGGGTCACGTGAGGTTTCAATGAATTTCACCTCAATGGCGATCAGGGTCTGCGGTTTGTCAGCAGCGTCGATGTAGCCTTCCACCCACATGTGCTGCAGCCGGGTGGCGACGATGTAGAGCGTGTTGGAATCAGACTTCCAGATCACCTTGGGTTTGCGCACGGAGCTCAATTCGTTTGAATTCATGGCACGTGCGGCATTTTCATCCGTGCCTCCAGCTCCGAGACCAGGAAGACCGCCAGCATCCTGACCACCTCCGCCATCCGATTCCTCCGGTGGCAGTCCAAGCAGGGTGCGGATGTCATTGATTATTTCACTGCGTTTCACTTCAAAGGTCTGGCTGCTGCCCTGTAGATCCATGCCCGTGGCAGCGCTGCTAATACCACCACTGCCGGATTTGTTGCTAGTGGAGCTTGTACTCACACGCTCAACCAATTCGACCGCGTTGTTCTTGATCTCATAGGATTTGCCAATGAGTTCACGATCATCCGCAGGACGGATATACCAAATGCCATTATCGGGGATAATCGCCAGTCCGTTGGCCTTGCNNNTTTCAGCGAAAAGAACGAAATGCCTGCATCCGTGGCAAGAAATCGCAGCACATCACTGAGCATGGCTTTGGAAAAGTCGTACTGCTGCGGTGCCGCTGAACGCAGCCTGCTCGCCTCGACCTGATACTCCGGCGACAGCAGATGCATCGCACTCTGATTGAACTGAGCGCGCAGGTTTGTGCCTGCCAGACTCGCCAGAACGAGACAAAGCAGGAAAATGGACTGGATCAGTGCTATAATATGGCGCATATTATGGAAATTATACTTTGGATGGTAATACAAATCAAATGACATTTATCACTGGATTGTATTGATTTTACATTTTCTATGAAATATTCACTAATTTAAACATTTTATCAATGTTTTCCATACTTTCTATACCTTTCGCTTGAATTTAGAAGGTTTTAACTATTTAGTTCTCCATAGATGATAACCACAAGAGCCATAATTTGTGACTCCAGCGCGCGCGGCTCGTTTGGCCGCAGTGGATTCTCATTGCTCGAACTGATCATGATCATCTCCATTCTTGGAGCAATCATTGGCCTGGGAGCCTCCCTCCTGACCGACGACACCGATTCCGCCCGTGTAGCCAAACTTCAATCGGATGTCACCACCTTGAATCAAATGGCGGCCATTTATCAGGCAGAAGGCGGCAGCTTGGCGGGGCTCACTTCCCCCCAGGCAGTGCTCGATAAAATGAAACGTTCCCGCCCCCAATCGGAATGGCAGCAGCACGTGGGAGCAGCTTCGGGCAAACTGCTGGATGTGCGACTGCGGGCCATGATCACCTCGCAGCCTGACAATTTCAACAACCCTCGGGCATTCTGGGACCGCACCAAGCAAAGGTTCGTACTGAACAAGGCGTCAGGCAGTGGGGTGTCTGACTTTTATCTGGACAGCACGCTCGCGGGCACTGACTTCGGCACCGAAACACGCACAAAATCCGTGGTCACCTACAACTCCAGCAAGAGCGGCTGGGTCTGGGGAACCTCGGTCTCGGCACCTGCGGGCAACTACCTAAATCCGCAGCCGTTCACGACCGAAAATCCGGCCGACGGTTTTAATCCCAACGAATCAGCACCCGAATCTTCAAATCCTCCCGGGGATTCCAACGGCAGTGGCGGCGGCGGCAGCGGCGGCACAGACGGCGGCAGCGGTGGTGCCCCCCCATCACAGCCCACCCTGGCGCTGCTGCCTATGCCCATCATCACCCCCACTGGAGGAACCTTTGCATTCGCGAGTTTTCCCAGCTCTGTCACCATTAGCAGCGGTGGCGCACCGGCGGGTGTCTCCAACCTGATGTACAGCATCAATGGCGGTGCGTGGCAGCAATATTCTGGTTCCAGCATACCAGTGATTCCGGCGATGATTCTCCAGGCGCGCAATGAAACGACGCGACCTGCCGAATACGCCACCAGTGCCACCAACACGCAGACTTACTACCGGCTCACCAGCGGCTTCAGCGGTACAGAAGAGGGCAGCTGGGGGAACGCCATCGGCGGCTCCAATCTAGTCACCAGCATTCAAAACAGTGGTTCGACCTACACGTTTAAATCCGGCAACACCAAGCTCGATCTCGGCAACGGCCAGTACCTGGATGCAGGGGTGGAAAACTCTCTGAGTTTCACGCCTGC
The DNA here is from genome assembly GCA_002279765.1 of Verrucomicrobia bacterium 12-59-8. The sequence goes on along the minus strand of NCCR01000052.1, from coordinate 2,258 downwards.
GAGCTTCGACAGCATCGCACCAAACACGTGGTTCGATTTTGGCGCGATGCAAATTTTGAACGGCACCACGTTCTATAATAGCGAAGCCTCGGGCGTCACCCTTACCGTCAATCTGAACTTGACCCAGCCGGCGCTCAATTTCACCACGCACATTGACCTGGGCCTCGTCAGCACCACCAACACGAGTGATCGTCTGGCCAGTGCAGACATCGTCCAGCTGCTCAATCCAACCACCGACTTCACTGTCACCATCGACGGCGTCCAGTACCGGCTGGAACTCCAATGGGTGTCACACGACCCCGGGGCCAGCGTCGTGCAGGGCAACAATCTCCTCGTGTTTGAAGGCGCCAATGCGGCAGTGGAGCTGCGAGCACGCTTCACCAGCAATTATTAACATACCATGGAAGACATTCACGAACGCAGCCAGCTTGGTTACCGGATGCTTCATCTGTCGAAGGATTCCGGGGTCAGTGATTTCTATGTCACTCCCTGGGAGGCGCTGACTTACAAGCGCAACGGCAAGCTGTTTTATGACTCCTTCATCTACCAGCCGGAACGCCCGCTGGAGTTTACCGCAGGCTGCATTGACTACGCTCTGCAGCTCGGGCCGCGTCGTTATCGTGTCAACCGCATGGTCACGCGCGGGCGACCACGCTGGGTGCTGCGTCTGCTCCCGGAAAGCATTCCAGAAATCAGCAAACTGATGGTGCCACCTCCAGCCATCAAGGCGTTTCTGGAGGCAAAAAACGGGCTGTTTCTCGTCTGCGGCGCCACCGGCTCCGGTAAATCGACCACCATCGCCTCCATGATTCTGGAACGTGCCAAACGCCGACAGGAGCACGTGCTTACCTTTGAGGATCCCATCGAATTCGTCTATCCCTCCGGCATTCCTTCGCTGGTCTCACAACGTGAGATCGGCACTGACGAGCTGGATTTCAACAAATCCCTGCGCGCCGCCCTGCGACAGGCACCGGATGTGATTCTGGTGGGAGAAATTCGCGATGGCGAGACTGCGGAAATCGCCCTACAGGCGGCGGAGACGGGCCATGTCGTCGTGGCCACCCTGCACACGTCCTCGGCGGCGCAGACGGTGCAGCGCTATCTCAAGCTCATCCCAAGTGACCGCATGGAAAACGCCATGCTCTCCTTCGCCGACTCCATTCGCGGCATTCTCTGCCAGCGGCTGCTTTTTGATGAAGCCAAGGGTAAACGCTTTCCCATTCACGAACTGCTGCTCCCGTATGACTCCGTGTGCGGCATGATCCGCCGTGGTGAGTTCAAGAACCTGGACCAGGAGTTGGAGGCAGGTTTCACCCGCGGCATGGTCAGTTTTGAACGCTGTTTGAACATGCGCATGGCCGACGGCTGGAAGCCTTCCACCGCACGTAAGACCGGCTACACCGAACATGAGGTGTATGACTTCCTTTCCAAAGAACAACTGACCTCTATATATGCTGTTGGATGAAATCAAATCTGTCCTGAGCTTCGCCGCTTTCAAAGCTGACCCCGACGACTCCGCAGTCCCGTGGGGCAAACGCTTTGAAGCGCGCAAATCTCTTCTCATCAACGTCAGCCGGAGTGCTGTGAGCTGGCGTTCGGCGAGGCATGGCGGAGGGTGGCTGGTGTTCCGTTTCAGTAAACCATCGCTTCATCATCAGTCTCGAAAACAATCTCATGCGGGGCGACAATTGCGTGAACCTGCTCCGCACCAATCCGCGCGCCGTGCTCGGGCCAAAGTATGACCGGGGCAAGCGCTATGCCATCTGCAATCATCCCGAAACCACCGCCAGCCTGCTGCTCGCGGTGGAGGAATCTCTGGTCAAGGTGACTGAAGATGTGCTCAAAACGGTCAATCTAAAGCCGGGCCGTGTCTGCTGCGGGCTGTTCGCCATGCTGGAGCATGCGATTCTGAGCATCTTCCGCGCAAGTTCAGGAGGCACTCCTTCCGACTTCGTCCTCATCGCCGCATGCGAAGGCTCGCTCGCCGTGCTGGTGCAGCAGGAAGGACAGTGGCGCGACATCCGCTGCCGCAGCGGCCTGGGACCTGAGGCAGTGGAAACGGCGCTACAAATCATCAGTCCGCTGCTTGCCAAAATCCCCCAGGGCAGCCCCGTGTATTTTGTCGGCGACGGGCACGACAACAAATTCCGCACCGAACTCATGCTGCACCTGGAAAAGGTCGGAGCCGCCGACCTCACGCAGGATGATCTGCTGTGGACCATCATTGGGGAACATTGAGCCATCCCATTTCTATGAAC
>NCCR01000051.1 GCA_002279765.1 Verrucomicrobia bacterium 12-59-8 | reverse complement strand
GATGAGGCGACCGACGCCCTGGCGGAGTTTGAGGATGGCCTCGGGCACGCTGTATTCGGTGAAGGGATTGAGGCCCTGTGCTTCGAGGTGCTCGATGCGTGAAGCGGTGAGCGGATGGTCAGGCACCGCAAAGGGCAGGCGCGTGATGATGACGTTGCTCAAGGCTTCGCCCGGCACATCAACGCCGGTCCAGAAGCTGTCCGTGCCGCAGAGCACGCTGTGCGTGTCGTTCTTGAATTCGGCGAGCATTTGATGCCGTGGCATGCCGCGCCCCTGCACCAGCAGCCGCCAGCCGCGCCTTTCGCAGTGCGCTTCGAGGTTGTCGGCCAGTGAGGTCATCTGGCTGTAGCTGGTGAAAAGAATGAAGGCTCGGCCGCTGCTGAGGTCGATGAAATGGGTGATCCAGTGCTCCAGCCTGTCGAGGTAGCCGGGTTCCGAGGGCTGCGGCATCTTTTTGAGCAGATAGAGCTTCATCTGCTTCTTGAAGTCGAACGGGCTTTCGATGCATTCGGCACGGGCGTCTTCGGCACCGACGCGATTGCGGAAATAGTTCAACTCCGTGTCATCGCCGATGCCCAGTGTGGCGCTGGTAAAGATGCAGGCTTTGTGGCTGGCGAAAAAGATCTGCCGCAAGCGCGGCGCGACATCGACGGGCGCGGTGTGAAAGGAAACGATGCGATTGTCGGTGTTGGTGCGTTCCACCCAATGGACGTGGTCTTCGTTTTCCTGATCGAGGAAGGCTTTGATGCCGACGCGCACGGCGGTGAGACGTTTGGCGAGATCGAGAAGTTCGAGCTTGGTGCCCTCCCTGTCCACCGCGTCACCCGCTTTTTGGGCGCGCAACGCGAGACGTTGCAGCGGCAGACTGAGCGTGTCTTCAATGAGCCCGGCTTCACGCACACGGAATTCGCGGCCCATGGCGTTGAATTTGCACGCGGCCTCGGCGGCGCGGAAAAAGGTGTCCACGCTTTCCAGCGTCTGCAAGACCTCGCGCACACCGTCTTTGTCGCCCACAAGTTGGAAGAAGCCCTTGCGGCTCTTCGGATTGTGCAGTCGGCCGAGTTCGAATTTGATGTTCGATTCACTGATATGGAGTCCGAAGGCACGCGCGGCCACGTTCTCGATGGTGTGGGCCTCGTCGAGGATGACGAAGTCACGCGGGAAGAGGAAATTGCAGTCCTCGGTGCTGGTTTCATCGGCGGAGGCCAGCAGCGTGAAAAAGAGCGTGTGATTCAGCACGACAACGTCCGCCTGCTCCATGCGGCGGCGCACGTCCTGATACCAGCAGCGGCTGCCGGGCGGGCAGCGGCGCGGCGTGCAGGCATGCGGCTCGCTGCACACCAGTGACCACACGCGTGCACTGGGCGTGAAGTCCAGATCGCTCAGCGTGCCGTCCTCAGTTTCGGCCACCCAGTCGAGCAGCATCTTTAGTTCGGAAGCTTCCGAGGTGGAAAAGAGATCGCCAGATTCATTGAGCGCACGCTTGAGGCGCGTGGGGCAGATGTAGTTGCCACGGCCTTTGAGAATCTCCGCATGGAAGTCGCCCACGAGCTGTTTGACGATGGGAATGTCCTTCGTGATGAGCTGCTCCTGCAGATTGATCGTGTGGGTGCAGATGATGGCCTTGCGCTTCTGCTCCAAGGCAAACGTGACGGCGGGAACGAGGTAGGCGAGCGACTTGCCGACGCCCGTCGCCGCTTCGCAGACAAAGGCGTGGTTGCCGTCCAGCGCCGCACCGACCAGCTCCGCCATGCGCTGCTGCTGCGGGCGGTATTCGAACTGCGGAGACTCGGCCATCTTGCCTGCATTCGAAAAGGCGTAGTGCATGCGCGGTGCCAGCGGTGGCCGCGAGATGCGGCCTGTCATTCCTTCTTCGTGATCTTCAGCGACGTGAAACATGCGGGGTGGTGATAGCAGAGAGCTGAGCCGTCAGGGCAAAGTGGTTTATGAGCAAGGGGTCATTTTTCGCGCTCGAACCACACGACGTGCAGACCGAGTTTTCCAGCCAGCTGCCTGCCTGCCTCAGGACCCAAGATCAGCAGGGCCGTGGCGAAGCCGTCGGCCTGAGAGGCACTAGGGTGAATGACGCTGAGGGAAGCGAGATGGTGTTCGATTGGGCGACCGGTACGCGGATCAAGTACATGCGCGTATTCTTGTCCAACCGCAGAGAAATGCTGGCGATAGACGCCGCTGGTAGAGATGGATTGATCTTTGAGCCGCAGCGTCTGCGCCGATTCACCGGGCGGTGCCGCAGGCGTTTGGACACCCACGCGCCATTCTCCACGCGCGAGAACTTCACCGCCGATTTCGAGGAGGAAGCGGGTGATGCCGGTGGATTCCAGATGCTGCGCTAAGTGTTCCAAAGCCCAGCCTTCCGCGACGGCACTGACATTGATGCGCAGCTCGGGAATGGATTTGCGCAGGGCAGGGGGATCATGGCGTGTGTGCAGGTGCTGCCAGCCGCATTGCGCTTTGGCTCGGGCGATCTCGGCCTCAGTGGGAGGCGTGTCGCGCCTGCCAGCAGCGCCAAAGCCCCACAGGTCGATGAGCGGAGCAATGGTGATGTCGAGCGCGTGATCGGTTTCACTGCCGATCTGCTGCGCGAGTTCGACGACTTCGACAAGTTCAGCAGGTGCGCTAATCCAGCCCGTGCTGGTGGACACATTAAAGCGTGAAATGGCGGAGTCGGGCCGCCAGTGGCTGATGATGGATTCCCAAGCGTCGAGCTTCTGCTGAATGTCGTTTTGCTGGAGCAATCTGGCTTCAGCATCCATGCGCAGACTCCAGGTGGTGCCCATGCTGCGGCCGCCGAGAGTGGCTGGCTGGTCATCACGGGAGCAACCGCTGAGGAGCAGGAGCAAAAAGGCAAAACGCATGGGTGCGAGAAAGTGGCGAGGACTGTCGTTTCAGCCAGCACGATGAATCCAGCCAACCTCTCCCGCCGACGTGCCATTCACACCCTGTTTTGCTCCTCCGCTGCGCTGGCGCTGAATGTGCGGCCGGATCGCGCTGCGGCTGAGGTGGCCAAGGAAGCGCTGCATGTACTCATGATCGGCGATTATGGCACGGGCGCGGCAGATCAGATCAAGGTGTCGGGAGCCATGCAGAAGTTCGTGGCCGAAAGCGGCGTGAAGTCTGAAGGGCTGCTGATGCTGGGGGACAATTTTTACGGTGGGGTTAAAGAGGGTTTCACGGTGGATTCTCCGCGCTGGCAGAAGGACATTGAGACCATGTATCCGGCACGCGTCTTTCCCGGGCCGATGTGGAGTGTGCTGGGAAATCACGACTACCATGACAATACGGGTGGTGAGAAGGTACAGTTGGCGTATGCGGCGCAGCCAGGGGTGCGCTGGAAGATGCCCGCAAAGTGGTATCGCTTCGATCTGGGACCCACGGGCAAGCCGCTGGTGACGTTCATCTGCCTGGACACCAATTTTCCCACCATTTCAGGAGGCCTGGACAAGAAGACAAAGAAGCCGCGAGGCTCACTGACAGCAGCGGAGGAGAAAGAGCAGCTCGCCTGGCTCAAGGCGGAATTGGCAAAGCCGCGTGCGCCGTTCACCATCGTGGTCGGTCACCACCCGCTTTACTCAAACGGCGATCATGGCGATACCAAGGCGCTGATCGCGCAGTGGGAACCGCTGTTTCAGCATTATCAGGTTCACGCGTATCTCTGCGGTCACGACCATGACCTCCAGCATCTGGAAATGGAAGGTCTTTTCACTACGCATCTCCTGTCAGGCGGTGGTGGCGCAAAGACGCGCAAACTCAATGGCAAGCACCAGGTGCCTTTTGGCAAGGACGTCCATGGCTTCACGCATTTGCAGATCACAGCAGCGGCGCTGACCTTCACGCATCACTCGGCGGATGGAGGAGTGTTGCATGCCGTGACGAAGCTGCCAGACGGAAGCTTCAAAATCGGCTGATCACTTGTAGCCGGTGACCATCGCGCAGGGCACTTCCTTGCGTTTGCCCTGATCCGTTTGGTGGATAGCGATCATGTACATGCCGGTCTTTTTGGGCTTGTAGAAGAGCACAAACCCCCAGCCATCGAGAACTGGCAGGATGTCACCGGAAGGTTTGCCTTCGAGGTCGAGCACCGCACCGGTGATGTGGACTCCAGATTTTTTCGGCACCGCGATGCAAAAACAGTACTCATTGCCCTTGAAAAGCTGCATGCGGGTGGCCTTGCCAAGCTGCGGTTCAAGAACATAGGTCCTGACCTCGGCGCGGATGTTGTAGCCCTCCGCCTCCTGATCATAGGCCAGAGCGCTGGCGGCTTTCTCGGCGTCTTCATTGTCTCCCGCATGCAGACGCACCGCAGGGGTGAGCAGCATCAAGATGCACAGGGCAAGGAAAACGAAGGGGTATGGGGCGGCTGGGGTGCGCATGACACAGAGGGCGAGAAATTCACTCTCACACGCGAACATAGCCGTTGCATCAGGAAAATCCCAAGTTTCTGTGCCGATGTTCGTGACTGTTTCAAGTTTTACGAACTTTCACCACCCTCAAATCCCCCGCAATCATGGCCTCTGTAGTCTTTTACATGGAGGACGGCACTACGCTCGTTCACAGACTGGAAAGTGATGTCACCGCTATCGGCAGACATCCTGATAACGATGTCGTGCTGACCTGCCCCTCCTCATCGGGGCGGCATGCTGTCGTCAAATCCAGTGAAAAGGGCGTTTTTGTCCAAGATCTGGGCTCCAGCAACGGTACACGCGTCAACGGTGCTGAGATCGAGGAGGCGCTTCTCAAGGATGGTGATCGTGTTGGCTTTGGCGATGTGCAATCCGTGTTCTATGTGGGTGATGCACCCTCGGTGCTGGAAGAGAAACCGCTGGCCACGCCGCGCTTTTCCAAGTCGCTTCCGCCACCGGCTCCCATCAACGCCGATCCGTCGCCCCAAGCGGCCAAGCCTGGACCCGCCGGACGCGCCCTCAGCCCGGTACGGCGTGCCTATGGCAAGCCTGCCGCCAGCAGTTATCCGGACACCACCGAAAGCGGCTGCATGACCGGGATCATTGTCACGGGCCTTTTTGTCATCGCCTTTTTCGTGGGGCTGGCCATGCGCCACTCCAAGGAGATGGAAGGCAACCTGTTTGAAGATTTGAAGGACAAGGTTTTCGGTTCCATGCCCAAAATCAAAATCGAACGCAAAGAGGAGTAGGATGCTTCAAAGCGAGCGCTTGTAGCTGTCACATCGGTTGTGCCAGCCGGCGAGCCATCGCTTTTCGTGGCGCTCCGTTGGAGCATTCGCCACCCGGCGGCTGAGCACGCGTTTGGCGGCTTCGGCGAATTGAACATTCCAAGTAGTGTAGCTGCTCGGCGATTCTCCCATGGCCTGTAGAACTTGGAGCAGCCCCCAGCCCTGGCCCTTGTAGCGTTCCGTTGGTCTGGTGCCCTCACCTTTGAAATTCACGTAGTCGATCAGGCAAAACATGCCCTCGGGCGTTTGTGCCAGAGAATCAAAAGCCGTTTTGACCCAAGCCCGCTCTCTCACGGGAACTTCCGTCAGCATTTTGGGCAGCGCAGCCTCCATGCGGACCATGATGAATTCCGTCTGCTGCCTGACCGTACGGCTGAGCAGCTCCCGCAGTTCCTGCTGCCGTCCGCCGTTCCGGTCTGCCTCAAAGGCGGCCTTGGTCGGCCATGGGCAGGCACCATGTGCCCAGGCGGGTGCGGCAATGCCGCGAGCTGTCAGAAAAGACAGCAGAGGTGGGAAACTTTCTGCAAACGGCCCGCTGCGCCCCTGCGGGTACCAGATAAAATGTCCGATGCCCAGGGAGGCGAAATCCTCTCCCCCATTCCAACTGGTCAGCCCCGTCACGGTGCCACCGCACTCGTTTTGCCAGATCCGACTGCCGACACGATCCATTTGGGCGGAAGATAAACGCGTTCCGGTGCCGCCGTTAGGTGCTGGAACTTCGGCGCAACCATCCAAACTGCTCAAAATCAGCGCCAGCAGGCTGAAATATTTGATTAATCGCAGGGCTTTCATATTTTAGAAATCTTAAATGATGCTGTGCAATCGAAGTGGTTTTTGTAACAATAGGTTCTTCACCCATCTTCCCTATCGACTGATTTCATTAAGTTTGATTCACTGATTTTCCACCCTTATTCTCTCGACCCTTCAGTCCTTTCTGCGCGTCCGGCATGCCATATCTGGCCTTCAACCTTAATGATGGAAATGAGTTCGTCTTCGACATCCTCGAAGAACGGCTGTCCATCGGACGTGAATCCAGCAATGACATCGTCATCGACAATACTTTCATTTCCAGCTTTCACGCGGAGTTCATCCGCCAGCCGGACGGTGGCTACGAAATCGTCGATCTAAAGTCTTCCAACGGTACCTTCGTCAACGGCAGACGTATCGAGCGGTTTCGCGTCAAAGGAGGGGACCGCATCATGTTTGGCCAGTTGGAAAGCCGGTTTCGTGAGCGGGCGCCAAAGGGGTTGGCCTCGGATGGCGGTTCCAAATCCGTTGCCACCCCCAAGGGGCAGCCAAGCCGCGAAGATGGCAGAAAGGGCGACACCGAAAGCATTCCCGCGCGGGACAAGGAAGAACCGCCAAAAACCGCCCCCGAGACCGGTAAAATTGAGGTTACCAAGCCGGTCGTGCAGCGTGCTCCGACCGAAGCGCTGCGGCCACCCGGCGGCAGCTCGCCGCCTGTTTCACTGATTCCCAAGCCTTCCGCATTCTCTCCGCCGACACTCGCGCCGGATCCTGCGCCCTCCAATCAGGCGGCCGGGCTGCGTGACGAGACTGAAAAACTCCGCCTACAGCGCGATGCACTGCGGGCTGAAAATGACGTGGAGCAGAAGCGGCGTGATGAAATCCGTTCGCTGGATGCAACGCTCGACGTCCGCCGCAAGGAACTCAACCAGACGCAGACCGAGATCACCGGATTCAAAAGCGAGCTCGAAAAACTGCGCGGCCAGGTGCAGAATTCTCGGGCCGAGCTGGAGAATGCAAAGACGGACGCCGGCAAGCTCGACGTCAAACGTCGCGATCTGGGCAACCTCGACAGCAAGCTCGATTCCACCCGCACCCTCGTCGCCAAGGCCGAAGAGGACCTGAGCACCGCACAGCAGAGCCTGCAGAATTTGCACGCAGAAGCCGACAAGCAGCGCAGGGATCGGGAAGCCGTAATAGCCAGACTCTTGGCCGAGGAAGCGGCTGCCAAAGGGCAGGTGGCGTCCATTAACCAGCTCCTTGCCACGGCGCAAAAGTCTGAAGCGGATCTCAAAACACAGCGCAGTGCGGAACTGCAGGAACTCGATAGTAAGCTCGAAGCCCGGCGCGCCGACGTTTCAAAGGTGCAGGCTGAACTGGCTCAGGTGCAGGGCGATCTGGCCATCCAGAGCGGTGAGCTGCAAAAAACCTCAGCGGAGGCATCCACGCGTGAAGCTGCCGTTGCCAGGCTCATGGCCGATGAGACGGACGGTGCGAAGAAGCTTGCCGAGCTGAAGCAGCAGGTCAGCAGCGCCGAGACGGTGGTGCAGCGTCTAGTCTCGTTGCAGGCTGATGCGCAGAAATCCGAGGAGGAGCAGCGCGCGAAGCGCAGTGGGGAGCTGCAGCGGCTCGATCATGAGTTTGAGGTGCAGAGTGCCGAAGTGAAGAAGGTGCAGGCCGATCTGGCGAAAGCTCAAAGTGATTTCACCGCGCAGCAGGACGCGCTCAAGCAGGCGACGGAAGCAACGAAAGCTCATGAAACCGTTGCTGCCAGGCTTGCCGCAGAGGAAGCCGCCGCTGAGCAGAAGCTGGCTGGACTGCAAAAGCAGATCAGCGAGGCCGAGGCAGAAGTGAAACGTCTCGGCGCTTTGCAGGCTGATGCGCAAAAGTCCGAAGCCGAACAGCTCACGAAACGCAGCGCCGAGCTGCGGGAGCTCGACAGTCAGCTCGACCTTCGCCGTGCCGATCTGGCGCAGATCGAAGGAAAGCACGAATCAAAACAGAATGAGATCGAGGCCGTCAATGCGTCGCTGGCGAAAGCCCAGGAGCAGGTGCAGCGCGCCCAGACCCAGATCGCCCAGCTCGGTGGCGAGGAAAAAGTCATCGCGGCGCGCGTGGACGAGTTGCGCGGCAACGAGGACCGCTTCAATGCCCTGACCCAGACGCTGGGACAGATGGAAAATCAGCGCGGCCTGCTCGATGCCGCCATTGGTGCCCTTCTTGGCAGGCAGCAGTCTCATGAGGTCGATGCCAGCGCCGCAGAGCAGCGCATGAGCGCATTGCGGACCCAGTTAGCCGAACTTGAGCAGCAGCAACTCGCTTCAGCGCATCAGCTTGCGACACTCAACACCCAGAAGGCTGACGCTGAAGTCGCGTTCAGCGCCCAGGAGAAGGAGGCGCTGGCCAAACTGGCTGACATTGACCGGCAGGCCAAGGATACGCGGAAGCTCGATGAAGCGGAGCAGTTGGAAGCCGAGAAGCGCCGGGCGGACCTCGACGTGCAGATCGCCGCACGCGGCACACGGCTTGCCGAGGTGAAGGCGCAGGTGAAGGCGCTCGAAGACCAGGCCGCTGATCTCACCAACAAGCTGGATGATCTGGCCTCGACCGACTCAAAGCTCAAGGACAGCGCGGATGCGCTCAAGGCTGTCGAATCTCACAAAGCCGAGGTCGTGACGGCGATTGCCGCGTTGGTGAAGGATCGTGATGAACGCACCCGCGAGCTGTTGGCCGCCACCGAGCATGGCCGTGCGCAGACGCTGCTGACGCAAACGCTCACCCAGCAGCGCGAGACTTTGGAAAAAGAGGTGCGCCTCATTGAGGAGCAGCAGACTGAACTTTCCCAGGCCATGGGAAGGCTGCGCGAGCAGGTACGGGTGGCTGAAACCGAGCTCAAGGAGCGCGAATCCACACTCGCCGCTGCCGAGCAGCGCACCAAAAATCTCGAAGAACTCGCCGCCACCGCTGATCAGCAGTTCAAAGCCTTGCAGGCTGAGCACAAGAAGGTCGCCGACCAGCTCGCACTGGCCAGAACTGACTTGGAGCAGTCGGTGGCTGCTGCGATTGAAAAGAAAAAAGAAGCTGCCTCCGCTGCCGCCACCGCCGAGAAAAGCTCGCAGCAGCAGCTCATGCTGGTGGAAAAAATCAGCGGGCTGGAGGCTGTCATCGCCACGCTCACGACCACTCACGCCAGCACGCAGCAAAAACTGTCCGCAGCCGAGTCAGATCACCAGCATCTGCAAGATCGCCTGGCCGTGCGGCAGAAGGAAATCGCCGAGGCCGAAGCCCGTGTGGCTGAGCTCGCCCAGCAGGCCGCAGGTCTCGACGACCGCTTGAAAGAACTGGCCATCGCGAACAAGCAGAACGCCGAACTGAACGGGGCCATTACCACCGCCACGCAAGAGCGTGACAAGCTGCTGGCCGAAACACAGCGCCTGGCCAGAGAACGCGCCGATCTTGAAGCCGTGCTGCCTGATCTGCGTGGCAGCGTGACGCAAACCCGTGCAGAAGCGGACAATCTCAAGGCCGAGCTGGCCGGTCTGGTCAAAGACCGCGACGCCGCTGCCGCAACCCTGAAGGAATCGATTGCGCAGCGCAAGGAATCCGACGCCGCCGTTGAATTGTTGCGCATCGAGTCCGTCAATCTTGACAAGATCCTGGGTGACAGGCGCACCAACCTCGAAGCGGAGACGAAAGCGAAGCTCGCGGAGGCGAATGCCGCAGAAACACGGCTCAGGGGGGTATTGGAGCGCATTGCCGTCGCTGAAAAACGTCTGGCCGAACTGGCGGAGGTGGATGCGCGCATCGCCACTGCCACCAAGACCCTTAAAGATACCGAAACGCAGCGGCAGACGGAAGACAAGGCGCTGGCGGAACTGACCCGCAACCAGGACCGGCTGAAGAAAGATGGAATCGCGCTGGAGGCCGCCCTTAAGACTGAGAATGCAAAGCTTGTCGAGTTGACCAAGGCCGTTAAAACGAACGAGGCCAAGGCGCTGGACGCCGAAAAACGTGCCGAGAAGGCCACGGCTGCGCTGCAGGTGGCCGAACAAAAACGTGCTGAGGCTGATGCCGCCGCCGAGAAGGCGCGCACAGAGGAAAAAAACCTGCGGAAGCAGATTCCTACGCTGACCACCGAACTGGCGGGCATTCAGGCGCTGCTGGTCACTGTGACAAAGGAACGCGAGGAGGCTACGCAGTTTGTCACACGCCTGAACGTCTCCACTGACGGCCAGAACAAGAAGCTGGCCGAACTACAGCAGCAGATCACCCAGTTGGAAGAGGCGCATAAACTGCGCGAACAACGCGTGATGAAAGCCCAGGCGGATGTGGATAAGGAATCCGCGCGCTTGAAGGCCGCCCAGGAGCAGTCCCGTGCAGCGGAGGTGCAGCTTGGCGAACTCGAAAAAGAGGTCAAGGAGGCCAAGATCAAAGCGGATGCAGCGAAGAAGGATGCCGCCGCGATCGAAGGCGAGCTGCGGCAGCGACTAGACCGCGTGCAGAACCTCAAGGAGGACGAGGAGCGGCTGGTGAAGGTCATCGAGACACAGAAGCTGGAGCTGGCGGAAGTGGACATGTCCCACAAGGAACTCCACACCAAGATCGATGCTCGTAAGCACGAGCTGGCCGAATTCATCAACGTCGGAGGCAAAATTCTCGGCCTGGGACAGGCTCTGTCGGGGCTGGAATCACGCCAGGGGGAGATCAACAAATCGCTGCGCAAAGCCGCAGAGGAAGACCTGGCGATCCAGGTGAAACTGAACGCCGCGCAGGAGGCGCTGAACCGCGAAACCGCACGTGCCGATCAGGCCCGCAAGGACCGCGAGGCCGCCGATACCGAATTCAAAAAATTCAGCGCCGACATCCAGCAGCAGGCGGCAGCCCTGCAAAACTATGAACTGGAGCAGAAGAAACAAATCGCCGAACTGGAAAAGCGCATCGCCGACCTGGGCACCACGCAGCAGCGCTTCGTGAGCCAGATGGATGAAACCAAGGCTGAACTGGTCCGGCTGGAAGGCAGGAAGCAGGAATTTGCGCAGGCCGAGGCCCAAATCAAACAATGGCAGGACATCGAAAAACGCCTGCGTGGCCAGCTGGTCGAACTGGAGGAGAAGCACGAGATTATGCGCCGCGGTCTGCCCACGGAGGAGAGCACGGTGGTCATGTTTGCCAGCGACATCATCAAGCGCATCGACCTCATCGATGCCCTGGTGGCCCGCTATGCCGGGTCGAACGGCAGCGACGTACCCCAGCAGCTCATCACGCTGCGCGCCTCATTTGAGGATATTCTGCACCAGCACGGGGTGACCGAATTTGACGTGCCAAACGGCACTGAAGTCGATATTGACCTGCGCAAACGCATTGCCGTCGTGGATTCTCTGCCCGGCAAGTCAAAGCCGCGTGTCACCGAAAGCTGCCGCTCTGGTTTTATCTTCTCGCGTGGCGAGGGACACGAGATTATCCTGCGAAAAGTGGAGGTCCGGACCTCCAGCCAATAGACCCGACTCCGGAACCTCTTTCTCACACACATTGTTATGGCTGAATACGTTGGAATCGACCTTGGTACCACCCTTTCCGGGCTGGCTTATCTGAAACCTGATGGCAATCCCGAAATCGTGCCGAACGCCGACGGCGAGCGCCTGACTCATTCCGTGGTGTTCTTTGATTCGCATGAAGACGTGAAGCTCGTCGGCAGCGCTGCCCGTGACGGTGGCGAACCCGACCGCACCATTTTCCAAATCAAGCGCTTCATGGACGACCCCGAGCATCTGGTGGAGATCGACGGCAAGAAATGGACGCCTGCTGAAATCTCCGCGCTGATCCTGTCAAAGCTCAAGCGCGACTGTTCCAAGATCTGCGGCGCCATCACCGAGGTCGTCATCACCGTGCCGGCAAACTTCAATGAACTAGCGCGCAAGAGCACCATCGCCGCTGCTGAAATGGCTGGCATGAAGGTGAAGCGTCTGGTGAATGAGCCCACGGCGGCGGCGGTGTACTACGCCCACTCCCAGGGCGTGAAGGGCCGCATTCTGGTGTTCGACCTTGGCGGCGGCACGCTGGACACGACGATCCTCGATGTCGAAGGCGACAACATCAAAATCCTCACTTCCGAAGGCGCGCGGCATCTCGGGGGCAGCAACTTTGACGACATCCTGCTTGATGCCTATGCCGAGCAGTACAAGAAGCAGACCGGTGCCGCGCTCTACAGCGACGAACGCCACCGCCGCCGTGTGCTGCAGGCCACGGAAGACGCGAAAAAGATGCTCTCGAAGCTCCAGCGCGTGAACGACACCGTGGCAAACGACCAGAACAGCGGCATCGCCCGCATTGATCTGAGCCGCGACCATTTCGAGAAGCTGATCCGCCACATGCTCACCCGTACGGTTTTCCTCGTCGAGCAGGCGCTGGATTCCGCGAAGCTGAAGACCTCCGACATCGACCACGTTGTGCTCGTGGGTGGATCGACGCGCATTCCGAAGGTGAAATCCATGCTGGAAAAGATGTTCGGCAAGGTGCCAAAATCCTGCGGCAACGTGGACGAGTGCGTGGCGCTTGGCGCGGCCTTGTTCGCCAAAAAATCATCTCGTATCCAAGAGGTCTGCAATGCCAGCTACGGCACGCTGGCGATGGTTTATAACGCGAAGACGAAGGAGGAGAAGCTGATGAACTCCATCGTGATCCCCAAGAACACACCAATTCCCTGCTCACGCACGCAGGTTTATCAAACCTCCGAAGACAACGAGCGCGTTATCGAAGTGGACATCACCCAGGGCGAGGATGAAGACGCCAAGTTTGTCGATGTCATCGGCCGTCTGACCTTGGATGTGCCGCCGAACCGCCCCAAGGGCTGTGAAGTGGCCGTGACGTTCAGCTATGATGAAAATCAACGCGTGCGCGCCCTGGTGGTGGACAAGCAGTCCGGCCGCAGCAAGGAAGTCGCCGTGACCTACAAGGGCGCAGGAGTGCTCTCAGAGGAAGAGCTGAAGCGCCGCAGCCAGCATCTTCGCACCATGCGCATTGAGTAAATAACCAGTCACTGAAGGAACCCAACGTCATGTTCAAGATCCTCAAATCGCTTTCCAAATCACTCGGTGGCGCTCACAAGCCTGCCGCCGAAGCCAAATCCACTGCCAAAGAGGGCAGTCTGCTCGACAAGGTCAACAAAGGGGCTCCCGCGTCCGCGAAGTTGGAACCAACCACGAGGCGGACCAGATGCTCGATGCCATCGTGCAGATGCGTGAGAAGCACTTTGGCGAGATTTGAAGCGGACACAGTGTGTCGTTTTCAGCAAGGCCTTCACTTGGTGATGAGCCATGCTGCAAACTCCAGCCTGCCGCAATAGTCGATGCCGCCGGGATTGACATGCAATACCTGGACACCGCAGGAACTGGGCTGGGAGCTACGACAGGCAATGAGGTGACTCAACGCCGACGGCGAAAACAGGCGGTCAGGCATCCCAGCAGGAGGAGAAGCCC
The DNA here is from genome assembly GCA_002279765.1 of Verrucomicrobia bacterium 12-59-8. The sequence goes on along the minus strand of NCCR01000051.1, from coordinate 42,643 downwards.
GCGTGAAGGCTCCGGGGTCGCTGCGGCGGGAATTGTGATGGCGGCACCTGTATTGTCATAGGACCAGTCTTTGATCATGCCTCCGGGTGAATCAGCGGTGAAGAGGACCCGCATCCAGCCGAAGTAGGGGCCGTCGCTGGAGTCGGTGGTGAAGCGGAAACCAAGGTAGCCTTCCTGCCCCACTGCAAACTGGCCCGGACTGTTGCCGAGGTATGAAACGGGATCACCCGAGCCACCGAAGCCTGAGGAGAAATTCAACGTACTGCTGATGAGATCGCCCGCTGCAAAATTGAGCACGGGATCGTCATTCGCTGTGCCTGTGCGTGCCGGCTGAAAAGCGGCGCTGTTGGCAATGCCGGCTCCGCCAAAGAACGGGTTGATGTCCCAGCCAGTGATGGTTGTAGAGCTGGTGGCCGCGTTGTCGATGTTGATGTAAACACCGTCAAAAGTGGTGGGAATGGCGATGTTCTGCAGGCCGCTGTAGATGATCGCCGCATTTGCGGCGGGAAGGATGCCAAACGAAAGGATGGCGGATGCAAGGAGGAGGCATTTCATACCAGAGAGATGGCGGGTGTTTTCAATCTTCAATTGGGGGTGATCGAAACCCGGAAGAAGCGGGCTTTCTGGCCATTGATGAAGAAGGGGTACTTGACGGTGACGACTTCATAAGTGCCATCGTCGGCAATGACGGTGGGAGTGACGCTGCTGGACTGCCAAGTGGTGAGGTCGGTGCTGAACTGCACGGTATAGGTGAGACCGGCGGTGGACTGGTCTTTCCTGCGACAGAATGCGGCGCGGAAATCAACCCCGGCATCGGTGGGGGTGATCGAAATATCCGGCTGGCCGCGCTGGGTGATCGCGCCGCCTGAGACTGCCAGTTTGCCGGGGTCGCTGCTGCGGGGATTCGTGCCAAAAGCGAACTCAACCAGATTGCTAATGCCATCGCTGTCGCTGTCCAAGTTGGCGTCGGATGAGCTTTTGCGGTTGAGGCCGTTGGCGATCTCGTATTCGTCGGTTAGGCCGTCGCCGTCGGAGTCTGCGGCTCCTTGCTTGATGAGAGTGAAGGTGTCGTTCGTTGCTCCGGTTTCGCGCAGGAAGGTGGCGTCGAGCCGGTTGCCGTTTACATCGAGCACCATGGAGCCGAGATTGCTCAGGCTGATGTAATGGGCGGGATGATTGAGCGAGCCGCCGCTAGTCTGGCCTGCGGAGCCTGTAACGGCATACACGGAGCCGAAGTGATCACGCGGCCCCGTCAGCGGCTTGATGTAGGCTCCTGTGCCGGTCGTGCGGCCGTCACCTGCGTTCTTTTTCATGGCTGCTGTGAGCGTGGTGGAGAGCCCGTAGTGTCCGTCCAGCAGGTAGGAGCGCTCGTAGCAGTGGCTGTGGCCGGAGAGCACGAGATCGACGCCGCCGTTTTCGAGGATGGGTAGGATGTTGGCGCGCATTTCCATGAGCTCGGTCTCGGTGTCGGAATTGTGTGAGCCTTTGGTGTAGGGCGGATGATGGAAGAAGCAGATGATCCAAGTGCGCGTGGTGCTGGCGAGATCATTTGTGAGCCAGGTGGCCATGGCTCCGTTGGCAGCACGGCTGGCGGTCATGGAGTCCAGATTGATGAAGTGAACGTTGCCGTAGTCGAAGGAGTTGTAGTGCTCCGTGCCACTCGGCACGCCGCCGCATTCGCCGTTCTTGGGCAGGGTATAGACGGAGAAATAGGGGTAGGTGTCCACGTAGGACGTGGCCTGGTTGGTTTCGTGGTTGCCGAGGCAGGACCAGAATGGCACGCGCTTCATGAGACTGCCGTAGATGTCGAAGACCTTGGTCTGGAATTCACTGTCGAGGCCGGAATTGTAGGCGTTGTCGCCGAGTTCGAGCACCAGGTTCGGATCTCGGCTGCCAGTCCAGGTGTAGAAGGCATCGCGCACGCTTGTCTGGCTGGAGGTGCCGGTGCCGGCATCTCCGAGCACCCAGATGCGGGTGTTGGGCGTGCTGCCTGCGACAGGCGGGGTGGTGAAAGTGTGTGCCGTATCTCCACCTGCGAGCGTGTCATAGGCTGAGCCGACACTGTAGAAGTAGGTGGTGTTTGGGCTGAGTCCGGTGAGGGTGACTTCGTGGTCGGTTACGGCGGCGGATTCATCAACCGTGTTCGTCAACGTGGTGACGGAAGCACCATACTTCACACGACCGACAATGCTCTGGCTGCTGCGCCAGCGCATGGTCATGGTGTTCGGACCCGCCTGCTGCAGATAGGCCGCGCGCGTCAGCGTGCCTGAGCCTGGGGCGGAATTGACGGTGACAGTCACAGCGCTGGAGATCGTGGTGTTGCCATCGTTGTCCGTCGCGCGTGCGGTGAGGCTGTAGCTGCCGCTGGCAACGCTGGTCCAGGCATAGCTGAATGGCGCTGTTGTGGACTCACCGAGCTTGGTTGCGCCGTTGTAGAATTCCACTTTCGTAATCGTGCCATCGCTGTCGCTGGCACTGGCGGTGATGTTGACCGTCGCCGGTGCCGTAAAGGCATCGCTGGCCGAAGGAGCGGTGATCGCCACAGTCGGCGCGGCTCCGATCTGAGCTCCGGCGGCGGTAAGCGTCACATTGTCGAGACCGACGATCTGGTCTGGCGAGGTGGCAACGGCATTGTCATCAACCCAGCGCAGCAGCAAGGTGGAGCCGACCGACCAGCCGCTGCTCAAGGTGAAGTCCGTGGGGGCGACAGTCGTGACTCCTGTGGTGTTTGGTACCTGCACACCGGTGCCGGTCAGCGTGGGGTTCAGTGCGGTAACGTTGGTCCAGGTGGTGCCGTTGTCGAGGCTGTAGAAGAGCCAGTAGCCAGGGAGCTCGTTTGCTGCCGTGGCGGCAGTGTAGCGCCGCGTATCATAACCAATGCGCACTGCGGTGACCGTGGCGCTGCCAGTGTTGGTCACCTGCCATTGAAGCGCCACACCGGCCACTGAAGTTGGCGAGGTGGCGAGCACACGGTCAGAACTGCTGGCACCCTGGGCGTTGTAACCGTTGTTGTTAGTGGCGCTGGGGGCGTTGTTCGCGGTGAGCGCTCCCGCAGCGGCGACCATGGCTGCGACACTGTTGGTGCCAGTGCCGGGAATCGGAATGGAGTCGGTCCAGGTTGCGTTGGTGGTGCCGCTGTTGGCGTTTTTCATCGACCACCCGCTGGGAGGAGAGGTACCGCTGGTCCCCATGGAGTCGAAATTTTCCGAGAAGGTCAACGGTGCGGCCTGGACGTTGATGCTGACCGCTGCAGAGGTGGTTACCGCTCCATCATTGTCCGTCGATTTGGCCGTGAGCGTGTAGGAGCCGACAGCCACGCTGCTCCAAAGCAAGCTGTAGGGGGCGGTCGTGGTTTCGCCGAGTTTGGTCGCGCCATTGAAGAACTCCAACTTGCTGACGGTCCCATCCGTGTCCGTGGCGTCCGCTGTGAGGGTGATGTTGCCCGCATAGACTACGCCACCTGTAGGCGAAGTGATTGCGGCAGTGGGGGCGACATTGTCGGTGTTTGTCACGCTCACACTGAGCACCGCTGAAACCGTGAACGCGCCGCCGTCATCAATGGCTTTGGCGGTCAGATTGTAGTTGCCGGTGACGACGTTGTTCCAAAAGAAGGCATAGGGGGCGGAGGTGGCCTCGCCGACTTTGGTGCCATTGGCGTAGTATTCGACCTTCGCCACTGTGCCGTCGCTGTCGCTGGCATCGGCCGTCATGTATATGGACGCAAGGGCGTCGAAAATCTCGCCTGGGTCTGGCTCAGTGAGAGCGACCGTGGGCGGCGTGTTGTTCACAGAGATCGTGATCAGCGATGAGAGCGTGCTTCTGCCTGCATTGTCGGTCGCCACGGCGCTGAGCGCATGATTGCCGGAGGTGGCACCATTCCAGGCGAAGGTGTAAGGCGCGCTGGTGTCCTCGCCAAGCTTCGTGCCGGCATCAAAGAACTCGACCTTGGTCACGGTGCCGTCGGTGTCAACGGCGCCGGCCGTGATGTTGATCGTGGTGTTTAGGCCCACGCCAGCGCCATCGGCGGGCGCGGTGATCGCCACCGTCGGGGCCGAATTTGCCGCCGTGCTGAAGCGCCGCGTCGTGCTGGACGTGGTGTTGATCTAGTCGGTGACGCTAGCATACCATTCGTAGGTGCTGCCTGCTTCAAGGCCGGTCCAGTTCAGGCTGGCGCTGGTTCCACCGGCGGCGACGTTGGTGGTGCCCAGCGGAATCCAGTCGGTCAAGGCACTCTGCATGTTGTAGGGCAGGGTGTAGGCGGTGGTCCAGGATGGCACGCTGTCGCTGGCGTTGACCGCACGACTCAGCACCGGAGAGTAGCTTTCCACGTTGATCTGATTGTTCGCCGGGGAGAAGGTGTAGATGCGCATGAAGCCTCTGCCGCCGTCAACAATGTCCTGATAGTCCTGCAGAATGCTGTAAACGGTGCGGCCCTGATAGGTGTCACTGCGGATGCCCTCGCCGTTCACATGGCCGCAAAGCATGAGAAACAGATTGGGATTGTCTTTCAGGTTGTTGTAAATCGCCTGGCCCTGCGTGCTGAAGGAAGCTGGATTGCCGGTGTTCACGATCCAGTGGCTGGTGACGATGGCGCGACGGTTTGGATAGGCTTTGAGCAAGGCGTCCGCCCAGTCGAGCATGGCCTGGTAACCGCTCACCGCGCCTGCATTGTACTCCAGATGAAGGACGATAAAGTCGAGGCCGCTGGCGCTGAACAATTCGTAGTTGCTGTTGTTGTTCGTGCCGAAGTTGCCGCCGTAGTAGTTGCGGCCCGCCCAGCGGCTGGTGCCGAAGTACTGGTTGTAGTAGTTGGTTGTTCCAGTGCCACCGCCCGTGCCAAAGTCATGATTGCCCGGCGCACCGCCCCATGGGATGCCGTAGGCTAGCAGGGTGGCCGCCTGGCTCTCGATTTTCTTCATCGCCCCGTCAGCGTTGATCCATTCCTGCTGATAGGTGTCACCGTTTTGCACGATGTCACCCATGTGGCTGACGAAGGCGATGTTGCGAGTGTTACGGTTGTCCACCATCCACTGCGTTTGCGCATTGTACAGGCCAATGACTGCGCCCGAACTGCCGCCGGAGGCGTTACGGCCTGTGTTTTCTGAATAAAACTGGGTGTCTGGAACCGCTATGAGGCTGAAATCTGCACCTGCGGTCACGGGTGTTGTTTTGCGGCCATAGAAGGTCACCGCCATGGCATCGCCCTCAGGATCGTTGAGTGTGACATTGAGATTGGTGCTGCCGCCAATGCCGCTGGCGTCGTTTGCAGGTGAGGCAAGCGCCATGGTTGGCGCTTGGTTGGGATTAGGTGCGACGGTGATCGAAACTGTGGCGGAGTTGGTCGTGCCGCCCTGATTGTCCGTGGCTTTGGCGCTCAAGGTGTAACTGCCCATGGCCACACCTGTCCAGTCGAACGAATAAGGGGCAGCGGTGGCTTCTCCGACCTTGGTGCTGCCATTGTAAAACTCCACCTTGGCCACGGTGCCGTCAGAGTCCGCAGCGGTCGCGGCGAAGTGAACCGTCGCAGGTGCCGTACCCGAATAGGCAGCCGTGGGTGAATCGAGCGAGACAGTTGGCGGAGTATTGGGGGTGAAGGAGGCTCCATCGACCCACAGCGGGCCGTTGGTCAGTGTGCCCGCCGGTGTGCCAGAGCCGACACTGTTTGCAGTGGTGGTTCCAGTGCCTTCGTTCAAGCCGAAACGTCCGATCAGGCCGGTGGCGCTGGCGATCTCATAATCTTTTGCTTCAGCGATCTCACTGGCGCTGCGGACATAGTTCCAGACGCGTACTTCGTCCATGCGGCCTGCGAAGGCTCCCTCGGCCACGCCGGCGGAGGTGAATGCCGCGCCAATGCCGAAGTGCTGGATGGAATCGTAACGAGGCAGCGCACCGGCTGCTGCGGTGGCAGTGCCAGCGGCGACGCCATCCAGATAGAGCGTCCAGGTGGCCGTGTTGCCGTCGTAGGTCGCTGCTGCATGGTGCCAGACATTGTTGGTGATCGGCGTATTTGTGCCGGTGATGGGATAATTTTGCCCAGCGGTGATGCCCGTTGCAGGATAGGCCTCGAAGTCGGCGACGAGCAATCCGCTGGTGCTGATGCCGAAGAAGTAGTTGCAGTCCACGTTGCTGTTTTCCGCTTCGCCGCGCCCCTTGCCAAACAGAGGCACGCCAGCTACACCACCATTGCCTGAACTCGATGTGATGCCGGTGCCTTCCTTGCGGAACCAGCACTCCAGTGTGAAGCCGTTTGATGGCGGGCCTCCTGCGTTGAGTTCGGGAGCTGCTCCCATCGTGACATAGTCGTTGACCCCGTCAAAGAGCAGAGCGGTCTTGGTCGTGTTGGTGAGCACGCTGACAGTGACTGTACTTGTGGTCGTCGTCGCCCCGATGTTGTCAGTGGCGCGTGCAGCGTAGGTGTGCACGCCTGCGGCGACGGTTGAGTCGGTAAATGTGTAAGGTGACGATGTCACCGTGCCAACGACACTGCCATCTCGCAGGAACTCGACCTGGGAGACGGTGCCGTCGCTGTCTGACGCCGTTGCGGTGAGCGCGATGCCGGCGCTGATGGACGAGATCGTTCCATTTGCCGGAGAAGTTAAAGCGACGCTGGGGGCTGCATTGGCGTTGAACGGTGCGCCGTTGACCCACATCGGGCTGTTGGTCAGAGTGCCAAGTGGCGCGCCAGAAACTCCAACGGAGTTGTTCGCGGATGTGCCGGTGCCTTCATTCAGTCCATAGCGGGCCAATAGTCCTGTGGTGGCTGTGGTGATCTCGGAGGTTTTGTTTGCGGCGATCTGTGTGCCCGTGCGCGCCACATTCCATACACGCACTTCGTCGATGATTCCCTGGAAATAGCCTGCGGCGACCCCCGTGGAATTCATGGCGGTGCCGATGCCAAAGTGTTGGATGCTGTCGTTGCGCGGCACGGCGCCCGTGGCGTTGGTGAAGGTCGCGTCCAGCACGCCATTGAGATAGATGTTCCAGGTGTAGGTGCTCGTGTCATAGGTGACCGCTGCGTGGTACCACGTGTCGTTCTGAATGACGGTGCCGCCGATGATCGGATAATTTTGCCCGGCGGTGATGCCGCTGATGCCAGCCTGAGCTTCAAAGTCCGCACATAGCTTGTTTGTCGTCGCGTCGATGCCGAAGAAGTAATTGCAGTCCACGTTGCTGTTCTCTGCTTCCCCTCGCCCCTTGGCGACGAGCGGGATGGCATTGGTGACACCGCCGGTGCCAGTCGAGGTGGCTGTGCCCGTGCCGGTGCGTTTGAACCAGCATTCCAAGGTGAGGCTGCTGGCTCCGAGGGTGGAGGTTGCTGCACCCATGGTGACGTAGCGGTTGCCATTGAAGAGCAGTGCTTGATTGCTGGCGGTAGTCACCGGCAGCGAGATGGTCACATTATCCAGACCGGTCACCTGATCTGGCGAAGACTGCTGCGCGTTGTCATCCATCCAGCGGAGTAGCAGGGTGCCGTTGTTCGCCCAGGCACTGCCGAGTGTGACGGTGGCGGGGGCGATCACACTGACACCGGTCGTGTTCGGCACGTTGGTGATGGTGGGATTGGTGGCCGAAACGTTGGTCCAGGTCGTGCCATTGTCGAGACTGTAGAAGAGCCAGTAGCCAGGCAGTTCGTTTGCCGTGGTGGCAGCCGTGAATCTCCGAATGTCGTAGCTGATTTGAAATGTGCTGAGCGACGCCCCGGTGGTGTTGGTGAGGGAAAGCTGCAGTGCGACACCGGCACCCGTGGTGGGCGAAGTGCCGAGGCAGCGGTCACTTGTGGCACCGGTGGTGGCATAGTTGAATCCGTTGGTGTTGCTGTTGGCGGTATAGGTGGTGGCTGCGGTGAGGGTGGTGGTCTGCGTGCCGCCGACCACGCCGCTGTCAGGGATCGTCGTGGTCCAGGTGGTGCCGCCGCTGCTAAAAAGACCATACACCGACCAGCCGGACGGGGGTGCAGTGCCAGCAGTGCCCATGGAGTCAAAGTTCTCCGTGAAGATGCCGTTGAAATTTGCCGCTTGTGCAGCGTGCGTGCAGGCAAGAGCCGCAAGGAGGAATGCAATCTGTCGCAAGGGTGTCATGGGGAGGTGGTAGCGGTCTTTGGATCGGTGGGAGCGAGGGCTGCCAGTGCGAGCTGTGTTTCTTCGAGGATGAGGCTCATGGCATGAGAGCCACGCTCAAGATTGGGCAGCCCGAGGATGTGGGTGCGGAGGGTCGTCCAGCCAGTGCGTGCTTCCGCTGTGCGCCCCGCCTGCTGTAGCAGCGCGGCACGTCTGGCCATCCAGGGCTCCGGGCGCGGTGCCTGCTGGGCCAGCACATCCATGCGGACCAGAGCTGCATCAAACAAACCTTTGGCGGTTTCTTGCTCCATGACCTTGAGCACCAGCGCAGGTACATTGCCGCGTCTGGCGATACCCAGCTCCAGCACTTCGATGGCTTCATCGCGGTGCTTCTGGGCGATGAGCGCCTCTCCTACCTCGAGATACAGTTCCGGCTCCGGGTCAGTCGTGCGCCGCAGCGAGGTTCGGTAGGCTTTTAGCGCTTCCTCAAATCGCTCCATTTTCAAAAGCACCCTCGCATGCGCCAGATGGGCGGCGCCATGTTCTGCATGAGCTTGCAGGAAGTCTGCCAGCAGTGCTTCCGCCTGCGTGTTCATGCCTCCCAGTGCCAGCGCCTGGGCGCGCAGCAGATCGAGTCCCGCCGTATCGCTGCCCAGCCGCTCCGCACGTTCTATGTCCGTGAGCGCCGCCTGCCATTCACCATGTTCGAGATAAAGCTGGGTGCGGCGTACATAGAGCGTGGAGTCTTGCGGCCGCGCCACCAGTTCGGCGGCCAGCTCATCCATCATCTCGTGGAACGAGCCATGGGCTGCCACAAACTGTGCGGCAACAAGCAACGCCGCTACAGCGGCACATGACAAACGGGTAAACATGGCCGCCACTCATGGCAGCGACATCGGGCATTGCTGCTGGGAGTTGGTCACAAAACTGCCAGTGTGTTTTTTGTCACAGGAGCGTGTGGCTAAACCGACGCATCCGTGCAACAATTTCCTCACGATGAAGCACTTGGCATGAAGTTGGATCGTCTCATTGCCAGCCACCAGTCTCAAGGCAGGCAGGCGGCGCATCATGCCATCGCAGCGCGGCGAGTGCGGGTGGATGGCGTGGTTGTGACCGATGGTCATCATCCGGTGGATCGCTTTAAGAGAGTCGAAATGGATGACGTGGTGATCCAGCAGACTGAGCGCGCCCTCTACCTCATGCTGTACAAGCCGGTGGGCATTCTCAGCGCAACGAAGGACGATCAGCACTCCACCGTGCTCGATTTGATCGACGATCCCGACAAACACACGCTGCACATCGCCGGTCGGTTGGATCGCAGCACCTCGGGCCTGATCCTGCTGACAAACGATGGCCGCTGGTCCAAACGTCTGATGGCGGCGGTGGAGAAAGTGCCGAAGGCTTATCTCGTCGAAACCCTTGATCCCATTGCCCCGGATGCAGTGGCGGCCTTTGCACGCGGCTTTTACTTCCATACCGAGGACATCACGACGCTGCCGGCAGAACTGGTCATTCTGGACGAGCGCCATGCCCGGCTGACGCTGCATGAAGGGCGCTATCACCAGGTGAAGCGCATGTTTCACCGTGTCGGCAATCGTGTCATCAACCTGCATCGCGAGAGCATCGGCGCGCTGACGCTGCCAGCCGATTTGCAACAGGGAGCATGGCGGGCGCTGACCCCCCAGGAGATTCTGTTTGCCGCCGGCGATGTCTGAACTCCGCCAGAGGTCGGATTTCTGGCAGTTGTATATTTTTCAGAAAATCCAGCTTTCGCAGATGAATTTCACCCCTTAATCTCCGCCTCTTGTGATCCCCCCACGCATGTATCTTAGCATTTGGTTTGGCATCATGTTGGCAGCCCAGTCCGGCTGTACAACACAAAAGGCTGCAAAGCCGGACAAACTCGCCATTGAACAGGCGCGCAAAGCGCTGCCACTCGTCGAAGAGAAGGAAAACCCGCTGGTGAAGCGGCTGAACAATCCCTCCACCATGCCGGTGGTGCCGCCTGCGGGTGTGCGCCTCTCGTATTCCTCCGTCAAGATCGAGCAGAAGACACTCGCGATGACCTTTGACGACGGCCCGCATCCGAGCCTGACGCCGAAACTGCTCGATTTGCTCAAGGAGCGAAACATCAAGTGTACCTTCTTCCTCATCGGCCAGCAGGTGAAGATGTATCCCGCCATCGTGCGCCGCATCATCGCGGAAGGCCATGAGATTGGCAATCATACGTGGACGCACTGCAGCCTCACCAGCCGCTCGGACGATCAAATCCGCAGTGAACTGAAAAAGTCCGAGGACGCCGTCTTTGAAGTGGCCGGCGTGCGCCCGCATCTGGTGCGTCCGCCATACGGAGCCATCAACACCCGTATTAAAAACCTCATGTTCACTGAGTTTGGTTACTCTACCATCATGTGGTCGGTCGATCCGCAGGACTGGCGGCGTCCGGGTGTGGCTGCTGTGACCAGCCGCCTCGTCAATGGCGCACATCCTGGAGCCATCATGCTGTCACACGACATCCATCCGCCCACCATTACCGCCATGCCGGCGATGTTTGACCAGCTGCTGGCCAAGGGCTATCAATTCGTCACCGTCAGCCAACTCCTGAACATGGAGAAGGCCTCGATGCCCGTCGGTGTGATCATCCGACCTGCCGAGCCGATCGGCGACACAGATCCCAAGCCGCTGCCGCAGAAGAAGCCGAGCGCTTGATGACGTGGAGCAGGCGCTGCCTGCCTCACGTTCTGAAAAAAGAAAGCGCCCCGGGCGGAGCCGGGACGCTTTCAAACCCGCCTGTGCCGTCCGAATACAAACCCGCGTGATGAAGCTCTGTCTTCCAGTGAAGGCATGACATGTCACTTCAGCGCGTAGCCCCCGCAGTTGATGAATCGGGCCGGGCCACAAAGCTCGAAAACGAACACCGCAGGAAATTTTTCAAAGAGCAGGCCTCGACAAAACGCCGGGCAAAGATGTCCAAATGCTATCCTGAGATGCGTGCATGATCAAGGGCTGTATCGCTTGTCTTCTTTGGAGAAATCCATGCATGGCATGCGTTTGTTTAGCCCTACATTCATGACGCGCTTTCTTCTATTCCTGCTGCTCTGTTCCACTGTGAAAGCGGCTACCATTCAGCGCATCTGGCTGAGTTTTCAGCGAGAGAAGCCGACGCACCTCACGGTGAATTGGGAAACCGCACAGCCGGGAGACTCGGAGGTGTCCATTGGGACGAGCTCAGCGCTGGGTGGAAAGGCTGCCAAGGCGGAGCAGGTCAAGCTGCATCACGTCGAGATTCCGATTCCTGAGAACACTGTGACGTATCATTACCAGGTGCGCTCTGGGGCTGAATCGTCTGCTGTTTACACGTTCAAAGGCATGCCTGCCAAAGAGCTGCGCATCGCCGTGGTCGGGGACTGGGGTTTCGCGCAGATGGATCTTGCCTCTTTGATCCAAGATGATGTGCATGTGCTGATGACGTCGGGGGACAATGTCGGCAGCCTGCATCAAAGGGGTCGCGAAGGCATGGAGGCTTTCAGCGCACTGATCGATTCTCAGCCAGTGCTGTTTCGCAGCACTCCCTTCATGCCAGTCCTGGGCAATCACGATCGCGAAATCCGTTCGCGAGGTCCCAAGCCGCCGTCCGAGGCTGTGTATGACGTTGAGGCCACGGCCTATCGCGAATTCTTCGCGCTGCCCGGCAATGAATGGAATTGGACGCTCGCGTTTCCTGAATTCGATGCACGCTTTATTGCGCTGGATCTCGAACACATTCAGGACATGGGCACGACGTGGCAGACGGGTCATTCCTTTGACGCCGCATCCCTACAGCTCGCGTGGTGTCGCCAGCAGATGCAGCCTCCACGCGCAGGCCACACCATTTCCATCCAAAACGAACGCAACGCCACGATGCGCGACCAGTTGAAAGGCGAATGGGGGCGGCTGTTTCAGCAGGGCTCCACAGTCATCACCGACTTCGGTTATTTTGCCGAACGCGCCATGGTGGATGGCTTCCCGTATTACAACACCGCGCTCAAAGGCGATGGCGACCGCTATCCTGACCCCAAGTCCGCCTTCTTCGCCAGTGAGCCCAGCTACGTGCTGCTGACCTTCAAACCCAAGTCACCTATGCAGATAGAAATCAAGAGTCTTGCCGGGCAGGTGCTCGACCAGCAAAGCTATCCGGCTAGGTAGAGCATTTTTAAGCAGTTGGTGGTAACATAACACTCGGAATTATCCCTCCATGCCATGAATGCGGCATCCTGTAGCGTTTTCCTTCCACAACCAATCATGAAACACACGCTCCTGCTTCTCTCTCTGTTCGCTGTGCAAGCCCTTGCCCAGGACAAAGCCCTGCTTGACCTTGCGCTTGAGCCACCCGTGATCAACACGCAGCCCGGCCCTGAGTACGACGCCGAAAAACGTCCAGGCAACATGATCATCGGAATCGACCGCACGCCGAAGGGCCGCCTCTGGGCCGCATGGGTCGGCAACGGTGATTCACCGAATGGCTTCTTCATGCTCGCGACGAGCGAGGACGATGGCAAATCATGGTCAAAGCCGCGCGTCGTGATCGATCCACAGGATGGCGAAGTCAACGGCGTGAAGTATGAGCGCCGCGCCCTCGTGGGCAATCTGTGGACCGATCCGCTGGGCCGCCTGTGGTGCTTCTTTGATCAAAGCCTCGGCTACTTCGACGGCCGCTGCGGCGACTGGTACATCCGCTGTGATGATCCCGATGCCGCCGAGCCGCAATGGACCGCTCCCGTGCGTTTTGCCGACGGCTGCACGCTGAATAAGCCCACCGTGCTCAGCAATGGCGACTGGCTGCTGCCGGTCTCGTTGTGGACACGCGACCGCATGCATGGCCCTGGTGTGGACAAGGAAGCACACAAAGATCTCGATGTGATTCGCATGGCGAATGTCTTCGCCAGCACCGATCAAGGCAAGACGTGGAACCGCCGTGGCGGCGTGGCATTTCCACGCACGGACTTCGATGAGCACATGATCGTCGAGCGCAAAGACGGCAGCCTGTGGATGCTCGCCCGCACGAAGGACGGCATCAGCGAAAGCACCTCCGCCGACAAAGGCGCGACATGGAGCGAGCCGCAGCCATCTTCGATTCAGAACCCCAGCGCGCGTTTCTTCATCCGCCGCCTTGCTTCGGGCAAGCTCATCCTGGTGAAGAACGGCCCCGTCAATGCGCGCCTGCCACGCCGCTCCAACCTGAAGGCATTCCTGTCTGACGACGACGGCAAGACTTGGGGCAAGGGCTTTCTCATTGATGATCGCGCTGAAGTCTCTTACCCCGATGGATTCCAGGCGCCGAATGGTGACATTCACATCCTCTATGATTGGAACCGACACTCCGATGCAGAGATCCTGCATGTGAAGTTCACCGAGGCAGACATCGAAATGCAGGCGGAGATCGGCAAGCTGACAATGGATCCAGAGGAGATCAAACGCCGCTCTAAGGTCGGCAAGACCGTCGTCAACAAAGCGCACGCGCCCAAGCTGCCGAAATCCATCACACCAGATCCCACCTGGGCCGCGCAGGCCATTGAGGATGCCAAGCAGGACTTCAAGAGCATCCCGTATGACGGCATCACCCCCAACAAGATGGTCTGCGACACCACGCTGCGTGAGTTGCCCGATGGCTCATGGATTCTCTTTATCCTCGCCGGTGGCGATACCGAACCCAGCCCGCTGAACTACACCGGCGTCACCCGCAGCCATGACCTGGGCAAGACGTGGACGCCGCTGGAGGCGTTTGATGTCGGCTTCCCTCGCGAGGGCAAAACCATCGGGCAAGGGCCGACAGAGCTCATGATCCTCGGCCAGCGCAGCACATTGTTCTTCTCCACCCATTCCAAGCACTGGGCCAATGACTGGCGCTCCTGGTATCTCACCAGCGACGACTCCTTCAAAACTTGGAGCAAGCCCATCGAAGTTCCCGGCCGACTCAAAGAGCGCACCTTCATCCGCAAGCACATCGTCTGCAAAGACGGCCGCATCATGCTTCCCTTCCAGCATTACATCGGCCCTGATGACGAGAAGGACAAAGCCCCTCTGGATCGCGCCTTCACCAATCCGCGCAACGGCGTCCTCATCAGCAGCGACGGCGGCAAAACCTGGAGCGAGCACGGCAACATCCGCCTCACCCCCAACAGCCGCTACTTCGGCTGGGCTGAGAACGATCTCTTTGAGCATCCCGATGGCCGCATCACCATGGTCATCCGCGCCGACGGCCTCGGCGGCATGCTCTACAAAGCCGAAAGCAAAGACGGCGGCAAGACCTGGCCCGAGTTTGCCTCCCTCACCCAGATCCCCAATCCCGGCAGCAAAACCACACTCTACAATCTGGGTGGCGACCGCTTGGCCATCTTGCACAATCCCAACAGCAAGCACCGCAGCCCCATGGCGTTGTGGATCAGTTTTGACGGCATGAAGACCTGGCCTTACCAGCGCGTCCTTCAGCAGGAATCCGTCGATGGTCCCAAAGGCCGCATGAACTACCCCGACGGCTTCGTCAGCAAAGACGGCCAGTGGCTGCATTTTGCCTTTGATGACAACCGTCATCGCGCCATGCACTACAGCGCCAAGCTGCCGCCGGTGAAATAGCCAAAATACAAAGTGCTGCGAGGCGGTTCCAAGGCCAAACGTATTGCAGCACCCTCCATGACACCTCTTCCGCGCGTCACCGTCCTTGTCCTTGTCCTTTGCGCCCTTGGCCTTCCCCATGCAGCAGGCGCTGCTGAAATCATCGTCAAACCCGGCACATCTGACCAGCCCATTTCGAAAGCCATCGCCTCGGCGAATGCTGGCGACACTCTGGTGCTTACGCCGGGCGTTTACCAAGAGCGCATTCATCTCGAAAAGCAGCTCACCCTGCGTGGCGAAGCAGGCGCAATCTTGGACGGAGCGACACCGCTCAAAGCCGAATGGTCATCAGCCGAAGGTTTGGATAAAGTGTTCGTCACAGACTCGAAAAATCGCCCCGAAGGTCTGCTCGTCGATGACCGGTTCATCGCGGAAATCCGTTATGATCGTGCGCAAAAGAGCGGCGACTGGCACTGGCAGACCTTGCTGGCCAAGGGCGCTCCCTTGGGTGGCTTCAAACACATCCGCGCACTGTGGATGTATCACCCCAAGGAGAAAAAAATCTATCTGCGGCTCGAAGACGGTGCTAAGCCTGACAAGGCGACACTGACCGCCGTGATGTCAGACAAACCGCTGATCGACATCGCCGCTGCGGGCGTGGTGGTGGAAGGCCTGACATTGCGTGGGGGCGCCGAGGCCATCACGCTGACAGAAGGCGCGAAGAACTGCATCATTCGACGCTGCAAAGTCACCTCATACGAAGGCTCGGGTGTTATGATCCGAAGCGGCGCTTCGAACTGCACGGTGGAAGACTGCGACATCACACGCGGTGCCTTTGAAGAATGGCGGGCCACGAGTGAAAACCGCCGCGAGAACTACGAGATCTGGCGCATTCACAAGGACGTGGGTAAATACGACCGCGTGGGCATCGAGATCATCCACGCGGGCGCGGGCAACCACATTCTGCGCAATCATCTGGACCGCGTCTTTGATGGCATCTGCCTCGGTGATTCCAGCGCCGAGTCACTCGACAAACCGCTGACAAATCCGAATCACGGACGCGATACCGAGATCGCGGAGAACGTCATCGAAAACACACGCGACTCCGGCATCGAACTCGGCGTGGGCTGCATCGACGTGAACGTGCATCACAACACGCTGCGCCATACGCACGGTGGCCTGCGCTTCAAGCTGCCACGCATCGGTCCCGTCTTCATTCATCACAATCACCTCATCGACGGCACGCCGTTCAACATCTGGTTCAGCATGGATTCCTCCCCCGCCGAAGGCTACATCTACCACAACACCATCGAAGGCGGTGATGATGCAGCGGTCCTATACTCTTCGTTCAATGCCCAGCGTGACTTCACCACGCCCAAGTGGCAGTTCCTCAACAACCTCGCGCTGCATGTAAAGGATGGCTTCTTCAATCAGCGCAAGGGCACGCCGCCGCGTGATTTCACCGAATCCCACAACGTCACCACGGACCAGGCGAAGGATGCCGTGGACGCAGGGATGGATTTGTCCACCTACTTCAATGGCAAGCCTCTGCCCGGCTGCAAACCGGGCTATTTCAAAGGCAAAGCTCCTGACGCAGGGGCTGATGAAGCGCCCGCAGGCAGTAGCAAGTGACTCCGCTTTATCCCACTCATGCACCTACGATTCTTTGCTCTCCTCTCGTTCCTGAGCCTCGCATACCCTTTGACCGCTGTGGATTTTCCCATCGCGAAAGTCATCACCAGTCCAGGTGCTGAATACGATGACACCAAGCGCTCCTGGCAGGGTATCCCCGGCATCGAAAGAGCAGGCAATGGCCGCCTGTGGTCCACATGGTACACCGGGGACATTGGTGAAGGAGCCATTGGTAACTATGCCATGGTGGCGACCTGTGCTGACGTAGGAGCGAAATGGTCCAAACCCATGGCGATTCAAGGCCCCGAGGGCACGCGCATTGGCGATCCGCTGCCGTGGATCGACCCCAAAGGCCGGCTGTGGATCTTCTACGCGCAGTTCACGCAGAAAACTGACACCTCGCCGACCTTCCGAGCCACTTTTGCAATTCGCACCGACGACCCCGGCAACGCGACGCCGAAATGGTCAGACCCATTCGTAGTCGTGACAGACGGCATTCTGTTTGGCAAGCCCATCATCCGCAACGACGGCGCGTGGGTGGCTCCTTTCTTTGTTAATGGCAAACCCGAGTGGAGCGATGCGATGGCGGGCAATGAAACGGGTACGGTGATCTCCACCGACGAGGGCTCATCATGGAAATGGCTGGGCGGCACCCATGTGCCCAAGGAATTGCTCAACTTTAGCGAGGCCACCATCGCCCAGCGCAAAGACGGCAGTCTGTGGATGGTCATTCGCACCCTGGTGGGTCTGGTTGAAAGCACCTCCGCCGATGGCGGTAGCACTTGGTCTGCTGTGAAGCCCATGCCCGGCTTTGAAAAAGGCCCCTCCACCCGGGCCTGCATGCGCAAACTGGCATCAGGCGCATTCATGCTCGTGTATCACGATGCACCGCCGAACAAAACAGGCGGCTACGGGCGGGCTCAGATCACCGCCTGGCTCTCAGATGACGAAGGCCGCACCTGGCCGCACAAACTGCTGCTCGATGAGCGCAACCGCGTTTCGTACCCCGATGCCATGCAGGCCCCGGATGGCCGCATCTTCATCACCTATGATTTTGGTCGCTACATGCAGACCGAGAAGTCCGTGATGCTCACGGTCTTGCACGAGGAAGACATCCGTGCGGGCAAGATCGTGTCGAAGGATGCTCGGACGAAGATCGTGACAAACCAATGTTCTGCGTATGGCAATCATACAGATCTGCGTGACGAAGAAAAAGTGGCCGCCAGCATGCCAAAGAAAGATATGTTTCATCTCTACCTGCTCATCGGCCAGTCAAACATGGCCGGACGCGGGTTCATGGATGACACGCAAAGTGTCTCGAGACGGAACCTGCTGAAATTCTCCCAGCGCAATGCCTGGGCACCGGGCGTCGATCCGCTGCACACCGACAAACCTGCCGTCGCTGGGGTCGGCCTGGGCACTAGTTTCGCGCGTGCGATGGCGGATGCGGACAAGGAGATCACGGTGGGAGTGATTCCCTGTGCTGTCGGTGGGACACCGCTCCAACGGTGGCTGAAGGGCGGAGATCTGTATGAGCAGGCGCTCGTGCGTGCCCGCCTCGCGATGAAGGATGGCACCCTCAAAGGCATTCTCTGGCATCAAGGCGAGGGAGATTCCGGCAAGGAAGAAACCGCCCGCAGCTATGGCGCAAGGTTGAGCCACATGATCACCGATCTGCGCGCCGATCTCGGCGCAGGCGATCTGCCCTTTGTCGCGGGCAAACTGGGGGAATTTCTTTCTCCCACCACCAAGGAAGGCAAGCCCAGCTTTTGGCATGTGGTGGATGAACAGCTCGCCGCCATCCCGCAATCAGTGCCCAATACTGCCGTCGTGGACGCCACCGGTCTCAAGCACAAAGGCGATGGCGTTCATTTCGACACGCCTTCGTTGCGCGAGTTCGGCAAACGCTACGCCAAGGCGATGCAGCAGCTGCAAAAGTAGCCGTCACTTCATCACCATCGGCTGCCCCGTACATTCGAGCACGCTGTGCCAGAGTTCCTGGGTAGGATCGACTTTGCGGCGGCCGTGGATGACAAGCTCCAGTGGCAGATGAACATAGGAATTGTGCCAGCGGCCCACCAGCATGTTCGTCTTGCCCGCCATCGCCGCATGCACGGCGTTTTGGGCCAGACGTGAGCAGTAAACGTTGTCCTGCGCATTGGCCGGAACGCTGCGCACGATGTAGCTTGGGTCGATGTACTTGAGGTTCACCTCGGTCTTTCGTTCTTTGAAGAAGGCATTGATGCGGTCTTTTAGGAATGGGCCGATGTCACCGTAGCGTTTGTTGCCGCTGGCATCGGTGTCATCGCTTGTTTGCATGAGGTGCTGTCCCGCACCTTCCGCCACCACGATCACGGCACTGCCACGTTTGCTCAGCCGTTGCCGCAGAAATTCCAGAAAGCCAGCTTCGCCGTTCAGTTCAAAGTTCACCTCGGGAATCAGCACAAAGTCCACATTGCTGCCCGCCAGCGCGGCATAGCACGCGATGAAGCCTGAATCACGTCCCATGAGTTTCACCAGGCCAACCCCGTTCACCGCGCCGGTAGCCTCGACATACGCGCATTTCACCGCCTGGACGGCGGCATCGAAGGCCGTTTCAAAACCGAAGCTCTTGTCCAGATGCCGGATGTCATTATCGATGGTCTTGGGAATGCCGACGACCGCCTTCTTTAGTCCACGACGATCGATTTCCTTCACGATCTCTGCCGCACCGCGCAGCGTGCCGTCACCACCGATCACGAAGAGAATATCGACCTTCATGTCCTCCAGCGTGTCCACCATCTCGCCGATGTCCTGCTTGCCGCGCGAGCTGCCCAGCAGGGTGCCGCCAAAGTGGTGCGCCTGCTCCACGGAGGTGGGTTTTAGCAGCAGGGGCGTGTGGCCAAAGCGCTGCACCAGCCCCTCGTAGCCATAGCGGAAGCCATACACGCGTGCGACGCCATACTGCTGATGGCAGCGGTTCACGATGCCCCGGATGATGTCGTTCAAGCCCGGGCAAAGACCACCGCAGGTAACGATGCCGACCGTGGTCTTGGCCGGGTCAAAATAGATCATCTCCCGAGGTCCCGCCTCTTCGTAGCTGGGCGTTGACACATCCCGCCCGTCTTCGAGCAAATGACTGTGGTAAAGGATACGGTCCACCGCGTCCGTTTTGTAGGGTGCCTCCACCCCGCCAATGCGGTGCAGGGGTGAATGGATCAAACAGGGGCCGAGAGTGGAGATGCTCGTGTCGGAAGGGGCGGGGGTCATGGTTGGCAGACAGAATAGAGAGCAGGAGAAGTGCCATTCTATTGTTCGTTACCGTACTTGCCAGACTCAAACGAGCTTCCACCAAGTGTACATGCAGGTTGCAAAAACACTTATCCCCGCCTGCTTCCAGCCATGAACACCGCTTTTCCCGACAACCTGCGCCTGCAACTCCGCCAGACCGGCGTGATTGCCGTTTTGATGATCGACCGTGTCGAGGATGCCGTGCCGATCGCACGGGCCCTGCTTGCCGGGGGGGTGAATGGCATCGAGCTCACCCTGCGTACCGATGCGGCGCTCGAATCACTGCGGCGCATCCGGGCCGAGGTGCCGGAGATCACCGTCGGGGCGGGCACCATTCTCTCGCCGCAGCAGGTAAACGATGCTAAAGAAGCTGGTGCTAGCTTCGGCGTGGCTCCGGGGACGAATCCACGCGTGATCGCTGAGGCGATTCGTATCGGCCTGCCGTTTGCGCCCGGTGTATGCACGCCGACAGACATTGAAATCGCGCTCGATGCCGGCTGCCGGGTGTTGAAGTTTTTTCCTTCGGAGCCGAGCGGTGGCCTGATTTACCTGCGCAGCATCATGGCGCCGTTCATGCATCTCGGGGTGCAGTTTATTCCTCTGGGTGGCGTGGGTGCTGGAAATGCCGGGTATTACCTGCGAGAGCCTGCCGTGCTCGCCCTTGGTGGTTCCTGGCTGGCACCGAAGGAGATTGTGGCCCGGGGCGGGTGGGATGTCATCACGGCGCTGGCTCGTGAGGCAACTGACATCGTCAAGCAGGTCCGCCCATGAGCCGCGTCGTCACCTTGGGTGAAGTCATGCTGCGTCTGGCCACGCCTGGCTTCGTTCGTTTTCAGCAGGCCATGCCGGGTAGCCTGAATGCCAGCTTTGCCGGAGCTGAGGCGAGCATCGCGGCTTCGCTGGCCTACCTCGGCATTGACGCGGCTTTTGTCACCGCCCTGCCCACGAATGCCATCGCGGACGCCTGCATTGCAGATCTGCGCAGCCTTGGTGTCGAGACCAAGCACATCCTGCGCACGCCTGAAGGCCGACTGGGCACCTACTTCCTTGAACACGGCGCGAATCAACGCGGCGGTAATGTCATCTATGACCGCGACGGCTCCTCCGCGGCCATCACACCTGCCTCCGCCTACGACTGGGACGCCATCTTCGACGGCTGCGAGTGGTTCGTGATCTCCGGCATCACACCTGCGATCTCACGCAACGTCGCCGAGGTGGCGCTCGTCGCCGTGCAGGAAGCCGACCGCCGTCAGATCCAAGTCGTGTGCGACATGAATTACCGCACCAAGCTCTGGCAGTGGGACCCGCCGCTCTCTGCCCGTGAGCTGGCCACGCGCACCATGAAATCGCTGCTGCCTTTCGTGCATGTCTTCGTCGGAGGCATCAGCGATGCCACCGCCATGCTCGGCATCGACCATAGCGCCGATCTTCAGGCCTTGGCGAAGCAGATCGTCGCCCAGTTCCCAAATCTCACCCACGCCGCCTTCACCCTGCGTGATGGCAGCACCTCAGCCGCACAATGCTTCAGCGGTGCGCTTTACGATGCTGCGACGGATACACTGCACATCGCACCGCGCTACACGATCACCCAGATCATCGACCGCCTCGGTGCTGGTGATGCCTTCACCGCCGGTCTCGTGTTTTCCTTCCTCCAAAATTCCGAACCGCAAACAGCTATCGCCTTCGCCACAGCCGCTGGCTGCCTCGCTCACTCCATCGAAGGCGACTACAACTACAGCACCCGCGCCGAAATCGAAACCCTCATGCAAGGCGACAGCGGAGGCCGCGTCAGCCGATAACTTTTATGTCCCACTCCACCACCATCTCCCCTGACCGCTGGTCCCTCGAATCCTGGTTCGCCGGCTTCGGCAATCCCGACTACACCGACTTCAAAACATTGCTCGTGAGCGATGTCGAGGCGCTCAAGACACAGGCCGCTGCTCTCGGCAGTGACACCGCTGAAATCGCCCACGTGATCAACACTCTGGAATCGCTGAGTGATCGTCTCGGCCATCTCTCAGCCTATCTCGGCTGCTTGTCCGCAGATGACGCAAACGATGAAGCAGTGAAAGCCGACGAGGCATGGATCTCCACGCTCGAAGCCGAAAGCACCAAGCTCATGGCCTCGCTGCGTGCAGCGCTTGCGGCTTTGAGCGATGACGCATTCGCCACGCTGCTCGCCGATCCTTCTTTGAAGAATGCCGAGCACGCCGTGAAGCGCATGCGCCACGAAGGTCAGCACCAGATGAAGTCCGAGATGGAGGCCCTGGCTGCCGACCTCAATGTAAACGGCCTGCATGCCTGGGGACGTCTCTACGACACGCTGACGGGCAAGATGGAATTCGAGATGACCTTCCCGGATGGGCACAAGGAGACCGTGCCGATGTCGCGTCGGCGTGCGCTGATGTCTGAACCCGACCGCAAACTGCGCGAAGCTGCCTTCAATGACGGGCAGAAGCCATGGAATGATCATGCAGTGACTCTTGCCGCTGGTTTGAATGGCATCGCAGGCACACGCCTCAGTCTCTATGGTCGTCGTGGTCTGCCGCACTTCCTCGACACCCCATTGTTTGATGGCGCGATGAGCCGCAAATCTCTCGATGCGATGATGGAGGCGATCCACACGCACATTGACCTGCCACGTCGTGCATTGAGAAAAGCGGCGAAGCTGCAGGGAACCTCCGCCTTGCACTACTTCGATCTCGAAGCCCCTCAGATCGCCGCACCCGATGAAAAGGAACTCACCTGGGACGAAGCCTGCGCAACGGTCGATCACGCCTTCAGCGCCGCCTATCCAAAGCTCGGCGAATACTTTCGCGAGATGCTCGCAAAGCGTTGGATCGAGGCGCAGCCACGTGCAGGCAAGCGTCCAGGCGCATTCTGCACCGGCTCGCAGCTCAAGCACGAAGAGCGCGTTTACATGACCTTCCACTGTACGGTGCATGACATGGTCACGCTCGCGCATGAAGTCGGTCACGCATGGCACTCATGTGTGCTGCGTCCCGCGCGTTCCTTTGCCGCGAACTACCCAATGACCCTCGCCGAAACGGCGTCGAATTTTGGCGAGATGATCCTGCTCAACGGCCTCATGAACAATCCCGGCATCACCGAGGCCACAAAGGCCTACCTGCTCGATCAAGAAATGCTCCGTGCGCATGCCTACCTCATCAATATCCCAATGCGCTACGAGTTCGAGAAGGCCTTCTACACGGAACGCGCCAGCGGCGAGGTGAGCGTGAGCCGCCTGAGCGCGCTCATGAACGAAGCACAGCGCAAACTCTACGGCGACACGCTGCTCGATGACGGCACCGACCCCATGTTCTGGGCCTACAAGATGCATTTCTTTATCACAGGTGTCTCCTTTTACAATTTCCCCTACGTCTTCGGCTACCTGCTGAGCCAGGCCTTGTTTGCACGCTTCAAAGCCGAAGGCCCGTCCTTCCTGCCACGCTACGAGGCATTCCTCTCGATGACCGGCAGCGCGACGTGCGAAGAAGTGGTGAAGCAAACCCTCGGCGAAGACATCACCCAGCCCGAGTTCTGGGCTACGGCGCTGAAGGCCATTGAACCGACACTTTCTGCCTACGAAGCGCTGAAGTGAGCAAGGTAGTTGAAGTCACTGAACCTCACGCACACTCGGCCCGTCCACCCACTTGGGCGGAATCATGATCTGGCGTGGCACCACCGGCACCCCATGCTCATGCTGGGAAAGCTGGGTGACGATCAAATCGACCGCTGCCGCAGCGAGATGTTCGCGCTGCTGGTAGATGCCGGCGAAGTCCTGCATCTTGGGCGTCCAGTCATGCGCCACAAAGCCTATGTCCTGAGGCACACGCAGTCCGAGCCGCCGCAGCCAGTTGGGAACATGCGTGTCGAAAGTGATCAGCGCATCCGGCTGGTGTTCGCGCATCCATTTGGCGAAAGCTTCGAAGCCTTTGCTGATGTCGTTGTTCGGAAAAAGCAGCAGCGGCACACGGTCTGCGGGCGGCAGGCTTTGCTGCCAGTGAAACAAACCGCCGCTGTAGCCAAACTGCGAGCGGTGCACGATCCACTTCGTCACCGCCACACCGATGCGCTGATAGCCGCGTGTGGCGAGCTGCTCGGCCGCCATGTGAATGCCCAGCGTCATGTTTCCCGCGCACATGTGCAGCGCCGGGCTGCTCATCGCATTGCCAAAAGTCACGGCGGCAAAAGGTGAGAAGTCGATCCTGCTGCACGGCAGCTGCGTGCTCTGTGGCGATACGATCACACCTTCGATGCCGCGTGCATGCAGGATCTTCTGCAGCCGCTTGGGCGTGAGGCCGTCCTTGCCCAGCCAGAACTCCTCAACGGCGTAACCGTGGCCGTGGGCACGGCTGCGGATGTCATCGATAGGAACGTATTGGTAGGATGGGCCGAGCAATCCATCCTGCGGCACATGTTCTCTGATGACCGCGATGACGGCCCGCACGCGCAGCTGCTTTTTGCCACGTACCACCTGCATCATGCGCGCCAGATGCGGGTCTGGCCGGTAGTTCAACCTCCTGGCTTCTTTGAGGACTTGCTCACGCTTCTCAGAGGAAACCTTGGGTGCACCGCGCAACACCCGCGACACCGTCATCAACGAAAACCCGGTGGCACGGGCGATGTCTTTGAGCGTGGGCGCGGTGGTGACTGGCATGGCGTTGGAAGGCAGACGTAGAGACGACCCCAGAGCTCCGGGATGGGACGGCGCTCGAAGCTACAAAGCTGCCAGCGTCGCCGTGAGCAGCTTCCAGAACTTCTGCGTGGAGGAGATGCTGGCGCATTCTTTTTCAGAGTGCGCCTCGTGGATGTTCGGACCAAAGGAGATCATGTCGAGATCAGGATAAGCCTTGCTGATGACGCCGCACTCCAGTCCGGCATGGCAGGCTCCCACCTTGACCTCATGGCCAAAGAGTTCGCGGTAGCACGACTTCATCTTGTCCAGGATGGGTGATGTGGCGCTTGGGCTCCAGCCGGGATAGGGATCGCCTGAACGGACGTGGGCACCCATGAGTTCAAAAGGGGCGCGGAAAGCACGGGCGACATCGAGCTTGCTGGACTCCACAGAGCTGCGCTGCAGGCTGCTCCACTCGGCCTTGCCGCTGCCGAGCGCGATGGTGGAAAAGTTTGATGATGCCTCCACCAGGCCGGGCACCACAGGACTCATGCGATAGACGCCATTCACGACGGCCTGCATGGCGAGAACGAAGCACTTCTGCTGCTCTGCGCGCATGGTTTGTACGTCGGTACCTTCGTTACTCACCGGTGTTGTGGTGATGTTCAGCCCCGGTTCGATCAGGCTAAACTCTTCGCGGATGCCAGCGGCTTCGCGCTGAAAGCTTTCATCAAATCGAGTCTGGTCCAAGATAACCACCTGCGCCACGCACTTCGCCGGGATGGCATTGCGTGCGCTGCCGCCCCGCATGGTTGAGAGGGCTGCGACATCCTCACTGCAGGCGCTGAGGAGTCGGGCCATGAGTTTGATCGCGTTCGCACGTCCTTCGTGAATCTGCAGGCCGGAATGCCCGCCGCGCAGCCCTGAAACTTGGATGGCGACCACAGGTGCAACGGAATCATGCGCCACCTCGATGTATTCAAAACTGCCCAGCGTGTCGATGCCGCCTGCGCAGCCGATGGTAAATGTGTCGTCTTCTTCGGAGTCGAGATTCAGCATCGTTTTGCCCATCAGCAGTCCAGGCTGCAGCCCCAGAGCACCGCCCATGCCTTGCTCTTCATCCAGGGTGAAGAGCGCCTCAATCGGAGGGTGGGACAAATCCTGCGCAGCCAGCACCGCCAGGATCGCGGCGACACCAAGGCCATTGTCCGCGCCGAGCGTGGTGCCACGTGCCCGCACCCAGTCGCCATCGACCCACATATCGATTCCCTGCTTGTCGAAATCAAACGTTACCCCGTCTCCGGCTTTGTGAACCATGTCCAGATGCGCCTGCATGATCACTGCTGGGCGATCCTGCCGGTCCGCCGACGCTGGCTTTTGGATGATCACATTACCGGCACTGTCTAGCTGTGCCTTGAGGCCATGGCTAGAAGCGAATCCCAGAACGAATCCCACGACCCTCTCCTCACGTTTGGATGGGCGCGGCACGGCATTAAGATCAGCAAAACAGTTCCAGAGGGCCTTGGGTTCGAGAGCGCGGAGATCAGATGTGGGCATAAAAGGGATACGATGGGAGATGGAATTAGGCTGTGTGTGATGCGGTGACACTTTCAAGCGAGTTCGGCTGTGAAGTCGTTGGGTGGTATCATAACACTGTATGTGCAGAATCCATGGCGAAATACCACTGCACCATGCGTTGGTTTGATGATGATTCTCCGCCAGCTTTGCATCTTACTTTTCCTTGCTACTGCATATGTACGTGCCGCCGAGCCCTTCGGCGAACCTCATCGCACCTGGCAGGGCATTCCCGGACTCGAACGCACTGCCAAGGGGCGAGTCTTCTCATCCTGGTTCACCGGCGGCCCCAAGGAGCCGTCGCCGGAGAACATCGTGCTGCTTTGCTACAGCGATGATCAGGCTAAGACCTTCACGCCTCCGCAAGTCATGGCAGAGCCGGGAAATGGCACGCGCTGCTTTGATCCCACGCTATGGATCGACCCCAAGGGCCGCCTCTGGTACATCTTCAATCGCGGCAACAAGGACACCGCCATGCATGGCGTCCATGCGCGCATTTGCGATAATCCCGACGCTACGCCGCCAGTCTTCGGCCCAGAGTTTCGTGTCGGCTTCGAAGGTCCGTATGCCTTCCGCATGAACAAGCCGACCGTATTATCCACAGGTGAATGGATCATGCCCGTCACGCATGCCACCGAACCAGTGCACGCCTGGTTCGCCGGACCAAAGCAGCTTCAAGGCGTCGGCATCTCCACCGATGAAGGCAAAACCTGGAAGCTCCACGGTGCCCTCAACGCTCCCGAGTGGGCGCTGGAGTGCATGATCACTGAACTCAAAGACGGTCGCCTTTGGCTGCTCACCCGCACAGGCGGCGGCTTCCTGTGGGAAAGCCATTCGTCAGACAAAGGCCGCACTTGGACGGAAGCCAAAGCCAGCACCATCCCAAATCCGGGATCCCGCTTCTTCATCCGCCGCCTTGCATCCGGCAACCTGCTTCTGGTAAACCATCACGGCTTCACCGGTCACACGCGCAGCCACCTCACCGCCCAGATCTCCACCGACGACGGCCTTACCTGGAACGAAGGCCTGCTGCTGGATGAACGCAAAGGCGTCTCCTACCCTGATGGCGTGCAGGATCGCGATGGCCTCATCTGGATCACATATGATCGCGATCGCCAAGGCGACGGTGACATCCTCCTCGCGAAGTTTCGCGAAGAAGATGTCGTCGCTGGGAAAAATGCTTCCGGCGCAGTGAGCTTGCAGCAAACCATCAGCAAGCTCGACAAGCCTCAGCTCGTCCCCGCCAAGTGGGATCCGGCGTTGGCAGGAGACATCATTATGCAGCGTCTCGGTAACACCTCCGCCCCGAGGGTGAAGGGCTCACATGATGCCGAATTCGTGTGCATCGGCGAGAAGGCCTACGTCGTCACCGAATCCAATGATGTTCGGGCAGGGGAGAGCGCAGGCTGGCCGGAGATCTACGCGACGCTTTCCATCGTGAACCTCAAAACGCTCGCGCTGGAAAAAGTGATCGACTATGCCAAAAGCGAGCAGCAATTCGAAAACGAAACTCTCCCCGTGGGCGCATGCTTCGTGCCGCGCATCTTGCAGAAGGACGCAAACACCCTGCGCTGCTACTTCACCAGCGAAGCCCCCGGCAAGCGTCAGTCGCAGATGTGGTATCGCGATTTTGATCTGAAGTCCGGCGGCTTCGGAGCCACGATTCACAAGGCAAAGCTGAAGACCTTGGCTGGCACCTTCGATTTCCAGCCCCAGTATTTTCATGCCGACGCCGCAGCGCAGGGCTTTGCCAAGAAGGCAGTGGACTCTGCCTTCTTCATCTTTGATTCGTTCAAGCAGTTCGACGGTAAGACCTACGTCGCACTCAACAACTTCAGCGGCAAACAGAACGCGCTGGCACTGGTGCATGAGGATCTCGTCACATTCGAAGTCCTCGGTCATTTCAATGAGCCGCAATCCGAGGCATTAAGCGAGTCAGCAGTGAATCGTCTGCCCGACGGCACCTGGATGGCGATCTGCCGCAACGACAAGGGCAACTATCACTTCACCACCAGCACTGATGGCAAAAAGTGGAGCGTGGGCAGGACACTTCCCTTGGTGCCGAATGGTGCAAACTCGAAGCCGACCTTCGACAAGTTCGGTGGCGTCTATTACCTCGGTTGGCAGGAGTCCACTCGCATTCAGGGCGTGAGCCGCAGCGTGTTCAATGTGGACGTCTCGCGCGATGGCAAGACGTGGGAACGGAAATACCGCTTCGAGTCGCCGAAGTCCTTCCAATATCCGACCTTCCACGAGCACGACGGTGTGATCTGGCTCGTCGTGACTCAGGGCGACAAGGACGCGAGCCGCAAGGAGCGCATCATGTTCGGCAAGCTCGAAGACGTGGGCCAGTTCGAGCCGCAGGCAGATCAAAAGCGCATCGTTTGGCCTGCGGCCACACAGGAGGAGGCAGCAGTGATTAAGCCAGGCGTGAAGCTCTTCACAGACCGTGACTATGTGATTGAGGCCGTGTTTGAGCAGATCAGCGGCCTGCCGTTTCTCCGCACAAGCATCGAAAAAATCGACTTGGAGGTCACCAAGCCCGGCACGCTTTACGCGCTCACCCCTGCGCCTCGACCGCAGGCTGCCAGCCAGGAAACCCCACTCAAGAGCGCCGGTTTCACCAAGGTGGATGCGCCCGAGGTGCAGCTTTTTCCCGGTGAGATCAATCGCGTTTGCTTGTACCGCAAGGAGGTTAAAGCGGGTGAACAACTGCATTTCAAGAAGCTGGTGCTGCTGATCAGCGGTCCCGGAACGGCGCTGCGCGAAATCCATCCTTGATCACACCCTCCCCGTCTTGGTATCACCAAATATGACCCGCTTCTTCAACTGGTTTAACAATCTCTATCCCGTGTGGCTCGTGAGCCTCGCGATCATCGCGTTCTTCAAACCGCAGACCATGCTGTGGTTCGACAAGCCGTGGATCTTTTGGTCGCTCGCGGCCTCCATGCTAGGCATGGGGCTCACACTGAGCCTCGATGACTTCAAGGCCATCGCACGCATGCCCGGCTGTGTGGCTCTGGGCTTCGCCGCTCAGTACACAGTCATGCCTCTCATCGGCTGGCTGATTGCCACCGTGTTGAAACTGGAGCCCGGACTTGCGGTGGGCATCATCCTCGTGGCGAGTTGTCCCGGCGGCATGGCATCCAACATGATCAGCTACCTCGCCCGGGCGAACGTGGCGCTTTCCGTGGTGCTCACCATCGCATCCACATTGCTTGCCTTCTTTTTCACACCCATGTGGACCCAAGCACTGGCTGGAAAATACGTGCCAGTAGATGCCTGGGGGCTATGCCTGTCGGCATTGCAGCTCACCGTTGCTCCCATTGTGCTCGGTGTGCTCATTCGCTGGAAGCTGCCACGCACCGCCGACAAAATCGGAGCCTGTGGTCCCACTGTCGCCGTGTTGGCCTTCACGCTGGTGAGCGGCGGCATCGTCGCCGCCAGCGCCGAGGCCATCGCCTCCAACTTTGGCCGTCTTGCCCTTGCCGCCTTCCTGCTGCATGTCGTTGGATTCGTCGTTGGTTACAGCATCCCCAAAGTGCTGCGTTACCCCGAATCCATCGCCCGCACGGTCAGCATCGAGGTGGGCATGCAAAACGGCGGCATGGCAGCCGCACTCGCACGAGAGCATTTTTCCGCCATGCCACTCGCTGCCGCAGCCTCGGTCTTCAGCGGAGTGATGCAAAACATCGTCGGTGGTTTCATTGCCTCCTGGTGGAAGCGCCGCAAGCCGGATGCCTGACCATGAGCCGCCACGACATCTACTACTGGAAATGCGATCGCCCTGCGGCGTTTCATGGCACGCAGGCGCGTGGCGAGGCGGATGCGGAGGTCGAGCGGCAGCTTGACGCTGCTTTGCGAGATCAGTTCGACACGCAAGCCGTGGCGCTGAGCGCGGGAGTCGGTCAGGGCAATCACCTCACCTGGAATGCCGACGTGAATGGCCGGGCGATGTTCATTCGTGTCGAAAACGGTCCCGAGAAAGACGGTCATCTCGCCGTGGAATCGGCGGTGCTTGAACGTGTTCGTGGTGCCGGCGTTGCCACTCCGCAGGTCTATGCCTGCGATGCCACGCGCTCCCGTGTCCCCTTCGCCTGGCAGGCGCTCGAGCGCATCTCAGCGCCAGATCTCAATCACTGGTACAAGCAAGGCCGTCTCGATGTGCCACGTATCGCCTTCGGCATTGGCGCGGCTGTGGCGCAGTGGCAGCAGATTACAGTGCCGGGTTTTGGTATCTTGGATGAATCCATAAAAGGCTATCACACCACTTACGCCGACTACTTCCATCTTCGACTGGATCAACATCTGGCCTTCCTCGTCACACGCGGCTTCCTCACTCAGACACAGAGCGATGAAATCCTCGCCGAGATCGAGAACCACCGCTCCTGGCTCAAGCTCGAGACTGGCTGTTTCGTCCACAAAGACCTCGCCCTCTGGAACATCCTCGGCAGCGAGAGTCAGATAGCCGCCTTCATCGACTTCGACGACGCCATCAGCGGCGATCCCATGGACGACCTCTCGCTCCTCGCCTGCTTTCATGACGATGTATTTCTACGCAGGGCCTTCGAAGGTTATCAAAGCACCCGCGCTCTGCCTGCTGAACATCTGCGCCGTTTCTGGCTTCATCTGCTGCGCAACATGATCGTCAAAGCCGTGATTCGCGTCGGCGCGGGTTACTTTGACCGTGACGATGGCTTCTTTCTCATCTCATCCGGCACCTCCGGCCAGTCGCTGCGCGACTTCACCCATTCACGCCTGTACCTCGCCTTGCAAGGCTTGCGCAAATCCAGCAGCATCGACATTCTTCGACCATGAAAACTCACATCGGCACCTTTCTCTCCATCGGCTCACCTGCGGTCACTGAACTGGCTGCGGAATGCGGCTTTGACTGGGTCTTGATCGACCTCGAACACGGCTGCGAATCCGAAGCCGCGCTGCCGAATCAACTGCGCGCCCTGCGTGGCAGCGACACCCTCGCCATCGTGCGCGTGAGTGCGCCGCATCCGGACCTGATCGCCCGCGTGCTCGACTGGGGCGCACAGGGCATCATGGTGCCCCATGTGAACACCGTGGCGGAGGCACGACACTGCGTGGATGCCGCGTATTATCCTCCAGTGGGCCATCGCGGAGTCTCGCGCACCGTGCGTGCCTATGGCTACGGCATGCGTCTTCCAGACGGCGCAATGCCCAAGCCCATCATTCTCGCCCAGATCGAAACCGCCGAAGCGGTGGCGAATGCCGATCAAATCGCCGCCGTGGAGGGCATCGACGCACTCTTCATCGGCCCCGCCGATCTGTCCTTCGATCTGAAGGCGCAGAACTCAACCCGCCCCTACGACGACTGCGTGAGCGCTATCGCGAAAGCCGCGAAGGATCATGACAAAGGTTGTGGCATTCTGGTGCGACATGCAGATGACAAAGAAAAGCTCAAGGCCCTCGGCTTCACCTGGTTGGCCATGGACTCCGATCTCTCTCTCGTCCGCGAAGGCTTTCGTCGAAATCTCGAAATCGCCCGCAGCTGGTGAAGTGAGCTGGTGTGCTGGCGCTCAGAAAGCTTTCTGAAATTTGGGTCGGTTTCTGCTTCGAAGAATGGCACCCCTAAAAAATCCTCGTGCCCTTTTCAAGACACAGACTTCATGGTCTGACTGTCCTGGTGTTTTTTGTCGCCACGGCATTGCGTGGCGCTGATCTCACCTGGGATGGTGACACCACCACTGCCGGACTGCAGGACGGCGCTGGAACATGGAATGCCAGCGACACCAATCGCTGGTTCAATACCACCGCGTCAGGCTATCAGGTCTGGAGCAGTGCGAATCCCGACCTCGCCATCTTTGGTGTGGGCAGCGGGACTGCGGGAACCGTAACTCTGGGCGAGTCCCTCACTGCCTCAGGGCTGCGTTTCGAAGCCGCCGGATCTGGCAGCTATACCCTCACCGGCAGCGCGCTGACCTTGGCGGGCTCGCCGGTTGTCACTACGAACGTGGATGCAACGCTCAGTTCCACGCTGGCAGGGACGGATGGCATGACCAAGAATGGAGCCGGCATCCTCAGGCTGGGCGGTGCCACCTCAAATACGCTTACCGGCACCACGATCGTCAGCGCCGGAGCGTTGTACTTGAGCAAAACAGGTGCCGACACGATTGCCGTGGCCGGTGACATTCAGATTAATACCGGTGGCACGTTGGTGTGGGAGGGTACTGGAGGCCAGGTGGCCGCCACCACAGCAATCACGGTGGCCGGCGGAGCCATTAATTTTGCCAGTCGCAGCATGAGCTTTGCCAGCTACATGCAAACGGCGGGCGGACACATCACTTCCGGCGGCAACTACGGTACTGTCACAATCAGCGGCACACTGGCAATGTCTGGAGGAACAGTGCTGACGCTGAACAGCAGCGGCCAGTGGTCTGCAGGTGCCGTGGATTTCACCGGTTATGCCACGGCTGGCAATGTGCTGGTGCTGGCCAGCGACAGTGCCTCTGTCATCACACGTTTCACCGTAGGTGCCGGCGGGCTCACTATGAGCGGACAGAACCTTTTGCTGAACAGGCCAACGACGGCCGGCGTCCTGGGCAACGAGCTGGCACTCAATGGCGACGTCACCGCCAGCGGCACCAATTCAATCAGCTACGGCAGTGCAACCGCGAAGGCTGTAGGATCAGTCAACCAGGTAAACATGGGCAGCAGCACGCGCATTTGGAATGTCACCGCCGGAACCACCACTGTGAATCTGGCTGTCGTTGGCGCTGCAGGCCTCACCAAAACAGGAGCTGGCACACTGACGCTGGCAGGGGTGGACGCCAGCACCTATGGCGGCCTCACCACAGTGAATGGCGGCACTCTCTCCCTCGGCAAAACCTCTGGGATCAATGCGGTGGGAGGGAACATCCTCGTTTCGTCCGGTACCCTCAAATGGGATCAGAGCAATCAGGTTTCCGATGATGCAACAATCACCGTCGAGGGCGGCTTGACCTTGAATCTCGGCAATCGAAATGAGACCTTTGCGAACTACACTCAGACGGGTGGCGTCGGCTTTTCCTCCGGGTCCAGCAATGCAGGCATGGTCACCATCACCGGTCTGGCGCGCATTTCAGGCGGCGGTGGCATCAACGTCAACAGCGGCGGGCAAATGACCGCAAATGCGGCTGACTTCACCGGTTTTTCCGGCACAGGCATTGTCGTAGGCGGCAGCTCCACGGCTCGGGTGAGCAGTTTCACCATCGGCGCTGGTGGCCTCACGCTTAGTGGTCAGAGCATCACTCTCGCACGTGGGGCGAGCGATGGCATGTTGGGCAGCGAGTTGATTCTCAATGGCGGTGTCACCGCCAGCGGCAGCAACAGCTTCGTCACGAACTCTGGGCCGTTTGGAGTGGGGCAGGTGAATTTGGGCGCGTCGGTTCGTTCCTTCAACATCACTGCATCCACCACCACCATCTCGGTGCCGCTGGTCGGAGCTGGCGGGGTGGCTAAGACTGGTGCCGGCACACTGACCCTCAAACACGGGCAAGACGACCGTGAGTCAAGGCAGCCTCACGCTGGGCGCATCCAGCAGCATCTCCACCTCTGCCTGGGTGCAGATTGATTCCGGAGCCACGCTTACCACCACGGCCATCTCAGGCGGGCATGTCTTCTCTGGCAGCACGGTGATCAGCGGTGGCGGCAGCATCACCGGCAGCCTGCAGATCGGCGTCAATGCCCAGATCCGCCCCGGCACCACTTCGGATGCTGCCAATGCGGCCACCGCTGGCGATGGCGCAGGCACGCTGGCGGTTTCTGCAGCGCTGGTCTTCACACCCGTCGCAGCGTCCACTGTGGCCCAGTTCCAGATCTTTGGCAGCGGCTCCGCCGACAAGATCACTGTGGGGACGAATCTCGTGCTCAACGGCAGCAGCGACATAGCTGTCACCTTCGCTGGCACCTACACTCCCGGCTGGGGCGACTCATGGGAGCTCATCGACTGGGTAGGCACGCTGACCACCGGTGGCTTCTCCACGGGAACCAATCTGCGATCCGGTCTGAACACAGATCTCAATGAGGGCAATCTAGACCTGCCAGATCTCACACCCTATGGGCAATTGTGGCAGATCAGCAATTTTTCTGGCAGCGGGTCGCTAATCATCAAGATTGTACCGGAGCCTTCCCGCTTGATCTTGCTGGCTCTCGGCGCGACGCACTTGCTGTGGCGTCGGCACCGCCGCCGCAGCTAAGGGACGGGTGAAATAGTCCGACTTTTCCCTTTGAATCGGCTATTCCGGCCTAATTTCGCACCCCCATGAACGCATCCCCCCAAATCAAATCCAAGATCGTCGAACTGTGCGAAATCCTCGTGGCCGACAGCGAAGTGAAAAATGCCCGCGAAAAAGCGGAAGCCTTTCTCGCCAACGAATCGGCAGTGTCACTCTATCGCGAGATGGCCACTCTTGGCCGTGCCTTGCACCAGAAGCAGCACAACGGCGAAGAACCTACAGGAGAAGAAGTCGGACGCTTCACCGAACTGCAGGACCAGTGCGATGCCAACACCGCGATCCTGAGCTTCATCGAAGCCCAGGACGTGCTGCGCGGCATCGCCGAAGTGGTGACCAGCTTCGTCGGCAAAAGCCTCGAACGCGGTGAGGTGCCCGCCGAAGAAGAAGTGTTCTCCAAAGGCTGTGGCGAAGGCTGCGGCTGTCACTAAACACAGGCTTGCATGAAAGCGTTCGCCCTGATCGCTGCGCTGCTGTTTTGCGTCTCGTCCTTCGCGGGCGAGGCCAAAACGGTGAAGCTGCTCACCATCGGCAACAGCTTCTCGGCCAACGCCACGCATTACCTCGGCGATCTCGCGAAGGCGGGCGGACACACGCTGATTCATCAGCCCCTCGTCATCGGTGGTGCCTCGTTGCAGGTACATGCCGAAAAAGCGCAGAAGCATGAAGCCGATCCAAAGGGCAAAGCCGGTTTCTACACCAACGGCCGTGGCTTGAAGGAAAACCTCGAACTGCAAAAATGGGACTACGTCACCATCCAGCAGGCCAGCATCAAGAGCCACGACTTCGCCACCTATCAGCCCTATGCCGGCTGGTTGAGCGACTACATCACCAAACACGCTCCACAGGCACAGCTCCTCGTCCATGAAACGTGGGAGTATCGCAAGGATGACCCGCGCTTCACCAAGCCGGGCGAACCCCAGTCCCAGGAGGAAATGTACCTCGGCCTGCGCGCGGCCTATGAAAAAATAGCGGCAGAATTCAATGCCCGAATCATCCCGACCGGCGACGCCTTCCATCTCGCAGACACCGATCCGAACTGGTCATATCAAACCGAAACCACCTTCAATCCCAAGGCCGCCAAACAGCCCGAATTGCCGAATCAGACACACTCCTTGCACGTCGGCTGGCGCTGGGCCAAGCCCAAGAACGGCGGCAAAATAGCACTCAGCATGGACGGCCATCACGCCAACATGGCAGGTGAGTACCTCGGTGCCTGTGTCTGGTATGAGGTGCTGTTTGGCGAGAGTGCGGTGAGCAGTGCTTATGTGCCCAAAGGCCTCGAAGACGGCTACGCCCGTTTTTTGCAGGAGACCGCACATCGGGCTGTAATAGAGCAGACAAAATAGTGTCAAAAATGAGGTGATCGTGTCCTAATGAGAGCCATGACACGCATCGCCGTCCTCCTTTTCGCCTTCAGTTTGTCTGCCCATGCCGCCACGGAGGCGGATGTCATTGTCTATGGAGCCACGCCGGGCGGATTCTGCGCGGCCATCGCCGCAGCGCGTGAAGGTGCATCGGTCATCCTACTGGAGCCGACGGATCATGTCGGTGGGGTTAACACCGGCGGCCTGTGTTTCAGCGACTCCAATCAAACGGTTCGCAGCACGGTGCTGGGTTTGTTTGAGGAATGGCATGCGCGCATCGAAAAGGACTACCAGCAACGCGGCGTGGTGCTGCCCTACAAGGTAAGCAAGAAGGATCACACTCACTGGACCTATGAGCCGCACGTGGCTGCGAAGATCACGCAGCAGATGCTGGATGAAGCAGGCGTGAAGGTGCTGACGAAGCGGGTTTTGAAATCGGTGACGAAAGAAGGAACGCACATCACAAAACTCATGACGAGTGACGACGACTTCGCGGCCAAAGTGTTCGTTGATGGCACTTATGAGGGAGATCTGATGGCGGCGGTAGGTGTGAGCTGGACGATTGGCCGCGAAGGGCGGATGGAGTTTGGCGAACCGCTGGCTGGGAAACAGTATTCCAAGCCAAAGCTGGCCATCTCGGGGCTCGATTACGCTGGCAAGCCGCTGCCATTGATCACGACGACTGATGCAGGACCAGACGAGGTCGGCGACAAGAACGTGATGGTCTACAGCTTCCGTCTGTGTGTCACCAAAGACCCGGCAATTCGCGTGCCGTTTCCGCAGCCTGCCCATTATGATCCTGCGCGCTTTGAAGTCGTGCGCCGCTACTTTGCGCAGGAAAAGAGGCCGCATCTCTTCTGGGATTTGTATCCGCTGCCAGGCAACAAGTTTGATGCGAACAACGGCATCGGTAAACAGTTCTCCATGGGCCTCGTCGGTGCCTGCAATGGCTGGAGCGAGGCGGATGAGGCTGGACGCGCGAAGATCTGGGAGGCGCACAAGCAGTACACGCTGGAGATGCATCACTTCCTCAGCACCGATCCTGCCGTGCCGGAACTGCTGCGGCAGCAGATGGCCGAAATCGGCCTCTGCCGCGATGAATTCGCTGCTTACGACCACTGGTCGCCGCAGCTTTATGTGCGTGAAGGGCGGCGCATGATCGGCGAATATATCGTGTCGCAGAAAGACATCATGGACGAGCCAAAGAAAGATGATGCCATCATTGTGTCATCGTTTCCCATCGACTCGCACGACTGCCAGCGCGTAGGAACCAAGGACATGGTTGTGGATGAAGGCACCATCATGCCAGTGCGGATGGCGGGCAGGCGGCATGGCTATCCTTATCACGTCCCGTATCGCGCCATCACACCGAAGGCGGCTGAGTGTGACAACCTGCTTGTGCCCGTGGCGCTGTCCTGCACCCATGTGGGCATTTCCTCGATCCGCGTGGAGCCGATGTGGATGATTCTCGGCCAGAGCGCAGGCATTGCCGCCGCTTCGTGTGCGAAGCAAAACCTCGCCGTGCAGAAATTGCCGTATCCGGCGTTGCGTGAGCGTCTGCTGGCGCAGAAACAGGTGCTCGAACTGCCGGTGCTGCCGGATCTTCCGCCCGAAGCAAAGGGTGCGATGAACGTCGATCCGAAAACCCTGCCCGGTATTGTGCTTGATAACGCGCTGGCCGAACTCCAAGGCCAGTGGAGCGGCTCTTCCGGTTTCAAGCCCCACATCGGCACCGGCTATCTCCATGATGACAAACGCGCCGATGGCCAGTCCATCGCCATCTTCCGCTGCAAAGCGCCCAAGACAGGCCGCTACGAACTACGCATGGCTTATTCACCTCATGAAACGCGTGCGACGAAGGTGCCCGTGACGATTCAATGCAGCGGACGCAAGATTCACATAACGGTCGATCAAACGCAGCCGCTGGCAGCCGGGGAGGCGTTTCGCACCATCGGCAGCGTCCAGCTGGATGGCGGTGTCGAAACGACCATCACCGTGAGCAATACCGACACCGATGGCTTCGTCATCTTGGATGCCCTGCAACTTCTCGAAACCAACCCCTGAAAGCATGCCTACCCGCCGCCACTTCATTGCCTCCATCACCGTAGCGCTTGGCGGTTCCGTTTTCGCTGCCAATAGCAGGCCGAAGACCATTCTGCTGCAATCCGCCTGGGACACGGTGAACATTGGTGACATCGGTCACACGCCGGGAACGTTGCGTGTGATTGAAGAGCATCTGCCTGAGGTGAAGGTGGTGCTCTGGGCAATGAAACTGGACGAGCGAGTCACTGCGATGCTCAAGACGCGCTTCCCCAAGGTAAAGATCATGCAGGGTAGCCTCACCGGCAAAGGCGAA
This sequence comes from Verrucomicrobia bacterium 12-59-8, assembly GCA_002279765.1. The sequence goes on along the minus strand of NCCR01000051.1, from coordinate 4,934 downwards.
ATTGACGAAGCACTGCGGCAGGCGATCACGGGGTGCGATCTGTTCATCCGCAACTCCGGCATGGGCCAGGACATCAGTTTCATGCAGTTCTGTCAGAAGGTTGGCAAGCCGTACGGACTGTTCGGGCAGTCGTACTTTGCTAGCATGGTGGAGGGCAAAGGCTCGGAAGAACGTAGCGCCTTGCTCAACGCCGCTTCGTTCACTTACACGCGTGAGACGAAGACACTGAATATTCTCAAGACCGCTGGCATCAAGACACCCGTGCTCGAATTCGGTCCGGACGGCTGTTTCGGCATCGACGTGAGTGATGACGTGCGTGGATTGGCGACCATGAAGAAACTTGGGCTGGAGGAGCGGAAGTTCATCACCCTGCAACTGCGCACCAACACCGCCAAACTGCCCGGCGTTGACGACACCCGCACCCCGAAGCTCAATCCGTTGCATCCCTCACCTGAGCAGGTCGCCGATGATGAACGCCGCGCGGCGAAGTATCGGGAATTGGTGACGATGTGGGTCAAAAAGACCGGTCACAAGGTGCTCATCGCCCCAGAGGTGAAAAAGGAGATGGAGAACAACAAGCGCCTCATCCACGATCCGCTGCCGCCGGAGATCCAGGGGCACGTCGTGAACCTCGACTACTTTTGGAATGCCGATGAAGCAGCCTCCATCTTTGCGCGCGCCCACACCATCGTCTGCCATGAGCCGCATTCACCGATCATCGCCCTGGCCAACGGCACCCCGATCATTCACACCTACTCCGAGTTCCACTCTCCGAAGTGCTGGATGTTCAAAGACATCGGGTTGGGTGAATGGCTGTTGGAAATGGACGAAACCCCGGCGAACAAGATGGCCGAGACCCTGTTCGCCATCGATGCCGACTACCCTGCGGCCCAGGCCAAAGTTAAAAAGGCTATGGATTATGTGCATGAGTGCTTTGGCAGATCAATGCAGCATGTGAGGAACGTTCTAGGCGCATGACATCATTGACCGCTGCCATACTGACCTTGTTCACCGCCCATGTTCTGGCGGTGGAGCCCGGCTTTGAAGCTATCTTCGACGGGAAAACACTCGATGGCTGGAAGCACGATGGCAATTGGGCAGTCATGGAAGGCGAGATCGCCCGCGTGAAAAGTGGTGGCGCCCTGACGTATGAAAAGGCGAAGGTGCCGGATGATTTTGAGCTGCGCTTTGACTGGAAGGTGGCGAAGGGCTGCAACAGCGGGGTGTACTACCGGCCAGGTCAGTATGAGTATCAACTGCTCGACAACGCGAACAGCCACTACGGCGAGAATCCGCGGCAGAGCGCGGCGGCGCTGTATTTTTGCATGGCCCCGACCAAGGATGTGGTGCGGCCGTTTGAGCAGTGGAATGAGGCGCGTGTCATCTGCAAGGGCAGCATCATTCAGCATTGGCTGAATGGCGAAAAGGTGGTCGATTTCGACTATGCCGATCCGCGCTGGAAAGATGCGGTCAAGCTGGTGAGCTATCGCGGCACCGACTTGGCAAAGCGTGGCGGCAATCTATGGCTGCAGGACCATGGCGCGCCCGTTTGGTTCAAAAATCTGCGCTGGCGGGCGATTCCTTCCGATGAACCGCTGGTGAGCGAAAACCTCGCGCCCATGCCCGTGTCCGAGGCTGCGCTGAAAAAGCAGCAGGAGCGCATCCAGGAACTGATAAATCACAAGTCAGCGAAAAAATCTGCGGGCAAGCCGAAGAACTAAAACGCTTACAGGCGTGGGATGAGTTGAGAAAAGGCGTCTTTTTTTTTCACCCCCAACAAGATCGCCACCAGCGCCACCATCACGCTGGAGCCGAAAGACGGCGGCTTCGCCATCACCGCCAGCCATCTAGATTTGACTGCTGTCATTCCCGGCATAGACGAGGCCACGTTCCAAGATCTCGCTGGCAAAGCAAAGGCGGGCTGCCCCGTCTCGAAGCTGCTGAATGCGACGATCACGATGGAAGCGAAGTTGGGCTGACCCAGGCTGCATTCGTAGATTCGAGGAGCCAGACTTCCCCGGTCTGGCTCCTTGTTGCTTTGTATCCAAAACGGGAAGAGCTTTTAAAGCGCTGCCTGCGGCTTTGCCCCTGGGAACCATTCAATGTGCTGATCCCCCTGACGCCCGAAGTAGGTCACGCGCTGGCCGCGCAGGAAGGCGAAGTAGCCTTGTACTCCGGCCTGCATGGCACGACTGCTGAAATCACGGTAGTGCTGGTTGTTTTGCTGGCTGTCGAGGATGTTGGCGCGGAGTGCCTGAGCATCAAAGTCGGCAGCCACAGCCGGCAGATTCTCATAAGGAATGGCAGTGCTGACAGTTGCCCCGTTGTCATTGTAGAAGGTCTTCCGCAGGGAGAGATAATCGACATGGTAAAACTCGACGCCAGCCTCAATGAGCTGGGCTACGATTTGGGGAAAGGGCTTGCTTCCGGCGAGGGTGGCGTTGGCAGCCGTGGTGATTAGAATGGTGTTCATAGAGTATCTGTCAGCAGGGTTTACGGCGGCCCACAAAAGGGGCTTCCCTAGATGTGACAGAACCGCCCATGCGTTGTGACAGTTCATCCGCAAAAAACTCAAATTCGGCCAAAGCCCGAACGGGCAAGGATGTCACGCAGACTGCCGGCAAAATCAGGGCCGGCTAGCATGGGCTGCATGCGGTAAAGTTCGGCGTGCTGGCGGTCCAGGTCCTGGAGTTCATCCAAATGCACAGCGGCCTGCTGCTGAACAGACGCGATGCGGTCTTTGGAAAACTGGAGATTGGCCGGGTCGAGCCAGCCTTCGCGTATGAAACCACGGGCTTTGCGCGCACAGCGGCAGGGATTGGCGGTGTTCACGAGGCCACACTTGTCATTCATGAACTGGTACAAATCCTTTCGTGCCCGCGAGAGCAGCTGACGAAAGTTGGCAGGCGTCACGTCCAGCGCGGCGGCGGCGGTCTCGGTGGATTCGCCAAAGACCTCGCCGAGAATGAAGGCGAGACGCTGACGACGGTCCAGACACATGAGCATGGCTGTGATGCAGCCGATCTTGGCCTCCTGCACGAGCACCTGAGTTTCGACTGGCAGGGCTTCATCTTGAATGCTGTCGAGGGATTCGGCCATGTCGGTAAAGGTCATTGCTTTTTCCTCCATCTCCGATTTGCGCACATTGAGCAGATGATTGACCGCGATGCGATGCAGCCAGGTGCTGAATTTGCTGCGGCCTTCGAAACTGCCGAGATGTGTGACGGCTTTGATCAGGATCTCCTGCGTCGCATCCTCTGCGACCTCGCGCCGCCAGACCATGCGCAGGGCAAGATTGAACACCCACGACTGATGCCGGCGAACAAGGGAGTCCAGAGCATCCATGTCACCGCCTTGGGCGTGAGTGATCAGCGTTTCGTCAGTCATGGGGATTGTATCCATGCAGGTTGTAGCAATGTCGCAAATGGACTCCTTGTCAGCCCGGCTGCAAGACCGCCTTGGTGCCCGGTTCCCAGGCCAGTCCCCAGTCGCGGATGGACTTCAGGGTCGGGCGGAGGGCCTCGCCTTTGTCTGTGAGTTCGTAGGCCATCCGTTTGCCGCTGTCCGAGGTGGGAATCTGGCGCACGATACCGGATGAGAGTAGTCGTTCAAGGCGGTCGCTGAGGATATTGGTGGGGATGCCTTCGGGCGAGCTGACGAAATCTTTGAAGCGGCTGCGGCCCAGCATGAGATCGCGAATGACGAGCAGCGTCCAGCGGTCGCCAAACAGATCGAGCGCACAGGACACGGGGCAGGGCGAGCGGCGTGAAGGTGGTGGCGGAGCCCTGAGCGGGCGTTTGGATGTTTTGGCCTTTGACATGCTGAACTATGATTTCAAACGCTTGCATTTCAAAAGTAAAATACTTGCATAATGCAAGTATATAAATAGATATGAGTGCCATGAGCACCAACACCGATCCTCAACTCGCCCTACCGGGCGCCGGACTTCCTGCCATTGAGCTCTGGGTTGCTCGGCTGCTCTTTGCGCTGGCACGTCGTCGCGGAAGCCGCGAGTCTTTTGTGGCCAGATTTGAGCAGGAGCGTGCGGCGATCAGTGCGCTGGTGGATTCCTGCCCTATAACGCAGCGTGGTGAGCAGGTGCTCATCACCCGCTTACGCGGACTGGAGGACAGCAGCCGCAACTGGTCCGTGTGGATGACGCTTGATCATCTGCGCATCACGAACACCGCTGTGGCCCGAGTCACCTCGGCACTGGCTGCTGGCAAGGTGCCACCAGGCAAGGCTAGCACGGCGGCGGTCAAGCCTTGTTCGACTGCAGCCGCGAACGTCGAGGCTGAATTTGAGCGCTCCTGCGATGATGTGCTCGCCTCGATCACAGCGGCTCCCGAGTTGAAGACCCAGGTGCGTTATGCGCATCCGTGGTTTGGGCCGCTGGATGCTTTAGGCTGGGCCGCAATGGCTGGCATGCATATGGGTATTCATCGTGTGCAGATTGAAAGCATCATGGCAGGATTGCGCCGATGAACCAGCCGCTTTCACTGACCACAGATCCCATTCCACAGCTCATCTGGCGCATCGCACTGCCGATGAGTGTGGGCATGTTTTTCAGCACGATGTTCAACGTGGTGGACACGCTGTGCGCGGGCTGGCTGGGCACGGAGTCGCTGGCAGCTCTTTCACTGTCGTTTCCGCTGTACTTTGTCGTGTTTGCCATTGGCAGCGGCATCAGCCAGGGCACCACGGCCTTGCTGGCGAACGCGCTGGGAGCGGGCCATGCTGCGGATGCACGCAGGGTGTTTGCGCAGTCAATGCTGTTTGCCACCACGGCGGGTGTGCTGCTTTCCATCGTGGGCTGGCTTGTGGCACCGTGGTTGTTTCGGCTGCTCGGTGCCGAGGGCAGTTATTTGAGCACGGTGCTGGACTACATGAACGTGATCCTCGCCGGCGGAGTGTTCTTCCTATTGCCGATGATC
>NCCR01000310.1 GCA_002279765.1 Verrucomicrobia bacterium 12-59-8 | reverse complement strand
CGACTCCGAATTCGACACCGTCACGAGCTGCTGCCCGGTGCCGATCGTGATCGCCGGTGGCAAGAAGCTGCCAGAACTCGACGCACTGCAAATGTGCGCCAACGCCATTGCTCAGGGAGCCAGCGGCGTGGACATGGGCCGCAACATCTTCCAGAGCGACGCCCCAGTGGCGATGATGCAGGCCGTGCAGGGCGTGGTGCACGGCGGCCTGACCGCCGAGCAGGGCTTTGAGAAGTACAACGACCTCAAGGCGTCGAAGTAATTCTTTCTGTCACCATCAGCTCTTCGAGGGGGACCATTTTGGTCCCCCTTCTTTTTTGCATGACATGGCGCGAAACGCCAGAAGAAGACAGTCCCCTCCGTCTGCCCTGTTAGATTGAAGGGAACGCAGGCAGCAGCACGAAAATGAGCGGGCAGGTCGCCGCATTGATGAATACCCCAGGGGTCGCATAACAGGAAATTGCCTGAGGTAACGGGGATGTCCAATGTGTCCGGTGGACTGATCCGAAGTCATCGTGAGAAAAAGGCTTCCTTGATTAGGATGATAAAAGCACCAAGAAACAGTCCCCATATGATCCGCCAGCCTCTGGAAAGCTCTATCTGCCACCAACGCTTCTTAACAAGTACCGTCTTACTGTCCCAGTCGTTTTGAGTGCCCCAGTCTGCTGCGGACGCAAATGCCTCGCCCTCATCTCCAGTCACAACCCCGCCAAAGTGTGGAGCGATGGAAGCCATGTACTCGATGATCCTCGGCCCTTCCGGGTTCTTGGTGAAGACTGAACAATTACCTGCCGAATAGTGCAGAGCCAAGTTATCGTCTTGGTCCAGAATTGCGGTGATGAAATGTGCGCCCTTATCGACAAGTTTTAGCTCCGGACGGCTCGCCACAAAGTCCTTCCACTCTTGGGCGGTGATGCCTGTGCCCGGTTCAGCTCTGCTGAGCGTGACGTGATACCCCATAATAAAAAAATATGTAGAATCGGGCGAACGACTCAAGTCTAAAAATTTAAATGGTGAACAAAACGGTTGAGTGCGTCACCAGCGTTATGAGCAACAGTTTTGTCGAGCCCCATCTGTGGCCGTCAGCCAGAAACATGCCCGCTTAACCACGACTATATGGTGACGACGAGGGGCCACCGGTACCTTCATGCATATAGGATCGAGTCGCCACCTCCAAAATCCATTTCACCGTCCCGCCATCAGTGCTAAAGCAGCAGTTCCCTCCCCTGATGAAACATCCCGTCTCTTTCCTGCGCACTGTCGGCCTGCTCGAAGCCACGTCGTATTTGATCCTCCTCTTAATCGCCATGCCATTGAAGTATTATGGGGGCATGCCGCTGGCGGTTAAAATCGTCGGATCAGTGCATGGCGGGCTCTTCGTTCTCTTCTGCATTGCGCTCTGGCGCGTGCTCATGCAAACGGGCTGGACTTTCAGCCGCGCGGCGCTCGTCTTCATCGCCTCGCTGCTGCCGTTTGTTCCGTTCTTCATCGACCGCCGCATGCGTGCCTGGGCGGCGGAGGATTCCACCCAGACGCCAGCGTGAAGAAGGTCGTCATCCATTCCGACGGCGGCTGCCATGGCAATCCCGGCCCCGGTGGCTGGGCCGCCGTGCTGGCCTATGGCAAACACGTGCGCGAACTCAAAGGCGGCGTGCCGGCCACCACGAACAACCGCATGGAACTCCAGGCCGCCATCGAGGCCCTGCGCATTCTCAAAGAACCCTGCCAGATCGATTTTCACACCGACTCCCAGTACGTCCGTCAAGGCATCAGCCAGTGGATCGCCGGATGGAAGCGCAATGGCTGGCGCACCAGCAGCAAGCAGCCCGTCAAAAACGCCGACCTCTGGCGCGAACTCGACGCTGCCACGGCGCATCACAAAATCGAATGGCACTGGGTCAAAGGCCACGCCGGCCATACCGACAACGAACGCTGCGACGAACTCGCCAACGAAGCCATCGCCGCCGTCAAAGCCGCACACACACACCATCAATTAAAGGCGCTCCTCGAAGAGTTCAAAGCGGAGGCCGAAGCTCAGCTGCTCTGACGCCCGCTTGCACTGCCCGGCATGCATGACTGAAGCACCCAGTGCATCCGCCCCGTTTTTTTCATCTACTCCCCGGCTGCGCCTCCCTGGATAATTGCGAACCAAGAGGCCGGACTTTAGAAGAGAATGGTCGGGATGCCAAGCCTGCTGGGTGATTGGCCGGGGCGGGAGAGGGCTTTTTTTCGAGGCCAAAATACGCCCAGAGTACGATAAGAGATGGGGTGAACAGCCCATTTCGCGACATGGGGATCTGCGTTTAGCTGGGGCATGGAAACCAACCCTCGCAGGCCATGAACAAGCTCTCCACCATTCTCGTCGCTGTGGATTTCTCCACCGGATCACGCACGGCCTTTGAGCAGGCGGTGCGCATCGCGGCTCTGCAAGGCGCAAAGATTCAGGTGCTGCATGTGGTGGACTCCGCCGCTGTGGCGGCACTGGCGGACAGCCGGGAAGAGCCCTTTGAAAACCATGCGAAGGCGGCGACTGAGGGCGCGAGCACCGCGCTCACCCGCTGGATGGAGCAATCTCCTGCGCCGGACAATTATGAAGTCACCATCGCGCTGGGCACGCCGCTGCACGAGATCCTGGAGCATGCGCGCACGCTGAACGCAGACCTGCTGGTGGCGGGGATCGCGGGGGCTGGGGAGATGCCCGCAGGGGCGGGGTCCATCTCCAGCAAGCTGGCGCGCAAGGCGCAGACTCCGGTGCTGCTGGTACGCACGAATCATCCGCAGCCGTTTCGCAAGATCGTGGCCTGCCTTGACTTCTCGGAAAATTCGCGAGCAGTGGTGGAGCAGGCGCACAGTCTGGCCCGCATGGATGGTGCTGAGGTGGACTTTCTGCATGTGTGGCAGGAGCCCTGGGTCGCCATGGCCTACCCTACCCCTTTTGCTGACACCAGCGTGCCCACGGTCATGTACACGCCGGAGGACCGGGCGACCCTAGTCGAGGGACTGCGCAAGGAGCTGCATGAGTTCGTGGGGGATGCCGCAAAGGGCATTGAATCCACCGAAGTGCTGCATGAGGCCTCCAGTCATGGCAACGGCATCGTCGCGCATGCACAGGAAACCCTGGCGGACCTGATCATCACGGGCGGCAAGGGACGCACCAACCTGCGCTACGTCCTGCTGGGCTCCACAGCGGAGCGCCTGCTCACGCGGCTGCCGTGCTCGCTGCTGGTGGTGAAACTTCCCGTGGAAAACATCTGATCATGAAAACCATCATTGCCCTGGTCGATCTCTCCGATCTGACGTTCAAAGTACTCAAGCAGGCGCACACGCTTGCCACCGCATTCAACAGCGAGGTGATCATCCTGCACGTACTGGCGAAGGTGCCCGTGGTCGTGGATGTGGGCCTGGTCTCGCCCGTGGTCCTGGAAGATCCCTCACCGGCGGCGGTGCATCAGCAAACCGAGCAGCTTTTTGAAATGCGCGACTCCCTGATCAAATTCGGCGTGCGCGCCAGCGTGGAGCAGCTGGCGGACGCCAGCGTGGCCGGGGTGCTGGCCGAAACCCGGCGGCGAAATGCCGACCTGATCATTCTCGGCTCCCACCACCACAGCACGATCTACCACCTGCTGGTGGGCAGCGTCACGCGCGATGTCCTGAAACACGCCCACTGCCCGGTGCTCGTGGTGCCGAGCGATGAAGAGGTGCAGGAGAAGAAGTAAGCACAAGGACCAGCCGCCTGGCACTTGGCAGCACTTCCATGAGCAATGGCCAGGCATGAGGACATGCCACCATCATCTTGTCCTCCCGCATAACTTCCACTCTTGTGCGCAGCGGGAAGCTGGGTCAGGGCGAAGCCCAAGGCTGCGGCTTCCTGCTCATCCTCGCTGCACCGGCTCTTGATGACGCCATAGGTCACCCGCGCCAGTTTGTGGGCCGTTGCAGTCACTCCCTCGGCCTTGCCCCGCTTGCCTTTGAACCGGTGCAGCATCGGCCCCATCTGTGAAGTAGGAAGCCCATGGCCTTCGAGCAAGACGCAGATTGCTCACCGGTAATGAGTTTTGCGGTTTGCTCCAACCACCCAGGGTGGAAAAAAGCCATAAACAACCATCTTTTCAACCCGATCCGCAGCCAAACCCGGATTATCCCCTCAAAAATGGCAGTTTTTGAACCCACCACCATCCCACATGGGTCAATTTCACCCAAAAAAGCCCACTTTTCGATTGTAATTTTCCAATTCAACCCCACTTTAACCCTCCAAATCGCAATTTTCACCCCAACCATCATGAGCCAGCAAAAAATGGACGGCGCGCAGGCGCTCATTAAAACCCTCGCAGATCTCGGCATCGAGTATGTCTTCGGCTACTCCGGTGGCGCAGCCATCCCGATCTTTGACGCGCTGCAGACCGTGAAGACGGACATGAAGTTCGTTCTCGTCCGCCATGAGCAGGGTGCCGTTCACATGGCAGACGGTTACGCCCGCGCCACTGGCAAGCCCGCCGTCGTTCTCGTCACTTCCGGCCCCGGCGCTGGCAACACCATCACCGGCCTCATGACCGCGCAGATGGACAGCGTTCCGATGATCGTCCTCTGCGGTCAGACCGTGAGCTGGATGCTCGGCAAAGACGCTTTCCAGGAAGCCGACATCTTCAACATCACGTCCCCGGTCGTGAAGCACAACTACCTGATCAAGAGCTCCAATTCCCTGCCCCGCATCGCCAAGGAGGCTTACCACATCGCCACCACGGGCCGCCCGGGTCCGGTTCTGATCGACATTCCGAAGGACTTCAGCCAGGGCCCCTTCACCGGCACGTTTGACGAGCCGATGGATCTGCCCGGCTACGGTCAGGGTGCCATGATCGCCCGTGCCGACAAAGAACTGCTCATGCTGGCCGAAACCCTCGGCTGCCCGGTCACCACGACCCTGCTCGGCAAAGGCGTTTTCCCGGAAACGCACCCGCTCTCCCTCGGCATGCTGGGCATGCACGGCACCGCCTATGCGAACAAGGCCATCTGCGAAGCCGACCTCATCTTCAATGTCGGCTCCCGCTTCGATGACCGCATCATCGGCAAACCCACCATGTTTGGCCGCAACGCCAAGCTCATCCACATCGACATCGATGCGGCGGAGTTCCACAAGATGATCAAGGTGGACGTCACCATCAAAGGCGATGCCAAAGCCGCGCTGAGCGATCTCCTTCCCCTGGTCGAAAAACTGCCCACCGAAGACTGGCTGGCCACGCTGGACGGCTACAAGAAGAAGTTCCCCCTCTCTTATAAGAAGCAGGGTGGCCTCCGCATGCAGCAGGTCATTGATGAACTCTACACCCTCACCAAAGGCAAGGCCATCATCTCCACGGACGTCGGTCAGCACCAGATGTGGGCCGCGCAGTTCTACAAGAACGACGAGAGCTACCACTGGCTCAGCTCCGGCGGCGCCGGCACCATGGGCTTCGGCTTCCCTGC